>NZ_LSZI01000022.1:0-169269 GCF_001647535.1 Acinetobacter sp. SFA | reverse complement strand
CGCCAGCTCATTATTCGAAACACCCCCGGTCTAAAGGCCGGGGGTGTTTTTTTATGGGGGGAATTTAGTCGAAAGCTTAGACACTTTTTAGATGTATAAAAGGTACTGGAGCGGCTAGAGCTTCCTGAAAGGAATAATCTAAGGGAGAGAGCGTGTTTCAAAACCCGATAACATGGCTTTGGGCACATGATTACGGGGCGGGTCCTAAGTTGAAATGATTTGGCTTATAAGAGCCTACCAAGCCTGCAAAGTATAGATGCCGCTGTTGAAATGCAGGAAATAAAAAAACCAGCGATTCGCTGGTTTTTTACTGCTGGCTATTTTAGCTATATACATACATTGTTGTTGCGAAATAACTTATAGATGGACTACACAGAGTAACGAATCTAGAATCCACTATGATGAGAAATTAAAAATTTTTCTTAATTTACTTAAAATAGCCTAAGCATGATTATTGGACTCCTATCATTAAGTAATTAAAGAGAGTTCTTTAATATTTTTTTATGTTGTTTCACTTGTTTGGCATACCGTTTACCCTGTTTGCGCATTTTGCGATTATTCTCATAACCTGACGGACCCACATTATAGTAGGCAAGAGCTTTTTTCCAGTTGCCAGATGATTGATTATACTTAGCAAGAATATAAGTACCGCACTGGATATTACTGTTCTCACTATATAAATCACCTGGACAAGTTTGTTGCCAGTATCTTGGAATTACTTGCATTAATCCTACCGCACCTGCAGGAGAAGTCGCTTGGCTACGATAAGTAGATTCCTGACGAATCACTGCTGCTACTAGTAGGGGATCTACACCCTGATTTTGCGCATGCTGCACAATCAAAGGAGAAACACGATTAGCTGTATCCGCAGGAGTAGAATACGCAGTTTGAATGCCTTTAGACAATTTAGCTGCACGTTTTTCTATAGAGCCTCCACCCAAGGATGAGCAGCCAGCAAAAAGAAAGGTACTCAATAAAATAGAGGAAAATTTAAAAGAATGAGAATGAAATAATGAAGATTGAGATTGAGCTGGATTGAAGAAAGAAGAAAAAAACAAACTGTGGATTCCATGCCTGAATAAACCTATTTCGATGTTAGGTAGCCTATATATAAGAGTCAAGCCTAGTGCAGATAAAAGTATTATATTTCTGCACTAATCTTATAAATCTGATAAAACCTTGTTCTAAGTTGCAAGAGTTTTAAGCATCCAGATTTCACAGGCCTTACTATGTCCGGTATTGCCTTTAGGCTGAGGTAGATGCTGAAAACCTAATTTTTCATAGAGATTTATTGCTTGCCATAGCGTTTTAGTTGTTTCTAAATAGACTGCCTTAATCTGATGAGCCTGTGCAAATTCAAAGGATAATTCTAAGATTTTTTTGGCAAAACCTTGCTGACGGATCTCAAGTAAAAAGTACATTTTCTGAATTTCTAAAATGTTTGCGTCACCTTGTAAGGGAGCAATTCCACCACCGCCATAAACCTGATTCCATTTATCCACAATAACCCAGTAAGCTGCATACGGTTGGTTATAGAATTCATATAAATTATCTAGAATTGAATCACCTACCGCAAAGCCGGACTCTGCGGCAAGACCAAACTCTATAGAAACTTCACGAATGACCTCGGCAATTTGTGCATTATCTTGAGGCTGAATAGGACGAATAGAGTACATATTGAACTGATTTTATTTTAAAAAAAGATGAATTTTTATAGCCTTAAACCCATAAAAAATCCATCGTTTAATCAACTCAAATAATTTTAATTCGTTATTTAATGAGCAATCATTATTTTAATTCGCTCGATGATTTCCCTAATTCCCGTCGGGCAATAATGAGTTGCTGAATCTGTTGAGTGCCTTCAAAAATATCCAGAATCTTGGAATCACGTGCCCATTTTTCTAGAAGTTCAGTTTCGTTATAACCAATGGCTGCTGCCAGTTCAACACATTTTAAGGTGATTTCATTACCGATCCGGCCTGCTTTGGCTTTGGCAATAGAGGCTTCACGCGAATTTGGTTTACGATTATCCGCCATCCATGCAGCTTTCAGCATGAGCAGGCGTGCGGCTTCCCATTCGGCTTCCATACGATAGATTTGTGCTGCGATATTGGAGCTTTGCAAATACGGTGTAGCATATGTGGCATCTAACTTTTCCTCAAAAATCTCCTTAATTCGTTCTAGTGAAGCTTTCGCACAACCAATTGCCATTGCAGCGACTAATGGACGAGTATTATCAAAGGTTTCCATGACGCCGGCAAAACCTTTGGCGACATCAACTTCCGCATGACCAAGCAAGTTTTTTGCGGGGACCCTGCAGTTGATAAAGCTAATGGCGGCAGTATCAGATGATTTAATCCCTAATTTATGTTCTAGCCGTTCAACTTTCATGCCCGGGGTACCTTTGGTCACCACAAATGATTTAATTGCTGATCGTCCCAGTTTTTTATCCAAAGTTGCCCAAACGACGACTGCATCTGCCCGTTCACCGGAAGTTACGAAGATTTTTTCACCATTTAAAATATAATCAGTACCATCTTTGATTGCAGTTGTACGGATCGCAGCGGAATCTGAACCACAGCCTGGTTCTGTAATTGCCATGGCGGCCCAAATTTCGTGAAAACGCTGCAATTGTTCCTCATTTGCTACGGCTGCAATCGCTGAGTTTCCTAATCCCTGACGTGGCATCGAAAGTAATAAACCAGTATCGCCATAACACATTTCAATAATACTCAGGGCGGTAGACATATTAATGCCATTTTTATTACTGCTGTCTGCATCACCACGTTTATTGACTGCTGCACCGGCATTCATGCCTTCGCTACCATGATTCATACCGTCGACCACAGAAGCAAGCATGTCTAGTTCTATCGGATAGGCATGTTCAGCCTTGTCATATTTTCGTGAAATCGGACGCAAAACATTGACGGCAACTTCATGTGCTTGATCAATCAAGAGTTTGAATTTTGGCGGATTTTGTAGATTCATAATTATTCTTCTTTACTTTCTGATCAGGCATGCAAGCCAGAGTGGAGAATAGCAGTGGCTCTCAGGTCCCGATACCAGCGTTCTACCGGATGTTCTTTAGTAAACCCGTGACCACCTAAAATCTGTACACCATCGGTGCCGATTTTCATGGATTTTTCTGCGCAGAGCAGACGGGCCAGATAGGCCTCACGATGAAAGCTTTGCCCCGATTCAGCCAGACTCGCAGCATTCAGGATCAGTATCTGCATCGCATCAATTTCAATGGCCACATCGGCAATCATAAAAGCGACACTTTGACGATGAGAAATTGGTTCACCAAAGGCGATACGTTCATTGGCATATTGCACACAATATTTCTTAATAGCTTCACAGGTGCCTACTGCCATCGCACACCACATTAAATTACCCAGATCAACAAAAGCTGCATAATCAAAATCTTCATCTCCCAGACGTTGAGCCGGGGTATTTACGAATTTAAGCGTCACAGTTTCAGTAGCTTTTAGGCCCATTGCCGGAGACTTCTGTACAGTCATCGTATTATGTCGTTGCACGACAAACACGTCGGCTTTGCCATGCAGGTCGGCGCTGACCAGATAGATATCCGCAATTTCTCCCAGTATTACCAAGGTTTTTTCACCGTTAATGAGATAATGATTCTGACTATGAATGGCGGTGGTTTTAAGCTGATAAGGATTAAATGCAGCCGTGGCTTCTTGCACTGCAAAGGTGGCCTTTAACTCAGGATTCTCTGCGAAAGCGCCCAGATATTTTGCCTGAATCTGCTCTGAGCCCCAGCGAGTGATTGCATTGATGACACTAAAATTCGTAAGTAAACCAGCGGTCAGGCTGAAATCTCCTTGTGCTAAATGTTGAGTGATTAAAATATTGCTGACGATATTCTGTTCTGCTGCAACACCCCCTAAGGCTTCGGGAAGGGCATAGAGATTCAAGCCTAAATCAGTGCTGTATTGCCAGAGCTCATGAGGAAATAATTCGTGTTGATCTGCATTATGCGCTAAAGGATATAGCACCTCTTGGGCAAATTGCTGCATGGCATCACAAGTCATTTGCTGTTCTTCAGTCAAGTTCAGGTCAAATAGGGATTTGGATTGATGCGGCAGACGCTGTTTTTCAATCTTTTGGCCAGATTTTAGGATTTTCTGGGTTTGACTCAGAGTTTTGAATCCTGCTTTTGAACTTTGATAAAGTGATTTTTCTACAAATTTACGCAGCTTCAACTGGTCTAATACTTCGCTGCCTGCGATTTTGGTCAATATAGACAAGCCAAATCCCTGGGCTTTATTCACCATATTATTCATTCTGATTATCCTAAGGTGTCGTCACATTATTTTTTTAATACTGACATGTGCTCAAGGATAAAACTATGTCGTAGGTGACAAGATTAATTGTCAGTTCACAGGTTTTTTAAGATTAATAAATTAAAATGTAAATCAATGAAAATAAGAAGAAAGATCTAAATTAAAAAAAACTTTAATGAATAAAAATTGACCCGGATGACAAAATCATCCGGGTCTTTATGAGGTATTTATTTTAAGAGAGATGTTTTTTAATCATGGCACGTACATTGGTTTTGGCATCAATGACGGTCATAAAGGTATAGGCACCAATAAATTTACGGCTAATAAACATAAATTCCTTTGGCGGTACACTGAAATAACGCGATGCCATAGATCTTGAAGCCTGTTGCATGACACGGCTATGCAGTTGACTCTTTTTCCAGTCATAACGATTATGTTCGTCCATTACGCCGGCTGGCAGCTCCTGATTATTCAGTGGTGAGCTAAATGCTTCAGTAGCTAATAAGAAGACCTTGGCCATATCGGGTTTGATACTTTGTGGAATTGAATCAAAAAATTCATAACCCGTCATGGCCTTGACCATCATATCCGAGTCATGATGATAGCCTGCCTGAATCAGGTTGCGCGCAACATTGAGCAGGTGCTGGTCAAACTGGCGGATTGCGCCAAAGTCGAGCAGAACGATCTTGTCATGCACATCAGCGCCATTGCCGAGACGAACCAGATAGTTACCAAAGTTCGGATCGGTTTGCATCTCGCCCCATTCAAAAATTTCACGTACTGCAATTTCCAGAGAGGCTTCGCCTAACAGGTTGCGGCGTTCTTGAGGCAGGGATAACATCACCGGGCTATTGATTGGCACACCACGTTCAAAGGTCATGCACAACACCCGATCAGAGCAATATTCATCAATAATCGTCGGTACGATATAGCGTGGATCATCTTTCAAACGTGCAGCAAAACGACGCGTTGTATCTGCCTCAATCTGATAGTCTACTTCACGATGCATCATCTCGCGGACTTCGTCGAACCACTGGTCAAACTCACGGGTTTGCGGCACCATACGCGTCAATTTAAGCATGTTCTTAAACAGGCTCATATCTGAATCAATGGCTTCCGCTACACCGGGGTACTGAATTTTTAAGACCAGTTCCATACCATCGGATTTTCGGGTAGCGCGATGTACCTGTGCCAAAGAGGCTGTGCCTAAAGGCTCATGATCAATGGTGAGGTCATCCAGTTTTGAACCAAGCTGTTGCTGTAATTGGGTTCTGATGGCTGGCCATGCCAGTGCAACTGTCTGGTTATTCAGGGTATTTAAAGCCTGAGTGACTTCTTCAGGCAAAAAATGCTCTCCATAAAGCGCCATCATTTGCCCAATTTTAACAATAGAACCTTTGAGCTTACCGATTTCTGCAACCAGATAGTCAGCCTGTTCTTTCATGGCTTTTTTACGTTTCTTTTCTTTATCTTCTTCGCTCGAGAACATGGAGCTTGCACTAGAAGCCGCCCAACGTGTGCCTGCCAGCAAGGATGCCTTTGCGATCGATAAGCGTCGATCCATAGAGGAGGTTTTCAGTTGTTTAAGCTTATCGTTCTGATCTGACATGTAAACTCGATCCTTTCATCATCAGCATGAAGCAGAATAAATCATTGTAAGAGATATTAGCGTTTCTGCACGTATTAAAAAAGTTTAAGCGGCTGAATTCATAGTAAAAGCTAGGCAAGCTTTCAATTATTCACCAACCAGTATCAGTTTAGACAGGGCATTATGCCATTTGAAATTGGATTTTTAATTCAGATCGTTGCTGCAACTGTTGTTTATTTGTTTGAATATGTTGATGAATCAGACGCTGTACGCTGTCATGCATGAAGCCCAGAGAATAGCCTTTAACAATCACAATACTTGGCAAGCCAAAGAACAGATATTTGGCATCTTCCAGCGTTGCATCGGTAAATACGCCATGCTGTATCAAGGCTGACTGTAAAAATCCCTTTTCTTGCTGCACCTGACCGGATGCTTGATCATTCCAGTAATTCTGGCGCATCGCCATAAGATTATTGTGCTTATAGCTCATAGATAGAGGCTCGTTTGAAGATTGAATATGAATTATATGAGGGTCACAGGCCAATTTTCAATTGTGGAACTGTGGAATCTTTCTTTCCAAGAAATGCATAGGATTTTTGTCCGGACTACGTTAATATCAGTGGATAATTTAAACAATATTGATTGTTAAACATTTATTGGGATTGTACCGCTTTCGGTAAAGGGGATGTTATGCGTCTTGCGTGGTTTTTAGTTGCAATTTTTGTGGGTACTTCCGCTCAAACACAGGCTGCTATGGGGTATTCCAAAGAATATTCACAATGTATGAATTTCAGTTATGGAAATACTGCTAAAATTGAAAAATGCCTTAATAAAGAGCTAAAATTTCACAATAAACGCCTGAAGAAAAACTATAAAACTTATCTAAAATTAAATCCGAATCAGACTGCTGCCATCCGCAGTCAGCATGTGCTTTGGGAGCGTAAACTGACTCAGCAATGTAATTTTAGAATGTCAGGAAAATATGCCAAACAGCAACAAGGTCAATGTATGCTGGCTTTGATTATGGATCAGGCCAATCTTTATCAATCTCGCTCTTATGCATCAGCTTCCAGATAAAATGCCATAGTATTAGCATCGGCATTTAACTGAAACATTTACGAATAAAGTCAAAATTTATGCTGATAATTACTCACAAAAACAGGAATTTTATAATTTTTGAAGGCGTAGAGAATTCGTGTTTTTCATGCTTTTAGCATTATAAAAGCACGCAAAACAAGGTATCATAAGGCGTTTAAAAAAATGACCTTGGAGACGCCTTAAGTGGATCGACCGACTATTAGCCCTGAACATATGCAGGAAGCCGCTGAAAATTTAACCACCATTCGTGATTTTATTCGTTTTGGTGTGACAGCATTACGTCAATACGATGCACATTTGGGCCAAGGCACAGAAGATTATTTTGCTGAAAGTTCAGCGCTAGTGTTGCAAACCCTGTCACTAGAATGGAAAGCGGACGCTGAAATTCTAGATGCCAAATTATTGCCAAGTGAAAAAGCCGAATTTTTAAGTCTGCTGGAACGCCGTATTAATGAAAAAGTTCCAACTTCATATTTATTGAATCTGGCTTACTTTGACGGCAAACCCTACTATGTTGATGAGCGTGTGCTGATTCCACGTTCACCGATTGCTGAACTGATCCAGAACCGTTTTGCCCCATATTTCCTGGGTGAACATGGTCAAATGGGTGAGGCGGTTAATAACTTGCCGGAAAACCCGAATCCGAAGACACCACAACGTATTCTAGATATGTGTACCGGTTCAGGCTGTATCGCGATTGCCTTGGCTTATGCTTTCCCTGAAGCGGAAGTAGATGCCACCGATATTTCGAAAGAAGCATTGGAAGTTGCGCAAATCAATACTGAGCATCATGACAAGCAATATCAGATCGCATTGCTTGAATCCGACTTGTTCGAAAAAATTCCAGCCGAAAATCAGTACGATTTAATCGTATCTAATCCGCCGTATGTCGATGCGGAAGATATGGCTGATTTGCCTGAAGAATTCCATCATGAGCCTGAGCTTGCACTTGCTGCAGGTCAGGATGGTTTGGATCTGGTACGTAAAATGCTGGCTCAAGCTGCAGATTACCTGACTGAGAATGGCCTGATCGTGATCGAAGTAGGTAACTCAGAATGGGCAATGCGCCAAAATTTCAATTCGGTGGATTTCTACTGGTTACAATTCCAGAAAGGTGGCACTGGTATCTTTGCATTGACTGCAGAGCAATGCCGTACTTACCGCGATTTATTTATTCAGTCTATTCAAGCATAGGAGTCGTTTGACATGGCAGGTAATAGTATAGGACAACTGTTCCGTGTAACGACTTGTGGTGAATCTCACGGTGTTGGCCTGATGGCAATCATCGATGGGGTTCCACCCGGCATTGAGCTGACTGAAGCGGATTTGCAAAAAGATCTGGACCGTCGTAAGCCGGGTACATCGAAATTTGCAACCCAGCGTAAAGAGCCTGATGAAGTAGAAATTATTTCCGGTGTGTTTGAGGGTAAAACCACCGGTACTTCAATTGGTTTGTTAATTCGTAATACGGATCAAAAATCGAAAGACTACGGCAATATCGCACAGACATTCCGCCCGGGTCATGCCGATTATACCTATACCCAAAAGTATGGTTTCCGTGATTATCGTGGTGGCGGCCGTTCAAGTGCGCGTGAAACAGCAATGCGTGTTGCAGCGGGTGCAATTGCCAAGAAATTCCTTTTCGAAAAATTTGGCATTGAGATTCGTGGTCATGTAACCCAGATCGGCCCTGAAAAAGCAGAGAAACTGGACTGGAACGAAGTTCCAAACAATCCGTTTTTCTGTGGCGATGTGGATGCAGTACCACGTTTTGAAGCACTGGTGACGTCTTTGCGTGAGCAAGGTACCAGTTGTGGCGCTAAACTTGAGATCATTGCGTCTAAAGTACCTGTGGGTTGGGGCGAGCCAGTCTTTGATCGTCTGGATGCTGACATCGCACATGCCATGATGTCGATTAATGCCGTTAAAAGTGTTGAAATCGGTGATGGTTTTGGCGTCGCTGAACAGTTTGGTCATGAAAGCCGTGATGAACTTACTACGGACGGCTTCCTGGCGAACCATGCTGGCGGTATTCTAGGCGGTATTTCTAGCGGTCAGGACATTCGTGTTGCGATTGCCTTGAAACCGACTGCTTCAATCACTACTCCGGGTAAAACCATTAATATTGATCGTGAAGATACCGATGTGCTGACCAAAGGCCGTCATGATCCTTGCGTGGGTGTACGTGCTACGCCAATTGCAGAAGCGATGCTGGCGATTGTGCTGATGGATCACTTTATGCGTCACCGTGCACAAAATGCGGATGTAGTTGCGCCGTTCGCACCGATTGAACCAAAATAATTTGCTTTATAGAAGTGAATAAAATTAAAGTCAGACTTCGGTCTGGCTTTTTTATACCTGAACTATGCAAAATAATAATATTCGTTTAGCACAAATTATCGATATTCAGAAAATTGTAGAACTAATTAATCTGGCTTATCGTTCCGGTCATGGTTGGACGCATGAAAATGAGATTGTCTCAGGTGATCGAACTAGTGAGGCTCAGTTAAAAGAACTTTTAGCACACTCCAATTTTGAACTTTTTGTCTTGGAAAGCCAGAATCAGTTGATCGGATGTATTGGACTGACTGAATTTGATGAGGCTATTGAAATCGGCAGTTTTGCCATAGATCCATTGCAGCAAAATTCAGGTCGTGGTCGGATATTATTAGAGTTTGCTGAGCAATATACTCAGGGAAAAACACTCAGAATGTCAGTGCTCAATGTTCGTACTGAATTGATTGCTTATTATGAGTGCTGTGGTTATAGGTTGACAGGTGAAATAGAAAATTATCCCTTAAATAAAAATGTAGGGAAGCCTCTGGTGGATTTAAATCTGGTTATTCTGGAAAAAAATTCAAGCTGAATTCTTCAATGATTTGACTTTATTCTTTATTGAAAGCTTTTTTAATAAAATTTATTACCAGGACATATTGATGAAAATATGGTTAAGTGCTGAACTAAGTTGTGAAGTTTTAAGAAGCGAAGAACAGTTTGATCAAGAACGTATAGCTCGTAATGCTGTTGAAAAAACAATAAATTCTAAAATTGAAAATGAATCTTATGACATTCCGTTAAGGCAATGGAATTGCATTCTCATTATTATGGGGGAAGATAGTTTTGATGAGCGGATTTATTATTCTCCTAAACGTCAGGACATGGATTTCCGCTTGAGAATAGATCCAACAAGCTTTAAGGCTACAGATGATTTGGGCCGAAAGAAACTTATTTTTAGAATGCTCTTAAGAAGTTTAGACTTATTAAAAATTAAAATTGAAAAAGTTCGTCCGAAATATGACGCAAAAGTTTTCTCAGAGTTAGAAAGGCTTAAAGTTGATGTATTAAATATTGCAAAAGAAGAAAGCTGGATTTAAACGATTTATTCATTAGTCAGATAGAGTCGCTCTTATTTATTATCCGTTTATTTTTCCATTGTTTTTTTATCCGGTAATACGAGGGTTGTTGTATGCTTGTTCCTTGACAGGCAATTAGGGTTGATTGCCACAAAACTGCATATCAAGAGTTGCTCAATGTTTCAGACTATCTTCACTGTACTGTTTCCGCTTATTGGTCTCATTAGCTTAGGATATGTATTAAAACAAAGAAAATGGCTGGAAGATGATTTTTGGCGCGGTGCAGAAAAGTTAAATTATTATGTGCTTTTTCCAGTGATGCTGTTTTTAAATCTGGCCACTGCCAAGATTCAAATGGCAGTCATTGAAGATGTGGTGCTGGTTGTATTTAGCATTATGGCTGTGGTCAGTATTGCATTGTATATTTTGCGTCATATTTACCAGATATCTTATGCGCGTTTCGGCGTGTATGTCCAAGGTTTACTACGCTTTAACACCTATATTGGCCTTGCCGCTGTCAGTGCCTTATTTCAGCAGCAGGGTATGACTATTTTCGCGGTGATCATGGTGCTGTGTATTCCTTTGGTGAATGTCTTATCGGTACTGGCATTTACCCGTAGTCACGAAATGCAGCTCACCAAAATTATTCTGGGCTTGGCTAAAAACCCATTAATTCTGGGCTGTATTATAGGCGGTTTATTTAATTTCTCGGGGTGGTCACTTTGGATTGGGTCAGAACACTTTCTTAAACAGATTGCACTGTGCAGTTTACCCTTAGGACTAATGTGTGTGGGAGCTGCCCTACAGTTTCAGGGCTTTCAGCGTGAGGTGTTGCCACTGGGTATGATGACTTTCGGGCGTCTTTTCGCAATGCCGCTCATTGCATTTTTAGTATGCAAAACTTTTCAGATTGATGCATTAACTACTCAGGTCTTGGTCCTGTTCTTTGCACTTCCTACCGCCTCAGCTTCCTATATCTTAACCCGGGTATATGGCGGTGATAGCGAGTTAATGGCCAGTATCATCAGCGTACAAACAGTGGTCGCAGCAGGAAGCTTAATATTGGTACTTTCCTGGATGATTTAAATTCTTAAATGGATAATGAAACAGTCTACATTTTGCTCCAGATCATACCTGTTTTAAGTGATTAAAATAGCCTAAGCAAATTGTGATCTTTTGACTGGCTTTAATCATTTAACTCTTAGACTGTTACAAATCCTAGGAAAGGGCTGCGACTCAGTGACTGTAAGTAAGAAAGATATACAAATCTGCTATAGGGTTGAAGTTTTCAATTTAACTAATAAATTATTGATTAAAATAAGCAATTAAAGATTGATTCACGTGAATTAACATAAATTAAAACAGCGTATTTCTTAAAAATGGTATATAAATTGCTCATGATAATAAAACATTATTGCAGGAGAGAAATGCTTCTGCATTCGCCGAAGGAGCAAGTTCCCAGGAAACTCTCAGGCAAAAGGACTGTGATAATGGATAAAGACTCTGGAGAGAAGTGTTCAATCACTCACCGAAGGGGAAGGTGGCCGCATTGATGTGCAATGCATCTACCGAAGCTCTCAGGTACACATGACAGATGGGAAAAGACATCAATATAATCAAGGAGGTGTCTATGCGTCATGTCGTGGTGATTGGGGCTGGTATTACTGGAGTAACTACCGCTTATGAGCTTGCATTATCAGGCTATCAGGTGACCGTGGTGGATCGGCATCTATATCCGGCGATGGAAACATCCTTTGCCAATGGTGGCCAGCTTTCTGCCTGCAATGCCGAAGTATGGAACCAGAAAGCTACGGTGCTGAAAGGCATTAAATGGATGTCACAAAAAACTGCACCACTTTTGCTCAATCCCTCTTTTAGTGTGCATAAATACAGCTGGCTCATGGAGTTTTTAGGCAATATCAAACATTACGAAGCCAATACCCGAGAAACGGTACGGTTGGCGTTACTGGCCAGAGCGCGTTTGTTTGAAATTGCTCAAACAGAAGGTATTGATTTTAATCTGGAAAAACGCGGTATTTTACATTTTTATCATAACAAGACAGATTATGACGTTGCGATCAAAGTCAATGATTTGTTGTGTAGTGGGGGGCTGGAGCGAAATGCCATTTCCGATACAGAAATCAAGCAGATCGAACCTGCATTAACGGGCGATTATTACGCAGGATTTTACTGCCAGAGCGATGCCACCGGGGATATTCATAAATTTAGCACCGGGCTGGCTAAAGCCTGTATGCAAAAAGGCGTAAAATTTGAGTTTGGTCAAGATGTTTTCGCTGTTGATTATCAAGCTCAGAATATTCGGGTTAAATGCAAACCCAGTACTGAAAATGTCCATTCCTCTCCAGAGGATATTCTGGAAATTAATGCAGATGCCATTGTGGTATGTGCAGGTGTTGGCAGTTATCAGCTGGCTGAAATTCTCGGTGAGCGGGTCAATGTTTATCCAGTCAAAGGTTATTCCATAACCTTACAGTTAAATGATGAGCAGAGCCAGAACAATGCGCCTTGGGTCAGCCTGCTAGATGAAAGTGCTAAAATTGTCTTGTCACGTCTAGGCAAGGACCGTTTACGTGTTGCAGGCACCGCCGAGTTTAATGGCTATAACCGCGATATTCGCGCGGACCGGATTCAACCGCTGATTGACTGGACCAATCGCAATTTTGACCTGTGTACCGAACATGTCGTGCCTTGGGCTGGCTTACGCCCAATGATGCCAAATATGATGCCGGTAGTACGCCGTGGCAAACATGAGCGGGTATTTTACAATACCGGACATGGTCATCTGGGGTGGACTTTATCAGCAGCAACCGCAGCCATGATTGGTCAGGAAGTGGCTCAATATTATCCTGCTTGAACTGATAGCCCGCTTTCGGGCTATTTTTTAAAGATGAATTTTAAAAATCTTTAAAGGGTTATCTGAACTTTAAAATAGTGTAGTTCTTTCATAAATTATTTTTAAACCATTCAAAATGAGCAAGGAAATTTCCTCTTTTTATAGGAGTGTGGAGCATGCTCCTCTGGGGAGAGGTTCTTATAAATATCTGGTTATCTCCTTGGGAAGCAGTGCTTCTCATCCCTGAGGGAGAAGGAAATTTAGATACTAATTAATGCTCGCTTTTTGATGACTTTAGATTAGCTATTTAATCATATAAACGATAAATGCCAGTAAATCGCTCACAACCTTTCTGCTGGCTGCTGACAACTAAAATGGCTTTACTATAGTCAAACTCATAGCGGCAGTCATTTTCATTGTCGGTAATCTGATTTTTTGCCTCAGGTGTGGTATAAGCTAAAAAGGGAATGGTTTGCGTCTCGGCCCGGTTATTCGGATTGCGATATGCCAGGCCTTCAATCTTGATCCGGTCTTTGGTCAGTTGATGAATCTTGAGATGAACAGGCTGCTTGGCAATTTGCCCCTGTTCAAACTTGATATAATGCTGGGTTAAACTTTGATTCAGCGAAATATAGATATTTAAATCATCTAAACGCCATTCGAACTGCTGTTTAAAACAGTCTATGGTTTTGCATTGCTGCAAGCGGCTTACCCATAATTTTTGGGTATCTTGCAATAAGCGTACAGGTGCATCAGTAATCAGGAAAGCAGTAAAGTATTGGTCTGTAAGTTTTTCACGAGATTCGGCCAGTGCTGCTGAACAGAGTTTCTTCATGGCAGCCGTTTTTTTACTGTCGTTATTACAGTCTAGTGTAATCGCCGAACTGCCCGTAGAAATCATCCCCAGACCGAGCATCATTGCAATTATTTTCAACATTTTTATATCAGTTTTCAGTAGCATGATCGCTTATACTTTCACTGTGTTACGCTTGGTCTAACTATAGCGAAATAGAAAGCAAGTGTACAAGATTTCAATTGGCTATTTCTAAAGGATGTATAAGGTGATCGCACAAATTCGTATTGGCCAGGGGCTGGATGTGCATGCATTTGAAGAAGGTGATTTTGTCACTTTGGCAGGCATTCAAATTCCGCATACTCATGGTCTGAAAGCACATTCGGATGGTGATGTGGTGTTGCATGCACTCTGTGATGCTTTGTTGGGGGCCTTGGCGCTTGGAGATATTGGCCAGCATTTTCCGGATACAGATCCTGAGTTTAAAGGTGCAGATAGCCGGGTATTACTCAAACATGTTTATCAGTTGATTCTGGATCGTGGTTATCTTTTGAATAATGCCGATATTACCGTAGCCTGTGAACGTCCAAAACTGGCGAAACATAATTTGGCAATGCGTCAAAGTATCGCGGATGTCTTGGATGTCGATGTGACACAGATCAGTATTAAAGCCACCACTACTGAGCAGCTAGGCTTTACTGGTCGTCAGGAAGGAATTATGTCCACGGCAATCGTGCTGTTGAGCCATAGTAAATAAGCTCAAGTAAAATGATTCGGATTAATCAGGGAAAGTTCCAGTTCCTGTGTTGCTTTACGGCCTTGTAACTGTAGGGCAACCGCATGCATTAAACCGGTCCAGGTTTCATTAGGTTCCCAAATTTTATGCAAATGCTGTTGTGCGTGAGGCAGTTCAATATCCATATAGTATTGGCGATATAGATACATGAGACAACTGACATGGTAATTTTGCGAACAATGTACCCAGATCATTTGATCTTTTACCAGGTGATCGATCAGGTCTAGTACCAGCAGGCACTGATTGTCTGAAGGCGTTTCCCAGGAAAGTGGAACCTGAATATAGTTCAATCCCAGTTCAAGACAAATTTTATCTTCATGTGGTAGATGCTGCTGGCTATCGGTTAATGCTACGTTAATGACTGTAGACACGCCGTATTCTTTCATCAGCTGTAGCTGGGCAATGGTCGGCTGACCCGAACTAAACAGATGTTCATGTATGAACTGAAAATTCTCAATCTGGCTTAATGCCGTTTCAATGTCATTCATCAGATATAATTTCCTTGTTCTAGAAATGCAAACGCCATCTTGGCGATGGCGTTTGTCAGATCATTTAACGATTAGGTAAAATGTCTTTCAATGCCTCATGCATGTCGAGTAAAACTTTTTCAGTCGTTTCCCAGTCGATACAGCCATCAGTAACTGATTTTCCATATTCCAGATCACATAGATTGGCAGGAATATCCTGACGGCCACCTTTCAGGTGACTTTCTACCATAATACCAACAATTGACTTATTTCCATCAAGAATTTGTTCCGTAATATTTTTTAAGACGAGCGGTTGTAAGTACGGATCTTTGTTCGAGTTTGCATGACTGGCATCGATCATGATCTTGCCGCTGACCTTGGCTTTGGCCAGTGCAGCTTCTGCATCTGCGACCGAGCCTGCATCATAGTTCGGTTTGCCATTACCACCACGCAATACCACGTGCGCATATGGGTTACCAGAGGTACGAATGACAGCCACCTGACCCTGGTCATTCAGACCCAGGAAACTATGGCCGTGTTTCACCGACTGCATCGCATTGGTTGCGACAGTTAAACCGCCGTCAGTACCATTTTTAAAGCCGACCGGAGAAGAAAGGCCTGAAGACATTTCACGATGGGTCTGGCTTTCAGTCGTACGTGCACCAATCGCTGACCATGAAATCAAGTCTTGATAATACTGTGGAGAGTTTGGATCAAGTGCTTCAGTGGCACATGGCAAGCCCATTTCATTTAGTTCAAGTAACAGTTTGCGACCAATACGCAGACCTTTTTCAATATTGAATGAATCATTCATATCTGGATCATTGATCAGGCCTTTCCAGCCTATTGTGGTACGTGGTTTTTCAAAATAAACCCGCATCACAATATATAAGCTGTCTTTAACTTTTTCGCTCAGTACTTTTAAACGTTCTGCATATTCATGTGCAGCCGCCGGATCATGTATAGAGCAAGGGCCAATCACTACGAACAGGCGTTTGTCTTCGCCATCCAGGATTTTACGAATCGTTTCACGACCATGCAGTACGGTTTGATAAGCAGTTTCAGTCAACGGTAATTCTGCTTTAAGCTCGGCAGGGGTTACAAGAGGAATCATGCTGTGGATATTCACGTCATCAATATCTGATGCTGAAATAGGATTTGACTGTTGTGTATTCATTGCCGTCACTGGTTCGATCATACAAAAGGTTGTTTAATAGCCCGAATATAACATGAATGATGCGTCACTTTGTTATAAAAAAGATGAATATTTCTTTGAAAAAAAAGTGATGAATCGGATAGTTAAGTTAAACAGATTGTGAATTTTGACTCATGATTATCATTGCTGTTTCAGCAGGTTGGGCCGGTTTTGATTTCACTGGATTAATCATGAAATTTACACCTAGGGCAAATAGGGTGATACCTAAAATTTTGCGGATCAGTTTTTCCGGCATACGTGAACTGAGTAAAGTGCCGACAATAATCGCTGGAATAGAACCCACCAATAACCACATGAGTAGCATGAAATCGACGTTGCCTGAAGACATATGACCCAGACCTGCAACCAGAGTCAGTAAAACTGCATGCACAACATCTGAGCCAATGATACGAATCATCGGCAGATTCGGGAACATCACTACAAGAGCCATGATACCAAATGCACCGGCCCCCACTGAAGAGAGCGTGACAAATATGCCCAAGATAATACCCATAATGATAATGGCTACGCGCTTATCTTTAGCTTGCAGTTTTACTTTTTCCAGATCCTGCGTCATGTCAGGCAGTTCTTGTTTTCTGTATTTATTGAAAAGATTTTCGATCTGGGTGCGAAACAGAATAGATAAGCCGGTAATGGTCAGCATAAAACCCAATACCAGGGTCAGGACGGCCTTGTAATGCGTTGATTGGCTCAGATAGTTATCAAGAACCCAATGTGTTGCAAAAGAAGCGGGGATACTGCCGACAGCCAGCCAGATCACAATCGGCCAGACAATATTCATTTTCTTGGCATGCACAAACGAGCCACAGAATTTAGAAATCGCGGCATAGAGTAGGTCAGTACCAATCGCGATATGCGGTTCAATCCGGAATAAACTGATGAGAATTGGCGTCATCAATGAACCACCACCCACACCGGTGACACCTACACAAAAACCTACCAGAACGCCTGCTAAAATAAATTCAATCGGACCAAACATGCATATATGCCAAAATCAAAAAACGAGCATATCTTATGACTTTTGGATATAAGTCGTTGTCTTGATTATTGATTTGCTTATGCATAAAAAAGATAAAGCTAGATGAAAATATTAGGTGATCTTTCATGTTTATTCACCGGGTTGTGTATAAAGTGCGAATATGATGATTGATTTTAACTGCCCGATTTGACCCATTTCTGTCTAATTTAATGTACCTATAAATGTCGATTTAATTCTTGTTATGCAAGCTCGATCATTGACTAAGTCATTCTAAACGGTGAGTTTCTTAAAATTAGAAGATGCTTAAGCTTATTCCGGAATAGCGACAGGATTATGTTAGAATCCCGATTCAATAAATTTCCATGCGGATTTGAGAGGAAACCCACTTGCTAAATCGAAAACTTAAAATTGGAATCGTGGTCGGTGAAGTTTCTGGAGATACGCTTGGTGCAAAATTGATTCGCCGTTTTCGTGAGCAAGGCATTAATGTTGAATTTGAAGGTATCGGTGGTCCGCAAATGATCGCGGAAGGTTTTAAAAGCTATTATCCGATGGATATTTTATCGGTGATGGGCATTGTCGAAGTTTTAAAAGATATTAAAAAACTTTTTGCTGTTCGTGATGGTCTAGTGGAAACCTGGACTAAAGATCCGGTCGATATTTTTATCGGGATTGATGCGCCTGATTTTAACCTGCGTTTGTCGAAAACCATTAAACAAAAACAGTTACCGATTAAAACCGTGCAATACGTCAGTCCTTCGGTTTGGGCATGGCGTCAAGGTCGTGTGCATGGCATTAAAGCCAGTATTGATCTGGTACTGTGCTTATTTCCATTTGAAAAAGCCTTTTTCAAACAATGGGATGTACCGGCAGCTTTTGTTGGACATCCGCTCGCTAGCCAATTACCGCTTGAAAATCCAATTCTGGATGCTCAAACAGAATTAGGCCTCGATCCACATCAGAAATATATTGCCTTATTGCCGGGCAGCCGCCGTGGGGAAATTGAACGTTTAGGCCCTTTGGTTCTGGATGCCGCCAATATTCTGCACCAAAAATATTCGGATTATACCTTTTTGATTCCGGCCATTAATGATGCACGGAAGCAGCAAATCGAAAGTTTACTGGCCACTTATCCTGAGAGCCTAAAGGCCCAGATTCGTCTGATGGAAAATACCAGCGCTGAATCCAAAATTGGCCGTCAGGTGATGAATGCATCGAATATCATCGCATTGGCGTCTGGAACTGCAACGCTTGAAGCGATGTTGCTGCACCGTCCGATGGTGACTTTTTATAAACTGCACTGGCTGACTTATCAAATTGCCAAATTACTGGTAAAAATCCCTTATTTTTCATTGCCAAATATCATTGCTGGCAAAAAAGTGATTCAGGAATTGATTCAGTCCGATGCTACCCCGGAAAATCTGGCTGCTGAAATTGAAAAGTTAATGGATATTGAAGTGGCGCAGACTCAAGTCATGCAGCATATTACCATGCACAAGCAGCTGCTTTCTGGTAATAGTGAAGACCCGGTCAAAGCGGTACTGGCTTTAGTCTAGTAATTTTAGTCTGGTAATATAGACTGATTCTTCTGAGAATTCAGCCGGTATTGGGTCGGCGTCTGTTCAAACTGTTTTTTAAAACTTTGACTAAATGCCGTCTCGGATGAATAACCAACCAGATAAGCGATCTGCTGGATACCAAATCCACTATTTCTCAAATATTGCGCGGCGAGGCGCAGGCGGTGCTGTTGCAGATAAGCAAGAGGCGGCTCACCGACAATCTGGGTAAACAACTGGGCGAATTTGGAACGTGACATATGACACTGTTCGGCCAGACTTTCTACGGTCCAGGACTGTTCAGGTTTGCCATGAATCGCCGCCAGTGCATTAGATAATTCCGGATGTGAGAGAGCATTCAGCCAGCTCGAGGCATTTTCCAGGTTTAAAATATAATCACGCACGCATTCAATCAGTAAAATACTGACCAGATGATCCAGAATCTTGTCACGTCCCGGACGAAGCTGCTGGGTTTCCAGTGCCAGAAACTGCAAGCCGACCTGTAACCATTCCGGCGCCGTATCACCCAGAATATGCTGAATATGCAGGTATTTAGGTAAGGCACTCAAAAGAGGTTTGGCCATCTGGATATCCAGGCTGGAACGAATGGCCAGTATGAAGCTATGCTCCGTAGAATTTTCCCCATTGAGATCGACACATTGCTGTGCATGGCTCTGAAAATAAGGATTAATCGCACAGCGTGCAGAAAAATCGGCATTGTCTGGGCAGGAAACATGATGGGCGGAACCTGCTGGTAATAGCACCAGATCACCTTGTTGCAGCTCCAGCCAATCACCATTCATGAACTTTAATTGGGCCTGTCCCTGTAACAGGATATAGGCCAGCATAAAAGGCTCATGCTGATAGTCAAAGCCGCCCGGATGAAACACATTTAGATAAAGATATTCCGATTTTTCCAGATGAATATCATCAAAAATTTTACTTAAAGCATCCATGCCTAGCTCTATTCTTCTGTTTTATTTCATTTAATTGACAATAAATTTTTTAACTTTGTGATTATAGGCCAGAATTTGGCAGCATGTGCCAAAGACGCTGACATAGCTTTTCTGGACGTTGAATACTGTTCGCTGCTGCTGAAATATTCAACTATAAGTGCAGAGTAACATAAAAAAGGAAGGTCGCAATGAATGCCCCTGCACAAATCCAGAAAGCGCAGTTTACGCAGGAAGCGTACGCACCAAAAGGTGTAAAGCTGGATAAAAAACGTTTTGGCTGGTTGCTCAGCCCAGGTCTGCCTGTGATCGGAATGGGAATTCTGGCTGGTTATCATTTTGGTCCCAAAGCCACTCAAAAAATCTTTGCGATGGGCGGGCCTTTATTACTGCATGTAATCATTCCGACATTGGACGCACTGATTGGCGATGATGCCAATAATCCAAATGATGAGCAGATCAAGGCACTGGTTAACGATCCTTATTATGACCGCATTGTAAAAGCATTTATTCCCTTGCAAATGGCAGCCAATGCCTTTGCCGGCTATGTCGTAAGCCGGCCAAATGTGTCTTTGCTGGATCAGATACTGCTGGGAGTTTCTATGGGTGCGATTAATGGGGTGGGCGTGAATACCGCACATGAACTCAGCCATCGTCCACAGAAAAAAGACCATTACTGGTCTCATGCCAGCCTGATGCCTTTGGGCTATAACCATTTCCGGATTGAACATCCTTATGGACACCATAAACGGGTGGCCACGCCTGAAGATCCGGCATCTTCGAAAATGGGTGAATCTTTTTACCGTTTCTGGCCACGTACCGTAATAGGCGGATTAAAATCTGCAATCCAGATTGAAAAAAGACGGCTCGAGCGTAAAGGACTGAAATTCTTTAGTCAGGAAAATGAACTGTTTCATGGTTGGGCCATGAGTGCTGGCTATCATGCCTTGATGCTGAAGGCGTATGGCAAGAAAATTATTCCTTATACACTGACACAGGCATTTTATGGCGTCAGCCTGTTTGAGATTGTGAATTATATCGAGCACTACGGACTAAAACGCGGACAGAAAGCGGATGGCAGTTATGAGCGAACCTTGCCGGAACATAGCTGGAACAATAATAATATTGTGACTAATCTGTTTTTGTATCAGTTACAACGCCATTCTGACCATCATGCCTTTCCAAGCCGTCCATTTCAGGCGTTGCGACATTTTGATGAAGCGCCAGAATTACCGAGCGGTTATGCAACCATGCTGATTCCAGCCTTGATTCCACCTTTATGGTACAAAATCATGGATCAGCGGGTATATCAGCATTATCAGGGCGATTTAAGCAAGGCCAATATCTTGCCTTCCAAGCGTGCCAAGCTGTTTAAAAAATTTGGTGTAAATGACTCTATCGGTTAATGAATTACAAAATAAAAATGCGCCGATAAAGGCGCATTTTTTGATGAATTTTGCCTAGAACCAGTCGGCTTGCATATTCAGGCAAGTATCATCGAGATTCATCAGTAATTTGGCCTGATGCTCAATTTCAGGGAGTTCCCAGCGAATAAAATATTGAGCTGCCTGAATTTTCCCTGCCAGAAAAGTCTGATCTTCTGCCTGCGAAGATGTCCCAAACTTGAGTTGAGCCTGATTCGCCATTTCCAGCCATAGCCAAGATATAATAGTTTTGCCCATCATATCCAGATACAGTCCTGAATTGGCCAAAGCCTCACTGACTTTGCCTTGATGCAAGGCCTGGCCTAAAATCTGTGTAGTCTTTTGCACAGTGGCAAGATGCTGTTTATAGATCTCTGCCAGTTCCACTATCTTAGGTTCATGAATTTCTAACAAGGTCTTCTGGATGCGCTGCATGAGCAGATTGAGCCCTTTGCCATTGTGCTGCCAGAGTTTACGTCCCAGCAGATCCAGAGATTGAATGCCGTAAGTTCCTTCATGAATCGGATTGAGCCGGTTATCACGATAACATTGCTCCACTGGATATTCACGGGTATAACCCGCGCCGCCCAAGACCTGAATGGCCAGATCATTGGCTTTCGGACCATAGGCAGAAGGGAAAGATTTGACTACCGGGGTGATGAGATCAAGCAGAATTGCACTATCTTCATCTTGAGCTGCCTGATGTTCATCAATTAATCGGGCTGCAAATAAGCAAAGTGCCAGCGAACCTTCTACATACGACTTTTGCGCCAGCAGCATGCGTTTGACATCGGTATGTTCAATGATATTCACTGGTTTCGAGTCAGGTGTTTTTTCATGAACTGGACGGCCTTGTGGACGGTTTTTAGCATAATCCAGAGATTCCAGATAGCCACGATAACCAATCATGGCTGCGCCCAGACCGACACCTACACGTGCTTCATTCATCATCTTGAACATATATTTTAAGCCATGACCGGGTTCACCAATTAAATAGCCTAAGCAATTATCATTTTCTCCAAAGCTTAAAACTGTGGATGTGGTACCTCGATAGCCCATTTTGTGCAGTAAGCCAGCCAGCTGTACATCATTAGCTTTACCGAGGGAACCATCCTCATGAGTTCTGAGTTTTGGTACGATAAACAGGGAAATTCCTTTCACGCCTTGCGGCGCATCCTGAATCCTCGCCAAGACCAGATGCACAATATTTTCGCTAATGTCCTGATCGCCACCCGAAATAAACATTTTCTGGCCTTTAATTTTATAAATTCCATCTGTCTGAGGAATCGCTTTAGTGGTCAGATCGCCCAAAGAGGAACCTACATTCGGTTCGGTCATGGCCATGGTGCCAGCAAAGCGGCCACTCAACATATGCGGTAGGAATATTTGCTTTTGTTCTGGGGAGGCAAAAGCTTGTATCAGGTTCGCCGCAGCTGCTGTTAGAAAAGAATAAGCCACGGTGGACGGATTGGCCGACATGAAATAAGTATTACAGGCCATATTCACCAAAGTGGGCAGTTGCATGCCGCCATCTGCATAATCATGCTGGGCGCAGAGCAGGCCGGCATCGGCAAACTGTTGCCAAGCTGTCTTCACTTCATCAATGGTTTTGACCTGTTTGCCGTCAAAGTTCGGTTCATGCTGATCAGCTTTGGCATTATGCGGTGCAAAATAATCAGTCGCGATACCTTTTGCCGTTTCCAGAATACTGTCGAAAGTATTTTTGTCATGATCCTGATAGCGTTGCAGTTTAGTCAGCGCTTCAAGTTTGAATACGTCATAAAGCTGGAAATGAAGATCTTTATCGTTCATCAGTTGAGTCACGGTACTATCCTGAATGTTTAATCCTTGAGATAGCATCAAGACTAGCAGTTGCTTTTATTGAGGAGGATTGTCAATAATGACATGAATCGGGTGAAAAGTGACAAATAGAAAAATATGCAACAGGTGGTGATTTTAGGCTTTGATGGCGCTTTGGCTTCAGCCATTACGGGTGTGGTCGATTTATTTTCCATGGCTGGCGTAAGCTGGAACCGGATCCAGCAGCAGGATGTAAAGCGCTTGTTTAAGGTGAGTATCGCCAGTCCGGATGGACACCCGATTCGGTGTATCAATGGGCTGCAGTTGCAGGCACATGTTTCTTATCAAGAGATTCAAACTGCTGATATTCTGGTGGTGCCGACTATTGCCGCACCGATTCAGGATGTATTGCAACAGAATCCAGAACTGATTCATTTTTTACAATCTGCACATGCAGATGCGACTTTAATTGCAGGAAACTGTACCGGAAATTTCTTTCTGGCAGAAGCAGGCATTTTAGATGACCGAGTTGCAACAACGCATTGGGGTTTTCAGGAAATGTTCCGTTCACGCTATCCTAAGGTGAAACTGAATGCCGATCTGATGATTAGCCGGGATCAGAATATCTATTGCGCGGGTGGAGGCCTGGCCTGGTTTGACCTGGGTTTGCATCTGATTGAGCGCTTGTATGGCTTTGAGGTGGCCATGCAATCGGCTAAATCTTTCGTAATTGATTACCGCAGAGATAGCCAGTTGTCTTATTCATTGCTGAATATTGGCCAGCCGCACCATGATGAACTGGTACAAAAAATCCAGAACTGGCTAGAGCAGCATTTTCATGAAGATTTTAGTTTGAACCAGCTGGCAGAGCAGTTTAATGTGACTGGCCGAACCCTGATTCGACGCTTTAAACAAGCCTTAGACATACCGCCCAATCAGTATCTACAAGCGATCCGAATTGAAGCTGCCCGTAAACGACTGGAAGAAACCGATCAAGCTGTGGATGTGATCATGCAAAATGTCGGCTATCAGGATCCAAGTTCATTCCGCCGTTTATTTCATAAAAAAACCGGTCTGACGCCGTTGGAATACCGGCGCCGGTTTAGCCGGCGCTTTTAAAAGTGTTTAATGAGAAGGCTGTACTTTTCCTGCTTTACGGCCATGCACAAGGTAATACCAGACCAGACAGCTCAGGGTGAGCAGTGCCAAGAACAGATAAAGCTGGCGATAACCAATCTGATCCAGCAGAATACCCAAGAAATAAGGGCCAAAACCAAGACCGGCATCCAGGGCAATAAAGAAGGTTGAGGTTGCGAGTCCCATACGCTGCAATGTCGTACTTTTCACCGCAATGGTTTGACACACCGACTGGATATTACCAAAACCAAAACCAAGCAAGGCAGCACTGGCAAGTAACATCACAGAGTTTTGCGCCTGACTGAGTAGCAATATCCCCAGTGCCATAATCACAATGGCAGGATAGATAATGATATTTTCGCCTTTACGATCCATGAGCGGGCCGGTAAAAGGACGCGAAAGCAAAATGGCAAAGGCATACATTAAGAAAAAGAATGATGCTGCTTCGACCAGATTAATGTCTTTGGCATAAAAATGAATAAAGGACAGTACACCTGAGTAAGAAGTAGCCACCAGCAGTACAATCAGTGCAATCGGTAGGGCATTCGGTTCAATATACTGAGCCAGTTTGCTGGTGCTTTGCGAGGTAGAATCTGCTGATGAATGACTTGCCTTAAGGCGTGGTGGCTGGATGAACAAGCCACAAATCAGGCAGCTGAGCGCAACGATACTGGTAAAGATGAAAATAACCTGATAATTAAAATTTGTCATCAGCCAGATTCCGACAAAGGGACCAATCGCTGTGCCAAGGGTGCTGCTCATGCTGTAATAGCCAATTCCTTCACCACGCCGGGTGGCAGGAATGGTCTGTGCAATCACTGTACCCAGTACAGTAGAAGCCATACCCATCATAAAACCGTGTATCAGCCGGATCCCTAATAAAACCTCCAGCTTGGCTGGAATCAAATACAGTCCGGAAAAAAGAAGGAAACCAGTCAAACCAATAACAAGAGTATTTTTCAAACCTAGACGATTCAGTAATTTTCCAATCAATAATCGTCCAAATAACGTACCCACAATAAACAGACCGGATACCAGACCGGCTTGAGCAGTCGACGCACCTAACTCAGCAACCGAGTAACCGACGATGACAATCACTAGCAAGTAAAACACCAGAACCAGTTGAAAATTTACCAGACTGATCAGGATAAAGTTGGGCGTCCATAAAGGCGCTTCTTGTTCTTGGCTCATCATGAATTTTCCTGAGAATTAGGTTGTAACTGCTGAATAAGTTGTACCAGGGTGGTTTTACTTTTTTGCAGATCATTTGCCTCAATCTGTTCAAGTAACTGATCTTCAAATGCATCAATCTGCTTGGAACACATGGCAAAGGTTTCTATGCCTTGTTCACTCAGTTTGAATAGTTTTTGACGCTTATCTTCAGTTTCGATCTGGGCGATCAGATCCAGCTCCACCAGTTGCTGAATCCGCTTGGTAATACCGGGCTTCGACACATTCAAATAGCTTGAAATATCAACCAATGTACATTGTTGGTGGGCTTGAATGATGTAAAGCACTTGCCATAGGGAGTAATTGAGCTGAGAGGATAATAAAATAGTATTGATCTCATCACTCATGAGTCGTGCGCACCGCAACAACAAGGAACGAAATCTGGAAGTCTGATAGAACATATAGTTAACCTGGGTAACTAATTTTTGCTTAATTTACGCCTGTTTTATCTAAAGCTCAAGGGGGGATTTTTAAAATGATTAAGCATGTTCTTTTTGCTAGCTATAGTTACATGGTTTAACATGATTAAAAAATAACCAACAAAAGAATACATACTTTTTATAATGGTCGCGCCTAAGCTAGCCATGTCACTAGAAGAATTCATGACTTAAAAATTGTAAGGCAAAGATGCCAAATAACAATACATAGGTGAAGCTTATGACTCTGGGTTTAACTGCATTAGAGTTAGCACGAATACAGTTCGCCTTTACTGTATCTTTTCATATCATTTTTCCTGCCATTTCAATTGGGCTGGCCGGTTTTCTGGCTATTCTGGAATGGCGCTGGCTCAAAACCAAAAACCCGATTTTTCAGGATCTGTTCAAATTCTGGGTGAAAATTTTCGCTGTTGCATTCGGGATGGGTGTAGTCTCAGGCGTGGTCATGAGCTATCAGTTCGGAACGAACTGGAGTGAGTTTTCACGGGTGGCGGGTAGTGTCACCGGACCTTTACTGGCCTATGAAGTTTTAACCGCTTTCTTTCTGGAAGCCGGATTTCTCGGCATCATGTTATTTGGCTGGGGACGAGTGGGACCGAAGGCACATTTTTTCTCGACCTTGATGGTTTCGCTTGGAACCTGTATTTCCATGTTCTGGATTTTATCTTCCAACAGCTGGATGCAGACTCCACACGGTTTTGCAATAGAAAATGGCCTGATTATCCCGCAAGACTGGATTGCTATCATATTTAATCCTTCTTTCCTTTATCGTCTGGCACATATGGGTACAGCTGCTTTTCTGGTTTCTGCTTTGCTGGTAGCTTCTGCAGCAGCCTGGCATCTGCTCAAGGGACGTCGTGATCCACTGGTTAAAACTTCATTCTCTATGGCAATGTGGTTGATTCTGGTACTTGCGCCATTGCAGGTGGTTATTGGTGATATGCATGGTATTAATACTCTTGAGCATCAACCAGCGAAACTGGCCGCAATAGAAGGGCACTGGGAAACCAATCATGATGAAGGCATGCCTTTATATCTTTTTGGGATTCCCGATATGCAAGCTGAAGAAACCAAATATGCAATCGGAATTCCGAACTTGGGGAGCCTGATTCTGACTCACTCAATGGATGGAACGGTCACAGGACTCAAAGATTTTGCACCTGAAGACCGGCCTAATTCATTAATCGTTTTCTGGAGCTTCAGGATCATGGTCGGTCTGGGAGTCCTCATGCTGTTACTGGCATTATGGGGGGCGTGGGCACGTAACCGAGGTCGTTTTTATGAGTCCCGCGCATTACACCGTTTTGCCTTGATTATGGGTCCCTCCGGATTTATTGCCTTGCTGGCTGGATGGTTTACGACGGAAGTCGGCCGTCAGCCTTGGGTAGTCTACGGCATCATGCGGACCAAGGATGCACTGTCACCGGTATCCGCCGAACAGGTGGGGCTAACCCTGATAATTTTTGTAGTCGTCTACTGTGTGGTATTTGGCATCGGGATCTACTACATGTTACGTCTTATGCACAAAGGTCCAGAGTTCATTCATTCCAGACCGCATCATGAAACAGATAGCGATGTGGTTCAGGCTTCGCGTCGACCATTAAGTAGTATTCGCGAGCGTATTGAAGAAGTTCCTGAACAACCGGATCAGGAGGATAAAAAATGATTGATTTATCATTAATCTGGATTGCGATTATTGGTCTTGGTGTACTGGTATATACCATTCTTGATGGTTTCGATCTGGGAATCGGTATCTTGTTTCCTTTTTTCCCGCATCAGGATGAACGTGATGTCATGATGAATACTGTTGCTCCGGTTTGGGATGGTAATGAAACCTGGATGGTGTTGGGCGGTGCCGGGCTATTTGCAGCTTTCCCCCTTGCTTACTCAACCGTACTCTCGGCATTGTATATGCCAATTATTCTGATGGTGATTGCTCTGATTTTCCGGGGCGTGGCTTTTGAATTCCGCTTCAAGGCAAACCGTAGCAAGCATTGGTGGGATAAAGCCTTTATAGGCGGCTCTGTACTTACCAGTTTTCTGCAAGGCATGATTCTAGGAGCCTATATTCAGGGCATTGAAACCCGGAACGGTGTCTATGTCGGAGGTGGTCTGGACTGGCTTAGTCCATTTAGTATTTTTACTGGTATTAGTGTGGTAGTACTCTATGCAGCATTGGGTTGTGGTTGGCTGATCTATAAAACTGGAGATGACTTGCAGGATCGAATGTTTAAACTGATGCCAAAGCTGATTATTGCCTTGCTGATCATCCTGGCCGGTGTGAGTATATATACGCCGTTAACCCATCCGCAAATTGCTGAACGCTGGTTTAGCCAGCCTCAACTTACGTATTTTATGCCGGTTCCAATTCTGGTTCTGCTATTTACCTGGCTGGCTTTGCGTGCCTGTAAGAGACGCAGTGAATTAGGTCCATTTACCTATATGCTGGTGCTGGTTTTCCTCGCTTATACTGGCTTCTTAATCAGCCTGTGGCCATATATTATTCCGCCAAGCGTGACCATCTGGCAGGCAGCAGCGCATGAAAATAGCCAGTTATTCACTTTGATTGGTGCGTTGATCCTGATCCCGATTATTGTGATTTATACGGGTATGTCCTATTGGGTATTCCGGCATAAGGTCAGGGTCGGCGATGATGGCTATCATTAAGGAGCGGTCATGAAAGGCAAACAGGTATTATGGTTTGTAGGATTATGGCTAGCGGGATTTTTAACGCTGGCAGTGATTGCCGGTGCATTCCGCTTTATGGTGCATTTAGCTTACTAAATTATTAAAACCAAGATGAAAAAAGTGATCTGGATGTCCTGATCACTTTTTTTAGCTGCAATTAATCTATTATAAAAAAATTAAATTGAGGATTTTAACTGTTTGCGATAAACACTTGGACGTACAGGACGAGTATGTTTCCAAAGGCCCTTCTTCTGCTTCTTAGCTTTATCTTGCAGTCCAATCATATAGCGTAAATGGTTTTTATCTTTAATGTATTCCTCATAAACCCAAGCTGCACCACGTTTAACAATCTCTTCATTGATATTTTTACGATAGCGGTAGACCACCCCGACGCAACGGCCATAACGGTCAATGTCGGTAATCTTTACCCGAACCATTTTATTATGCACCATACTTTTGACTAGTCGCTGTGATTCCTTGCCATAGGCCTGACTAGATTCTGGTGCATCTACAAAAGCAAAGCGTAATTTGGTTTCAGAGCGACGGATATTAAAACGGTAGCAGGTGAGTGTATCCCCATCACTCACAGCTTTTACGCGGCACCAATATTTTTTACCTTTCTTAAAGGGACGGAATATGTCTTTTAAATAGACCGTAATTTTGTGCAGCAGATAATAGGAAAAACACAGCAGTACTAGACCCAGCACAATTTGCCAGCTGGTGGAGAGATTTAACAAGGGCGAGATCCAAATCAGCAAGATACAGCTGCGAGAACACAGCTAAAAGTTGGGTCATTTTAGAGCAAAGCCAGTAGATCTACGGATTAAAAGCTAATCACTTAGTGTTTAGTTTTGTACCGACTAAAATAGCCTAAGTATATTTTTCTGCTGATAAGATAAATCCACGGCCATCAAAAATTAATATTTTAAATAGCCTAAGTAAAAATTTTATAGATTTCACTTCTCAAAAATTGATATCTTTTATTCTCTTGTAAATCTTTATGCCAATACATACCCATATTAATTTCAGGCAGTTCTACAGGAACTTTAAAAACGTTAAGACAAGAAGCCAGTTGTAAATGTGCCAATACATTTTTAGGAATAGTCAACATAGCTGTTTTTTGTTGCTGCAAAATTTGTAGTGCAGTTGAATAATGCTGACAACGTAAAAAAATCTGCCGTGAATACTGTTTCCGATTTAAATAAATATCTTCAACTAAAACCCCAGTACGACGTGAGGACACGCCAATATGAGGGGAGGCAAGATAAATCTGTTCACTCATTTCTGTCAATTGTGTACATACTACAAATTCATCTTGTACCAGGCGCTCAAACTGAATTTTTTCAGCAATATTTTGTTCCAGATCTATGACGAAATCGACCTGCTGAGACGCCAGATCTGCTGCAATATTTTTACGATCCAGCTTCATGCTGCTAAGTTGAATATCGAGGCTAAGCTGCTGAAAGTGCTGAACCAGTTTAGGAAAAATCATCGGCTCAATTTCATCATGAACCGCAATCTTCAGGCTCTGGATCATTTCAGGGTTAAACTGCTGATGCTGAATCGAAATATTTTGAATCGCAAAAAGTGCGTTTTTTACTCCAGGATATATCTGTTCTGAAAATGGGGTAGGCTGCATTTTGCTACCGGTGCGCACAAATAAATCATCTTGTAAATGCTGTCTTAAACGTTGCAACGCGTGACTGGCAGCAGACTGACTAACTGATAAAATCTGTGCAGCTTTAGAAATACTATTTTGCTCATAAATCGCAATAAAAAGTGGATAAAGGTTAATGTCAATACGATGGAAATTTCGAAGATCCATCACGGTTTTAGAATGAATACTATGCATAATATTATATGGGTTAAAATCATTTTGTTCATAATAGAATTTGGGTTAAGGTGTTGTAAAGAGTATGAATTAGAATATTTAGAGAGATGAATCAATGTTTGAACTTTCAGCATATGCACAGGATTATTTAAACAGAACTAAAAAGTTTATTACTGAAGAAATTGAACCGGTCGAAGCTGAATTCTGGCAGCAGGTTCACGAGTTGAACCAAGGGGGAGACTGGACCAAATGGCAATGGCCTGTAGAACTGGAAAATTTAAAAGCCAAAGCCAAAGCTGCAAGCCTCTGGAATATGTTTCTTCCTTGTCCAGAACTTGGTCAAGGCCTGTCGGTTCAGGAATATGCACATATCGCGGAACTTTCCGGCCGTAGCCTGATTGCGCCAACGGTATTTAACTGTAATGCGCCTGATAGCGGCAATATGGAAGTTTTATGGCGTTATGGTTCTGAAGAACAGAAACAGCAATGGTTGATGCCACTTTTAGAAGGAAAAATCCGTTCGGTCTTTTGTATGACTGAACCTGCAGTTGCATCCAGTGATGCCACCAATATGCAGGCAACGGCGGTAATTCAAGGTGATGAGATTGTTCTGAATGGTCGTAAATGGTGGTCATCAGGTCTGGGTGATCCGAATGCTAAAATCATTATTTTTATGGCGCATACTCCAAATGAAACAAAAGACCGTCATCATCAGCATTCGATGGTTCTGGTTCCGGTAGATACTGCCGGCGTTAAAATCGAACGTATGCTGCCAGTGTTTGGTGACTATGATGCACCACATGGCCACGGCGAAATCAGTTTTGATAATGTCCGTGTCCCTGTTTCAAATTTTATTGGTGGTGCCGGTCAGGGCTTTGAAATTGCTCAAGGTCGCTTAGGACCAGGTCGTATTCATCATTGCATGCGCTGTATTGGTGCGGCGGAAAAATCTTTGGAGTTGATGATAGACCGTGGTATGAGCCGCAGCGCATTTGGCAAAGAGATTTTAAAACTTGGCGGCAACCTGGAGCGTGTCGCGGAAGCACGGGTTGCAATTGATCAGGCGCGTCTTTTGACCTTGTATGCTGCCTATAAAATGGATACTTTAGGGAATATGGCTGCATTGACTGAAATTTCTGCAATTAAAGTCGTTGCGCCAAGTATGCTGGAAAAAGTGGTCGATATGGCGATCCAGATCCACGGCGGTGCCGGAGTCTCTCGGGATACGCCATTGACAGGATTCTTTGCTCAGGCACGTGCCTTACGTCTGGCCGATGGCCCGGATGAAGTGCATAAAGGCATGATTGCCAAACTGGAACTGGCAAAACGTGGCTACAGTACTCGTCGCAAAAAGTAATCTGGTTTTTTAACAAGAAGATTGAAACGTATTAAAAAATTTTGAGGAAACATTATGGCGGTTATTGATGTTGGTGGAAGAGTTCGTCAAGGTGAAGAACTGGATGTACAGGCCATTACCGAATGGTTAATCCAAAACGGTAACAATGTTGAAAGCCCCGTTGAAGTGACTCAATATTCAGGTGGGGCTTCAAACTGGACCTATCGTCTAAAGTATGCCAATGCCGATCTAATTTTACGTCGCCCGCCACAAGGCACCAAAGCCAAATCAGCCCATGATATGGCACGTGAATATCATGTGCAGAAAGCTTTGGCTGGGTACTATCCGGTCGTACCTGAAATGGTCGCGCTTTGTCAGGATGAATCGGTGATTGGCTGTGACTTCTATGTGATGAAACGCATCGAAGGCATTATTCCACGCGCCAAAATGCCACCTGAATTGCAACTGACTGAGTCTGATATTCGGACATTATGTATCAATATGATTGATAAACTGATCGAATTGCATCAGGTTCCTTATACAGGCACCGAGCTGGAAAAGTTGGGCAAAGGTGAGGGTTATTGCCGCCGTCAGGTAGAAGGTTGGGATAATCGTTATGAGAAAGCCAAGACCATAAATGTTCCATCTTTTAAATATGTACGCAACTGGCTTAATGAAAATATTCCTTCCGACTCTAAAACCTGCGTCATTCATAATGACTGGCGTTTTGACAATCTCATTCTGGATCCAGAGAATCCGACTGAAGTGATTGGTGTACTGGACTGGGAAATGGCCACTCTCGGCGATCCGCTGATGGATCTGGGTTCTGCCTTGGCCTATTGGGTAGAAGATACCGATAATGCCATTTTTAAAGCGACTCGTCGTCAGCCAACCAATCTAAAAGGTATGTTTACCCGTAAAGAGGTCGTAGATTACTATCTTGAAAAAACCGGTTTGCAGCCTGAGAACTGGACATTTTATGAGGTGTTTGGTGTATTCCGCCTCGCGGTCATCGCCCAGCAGATTTATTATCGTTATTACCACAAACAAACCAATAATCCGGCCTTTAAGGATTTCTGGGTGATAATTCATGCCTTGCATATTCGTGCTTTAAAACTGATTGGCAGCCAAAAACTGGAAGCTAATGAGATCGCACAGAAATATATTCTGAAATTTAAAGAGATAATGCCAAAATGACCACTATTTACCTGATCCGGCATGGCCAAGCCTCTTTTGGCGCAGAAAGTTATGATCAGCTTTCGCCCAATGGCGAGTTACAGGCAAAGCTTTTGGGCCGCTATTTTGATGAAATTCTGAAAGAAGCACCTTATGTGGTTGCAGGCTCCATGCAGCGTCATCAACAGACAGCAAAATTATCTCTGGAAGAATGTTTTCCGGAAAGTGAGATTCTGACGGATAGTGCCTGGAATGAATTTAATCATCAGCAGGTATTTGCACGTTATGAACCGCGTTTTAATCAGCCTGAATTGCTCAAACAGGACGTGTCAGAGCATGCAAATCCTCGGGATTACCTCAGCAAAATTTTTACCGGTGCGATTGCACGTTGGACCGGCGATGATTACCACCATGAATATGATGAATCCTGGCCGAATTTTAAAGACCGTGTGGAAACCGGTTTGCAAAATCTGTGTGACCAGCTGGCCAAAAGCCGCCCACGTTATGCAGTCGTTTATACCTCAGGTGGCGTGATTTCTGTGGCTGTAGGCAAAATTTTGGGCCTTAGCCCAGAAAAAACCTTTGCTTTGAACTGGGCGATTACCAATACCAGTATTACGACACTGCGGCTGGTAGGTAATGAACCGCAACTACTCAGTTTAAATGAACATCATTTTATCAAGGCACAGCATCCGGAATTGCTGACCTGGATCTAAATCATATCGAATACTACTGTAAAAAAATAAAGGAATAGGGTAAACCCATGGCTAAAACAATTTTAATTACCGGTGCAAGTTCAGGGATCGGTGCCGGTATGGCACGTGAATTTGCCAAGAAAGGCTATAACCTGGCGATTTGTGCACGTCGCCTGGATCGTCTGGAAACCTTAAAGCAGGAACTGGAAAGCCAATATAATATTAAAGTCATTGCCAAAACACTGGATGTCACCGATTACGATCAGGTTTTTGAAGTTTTCCGCGCTTTTAAAGAAGACTTCGGCACCATTGACCGGATTATCGTGAATGCAGGTGTGGGTGAAGGTCGCCGCATCGGTAAAGGTAATTTCGCCATCAATAAAGCTACAGTGGAAACCAACTTTATTTCGGCATTGGCACAATGTGAAGCTGCAGTGGAAATTTTCCGCGCCCAAAACTCTGGCCATCTGGTCATGATCTCATCCATGAGTGCCATGCGTGGTATGCCAAAACATTTGACTGCTTATGGCGCAAGTAAGGCCGGCGTGGCTCATTTAGCGGAAGGCATTCGTGCTGAGCTGATGGATACGCCAATTAAAGTCACTACAATTTTCCCAGGATATATTCGGACTGAAATCAATGAGGGGGCGAAAAAGCTACCTTTTGAAGTAGATGAGAAAACTGGTTCACGTTTATTGGCAGCAGAAATTGAAAAAGCGCCAGTTAAAGCCTATGTACCGAAATGGCCTTGGTTGCCACTTGGTCTAGCCATGAAAGTATTACCACTTAAACTGGTAAATAAATTGGGCTAAAAGCAATTTTAGATATTTAAAAAGAGAAGCGAGAATGCTTCTCTTTTTATGATAACGATATTACAGCCAAACCTTAAAAAACTTTAATGATTAATGACCAGTTAATTCGACTAATTTTGACTGTTGATTTCATGAAAAAGATAATCTCTCAATTTTCATAATTCCCTCCAATTTAAAGAATTATCTCAACTGTCCAAAACTTAGACATACTCGCTTCAAAAGTGGAAAGATAACTTCTTTTTTCTAGAATTTCCTTTAATGTACAACTGTTCAAAAATCAAAGGTTGTCCATATGTCTACATCTTCCGATATGACTGACCAGCAGCGAATCTCCAAGGTTAGAAGTATCGTTATTCAGGCTGGGGAAGAGGTGCGTGCTCGTTATCCCATACTTAAACATCAGAATTTTATCGGTGCAAGTATTCTAGGCTTGGCGTGGGCAGGTATGATTACATGCGCAGTAGCATATGGAACGGGTTATCTCTCAGCATGGTTTACCATTCCTTTAATCGCGATTTTTGCATCTTTAACGCATGAATTGGAACATGACCTGATTCATTATATGTATTTCAAGAAAACGCCTTGGGCCCATCATCTGATGCTGGCACTTGTCTGGCTGGCGCGTCCAAACACGATTAGTCCCTGGGCACGTCGTCGTTTACATTTGCATCATCATAAATATTCAGGCACTGAACATGACCTGGAAGAACGTGGCATCAGTAATGGTATGCCTTGGGGCATTCGCCGAATTCTGGTGATTAGTGACCAGTTAATGTCAGTGTATCTGCGTCCATTTCAGATGTTTAAAATGATTCATCTTTTTCTGGAAAAACAGCCTGAAAAAGAACGTAAAATTGCCATGATCTCCCAGTTACTCGGCTTTTTGCCACTCAGCATTATTTATTATGGATTGTGCTATCTGTTTGTGGTCTTTCATGGTTTAAATGCAGTTACACCACTGTTCGGTTATGAGATGCTTTGGTCGCAAGGCATTGTCGATGCTATGCCGATCGTAAATCTGCTGGCAGTCATCTGGGTGATTCCGAACTTTATCCGTTCTTTTAGCTTGCAGTTTGTCAGTTCAAATATGCATTATTATGGCGATATTGATCCACGTGATGTGATCAAACAAACCCAGGTACTCAATCCATGGTGGATGGTTCCGTTCCAGTTATTCTGCTGTAATTTTGGTTCAACTCATGCCATTCATCATTTTGTGGTCAAGGAGCCATTTTATATCCGTCAACTGACATCCAAAACGGCGCATAAAGTGATGAAAGAAGTAGGTGTACGTTTCAATGATGTTGGAACATTCAAGCGTATGAATCGCTGGAATGATTATAAAACCTGATAAGTGAGCTTGTAAAAATCCTGCTTTTTAGCGGGATTTTTTATTATTTATCGAAGATAAAATAAAGATATCTAAGCCTATATTTTGTAAGAATCCTATCTTAGTCAAATTTAGGTGATTATTCATCTAAAGTGACTGCTGAGGAAATAGTTCAAAAGAGCAAACTCAGGTAAAATCAAATATATCTCTATATAAAATAGCCTGCTATGTTGCTGAAAGCCGCCACCATTGCCTTGATTCCTGCACTTGTCATTCAAGGTAGTCGCGTTAAGAAAAATACCTTAAGGCTTCCGGAACCCGAAGGTGCGCGTAAAGGAAAAATCGGAACAGGCAAAAAACTGTCTCTGCTCATTTTAGGAGATTCCGCGGCAGCAGGCGTAGGCGTAGAACATCAGGATGATGCATTACTGGGTGCAATTCTGCATGAACTGAAAAATGACTTTCAGGTTGAATGGAAGTTGCAAGCCAAAACCGGTGATACCACCTCGAATGTACTGCGTACTTTGGACCAGATGGAAGTCCAGCATTATGATGTAATTGTTACTTCAGTTGGGGTCAATGATGTAACTAGGCTCATGTCTGCAGAAGTCTGGATTCAGAAACAGCAACAACTTTATAGCAAAATCCAGCAAAAATTTAGTCCGAAGCTGGTTATTGCTGCCGGTGTTCCCCCCATGAATATGTTCCCGGCACTGCCTAATCCTTTAGCCTGGTTATTTGGCCAATATGCCAAACAGATGAATCTGCAACTGGAAAAATTTGTAAATCAGCAGGTAAATATGCAATGGATTGAATACGATATTGAAAAATACCGTGCCATGAATTTACAAATGGCTGCAGATGGTTTTCACCCGAGTAAGGAAGTTTATACACTTTGGGGACAAGAAGTGGCTGGCAAGATTCAGAAGGCATTCTAAAATAGTAAAAATCTCTCAATTTAGTTAATCCTATGTCCGATATTGAAACCCATCCGTTACCGCCATTTTTACCGCCCAATGCCAAATTGCTGATGTTGGGTAGTTTTCCGCCACCTGCCACACGCTGGAAAATGAATTTTTATTATCCAAACTATCAAAATGATATGTGGCGGATTTTTGGACTGATTTTTTTTAATAATAAAGATTATTTTTTAGATCTATCCAACAAAAAGTTTAAGGAAAATTTAATCCGGGAGTTTTTGAAAGAAAGGGGAATTGCAATCTTTGACAGTGGTTATCAGATCCGGCGTTTAAAAGGTAATGCTTCAGACAAATTTCTGGAAATTGTCGTGCCCACCAATATCGAGCAACTGCTTAGTCAAATGCCGCAGTGCAATCATATTATGACTACTGGAGATAAGGCTACAGATACTATGATGTTGTCCATGCCTGAAGGTACGGTCAAACCGAGCATTGATCACCCAAGTCAGGCTCATTTTTCCGGACGTGATCTGTATTTATATCGTATGCCTTCATCTTCCCGCGCTTATCCGGTTTCTTTAGAGAAAAAAGCCGAAAGTTACAGATTGATGTTTAAGCATGTGGGGCTGATTTAATATTTAATTCAGTATTCAGATGAAATAGCGAGAAAAGTTTAAAACTGTAAATATGAAATTAACTTACGCTTAGTAACTTGGTTTTTATTATTCACATATTTGGATATTCGACCCAACGATAGCTATGAATTTGAATATCCCGAATATGATGAAAGCTGCATCAGATTAACTGATTGCCTTTGGTCCATTTTAAAACTCGAATACAAGATTCCACCTGCTATATTTCTTCAGATGTGGCTGAACGTAAAGAGCCCTTAACCAATCTAAAATATGTTTCAGATTATAAAAAAGAGCCAAATGGCTCTTTGAAAAATGGCAGCAGGCGATTAGCCATCGTATTCGACATAATCCCACAAGTTTAAACGTGATTTAATCTCCCGGCGGATTTCAGGTAACATCGGTAATAAACTACCATCAATCCATAAGCTCAAAGCTTGTGCAGAGAGTAATTGCTGCTGTTCATCGACCAGTTGAGCACCTTTTAATATAATGACGGCCTCATCAGTAGCCTCAGTTTCTACACCTTTAAATAAAACCTGTAACTCATAGCCATTATCCTGAATCAGCCATTCCAGTTCGAGCTGGATATTTTCATTCGATTTTAAAACTACCTGACCCTCGACCGTAACGGATTCAGACAGACAGTCATGTTCAACCCGAATCTTGGCCAGATACCACTCTTGCTGGGATAAATCATGGAGAGTTTTAACAGGCGTCAGAATGTCACTAAACTTAAACTGGCGACTTAAATCAAAAAATTGCATGGGAGTGAGGGCGAATAATCGCAAAAGATTGGAAAAGTGTAATTTTAAAGCAATCGAGGGAGGAGGTAAAAGCTTTGTCGTGATTGAGCTGATTAATGTATAAGAAAAAAACTAATAAATATAAGTATAAGAATTTAATTAATATTGAAAATCTCTCCTCCCACAGGAAATAGATTGGAATGAGAAAAAGGTGATTACTCAAAAAATGAAATTTCATTTATGATTTTTATTCATTAAAATAATTTTTGTCATTAAATCGCAATGTGTTTGTCATTACATTAACCACTCACCTGGAAATTTGGTCACAAGATTCATCATGAAGCGCTGGAATTTTGTAGTGTCTGGATCATGTAAATGTTGAATGATACGACCATCTTTTTGATATTCCAGCCAAATGATTTCATTTTTTTCATTCAGCTTGAGCTGATAAGCGATACGTGGCAAATACTGATCCATCGCGTAAGTAATTTCCTTCTGGAAATCTTCAGACTGGATCACGAGGCCGACTTCAGTATTCAAAAAAGCTGAACGAGGATCAAAATTGAAGGAGCCAATAAATACCATGCCATCCAGATCAAAGAATTTGGCATGCAAGCTTGAGCTATTTTTATTTTTTGCTGGAATAATATTTCCAGTCATGACTTCATACCAGGTACGTTCAGGCCGGACAATATAAGGTTTAAATTCCCAGAGTTCGATGCCGTTTTGCAGTAACTGCTGACGATATTGTTGATAATAGGCATATACTAGAGCCACATCATTGGCCTGAAAAGAGTTGGTCAGGATTCTGATTTTGACGCCCTGTTGAGCACGATGAGTTAAATAGTCGGTGCCTTCTTGTGTTGGAATAAAATATGAAGACACCAGTTCCAGATGTTTTTTGGGCTCACCCATGAGTTCGAGCATATGGGTATAAATATAATCGCCATTTTTTGCATGGGGACGTGCTTTAGCGGGAGTATCCGCAACGAAATAAGCAGGTGCCCACTGAATGGGCTGTTTTTTCAATTGCTGTTCGACTTGTTTCTCGGCTATTCCGACCCGGCGTTTTAATTCAGTTTCATCAACATCTTCGTGCGCAAACTCAGTTTTGAGTTTTTTGAGCATTTCAGGATTGCCTGCATCATTTAGCACCTGCTGAAGATTATAACTAAGATCATCATTCCAAAACTTGATAAAGGTCTGATTCGCAGCATTTACACTTTGACCTGTAAAAAAGATATCAACATCGGTAAACTGGAAATCTTCACTGGCATCAAAGTATTCACTGCTGATATTACGACCACCAGTCACTGCTGCAGTCCCATCAGCAATGATCAGTTTATTATGCATGCGATGATTAACCTGTTTCATCCGGAAACCATAATCAAGTGCACGTAATTTACGAAATTTATAGGGATTAAAAAGCTTTACCTGAATATTTGGATGCTGGCTTAGGGCCAGCAATTTGTCATCTAGCTGCGTACCATTCTGATCATCAATCTGTAACCGTACCTTGACTCCACGCTCCGCAGCTTTTAACAGTTGGGCCAACATCATGTTACCGATATAATCATCTTTCCAGATATAATATTGCAGATCAAGATGGTGATGGGCCTTATTAATCAGGTACAGGCGTGCCGCCATGCTTATAAAGCCGTCATATAAGGGTAAAAAAGCAGTTTTCCCTTCATGAATCTGCTGTTTTGAAAATTGACCCTCTATCCATTGCGCGGGTTGGGCTGGAGTAATTTCTGCATCTTTGGCAGTGTTGGGAGCCAGTTCGCAGCCAGAAATCATGAGGGTTAAAGTAAAAACACTTAAACAGATAAACGGTGAAGGTTTAGTCATTGATCTTCCATTGATTATAGGATTTTTTATTCCTTAACTCCCGATGTTAATAGTTGAATCTACGAATAGAAAGAGGTTACTGTTAGTCATCTGTAAACCAGCAAAAAAAGGATAGTTTTACATGAAATCACGTGCAGCGGTTGCGTTTGGTCCGGGCCAACCCTTAGAGATTGTTGAGGTGGATGTTGCTCCACCAAAAGCAGGTGAAGTACTGGTGAAAATTAGCCATACAGGTGTGTGTCATACCGATGCATTTACCTTGTCTGGTGAGGACCCTGAAGGTGTATTTCCTGCAATCCTGGGTCATGAAGGTGCAGGTGTAGTGGTTGAAGTGGGTGAAGGTGTCACCAGTCTGAAACCAGGTGATCACGTAATTCCACTTTATACTGCTGAATGTGGTGAGTGCTTGTTCTGTAAATCTGGAAAAACCAACCTGTGTGTTGCTGTACGGGCGACCCAAGGTAAAGGTGTCATGCCAGATGGAACTACGCGTTTTTCTTATAACGGCGAGCCAATTTACCATTACATGGGCTGTTCAACATTCTCTGAATATACCGTAGTTGCTGAAGTATCCTTGGCAAAAATTAATCCTGAAGCTAACCATGAGCATGTCTGCCTGCTGGGCTGTGGCGTGACGACAGGCATTGGTGCTGTCCATAACACTGCCAAAGTACAGGAAGGTGATAGTGTTGCAGTATTTGGTTTAGGTGGTATTGGTCTTGCTGTGGTACAGGGCGCCCGCCAGGCAAAAGCAGGCCGTATTATTGTGGTAGATACCAATCCAGATAAGTTTGAACTGGCGAAACAGTTTGGTGCGACAGATTTCCTTAATCCAAAAGACTATGATCAACCAATCCAGCAGGTTATTGTGGAAATGACCGGTTGGGGTGTAGACCATTCATTCGAATGTATCGGTAATGTTGATGTCATGCGTTCAGCACTGGAATGCGCGCACCGTGGCTGGGGCCAGTCGGTGATTATTGGCGTAGCCGGTGCAGGTAAAGAAATTTCAACCCGCCCATTCCAGTTAGTCACAGGGCGTAAATGGATGGGTACCGCTTTTGGTGGCGTGAAAGGCCGTTCACAATTACCAGGAATGGTAGAGCAGTCAATGAAAGGTGAAATTCAGCTTGAACCTTTTGTAACTCATACCATGCCATTAGATCAGATCAATGAAGCTTTTGACCTGATGCATGAAGGTAAATCAATCCGTACGGTCATTCATTTTGAATAAATGATTATCGTAGGCTTAAGAGAGAAAAAGACCGGTATTAAACCGGTCTTTTTTATGCGGATTTCACTTGATTCAGGATACATTAGTGCATTAAAGCATCACACAGACTCACCCAAAGAACACAAGCAAACTAAGGTCATTACATTCCAGATGTTTATATTAAATAGAACGTATCAACATACGTGATTGAAACCATTTTAAAAAATAAGGATAAGTTTTATGTCGAATGATAATTTTGATCGTGATGTTATTAAGAACTCTCCAAAAGATGTCCGCGACGATTTAAATGCAGATCCGATTACTGGTGAACCTGGTGCACATCCTGTAGGAACAGGTTTGGGTGCTGCAGGCGGTGCAGCCGCAGGCGTAGCAGTTGGTGCAGCAGGTGGTCCTGTTGGTGCTGCTGTAGGTGGTGTTGTCGGTGCTGTGGTCGGTGGTCTGGCCGGTAAAGGTATAGGCGAAGCAGTAAATCCAACCGAAGAACAGGCTTACTGGCGTGATAATTCTGTAAATACCCCATACTATTCAGATGCCCGTACCACATACAGCGATCTGGATTATGACCGCGATTACGATACTGCTTACCGCGTAGGTTATGAAAACCGTGGCAGCTATGATGCCCACACCCGTTTTGAAGATGCAGAACCAGATCTGAAATTAAAATGGGAACAAATGAAAGGCGAATCTCGTTTAAACTGGGAACAGGCGAAATTTGCAGTACGTGATGCCTGGAATCGTGTTTCACGTTAATTATTCATCTTCATGAAAATGAAGTGAAGTACTGTTGGCAAAATCTACATTTCTGTGGGTTTTGCCATTTTTATTGATATCTTTAACTGTGTGATAAAATCATAAAAAAAAGTAGAAAAGTTAATAAATATTTTTTTATATTTAATACTTGTCAAATGATCCTAGAGCGCGTATTTTAATTTCAGATTCATATTTTATGAAAGACATAATATGTTAACGCAACCTCTCATTTCAAACGCATATTTTTATTTCTGGCAGTTTAGATAATTGCCTGAATGCGTTTGGGCAATGAAATGGTTGCCCACCAGTTTATACCTGATCGGCAACCCTGATCAGGTTTTTTTATGCCTTTAATTTTTAAGAATATTTTGGAGTCAATCATGACAACATTTAACTATTCATACTTTAATAGCTTTTATTGGTCTTATTTTAGTCAGCTAATGACCCTCAAGACAGTTTCGATTAGACCCATAACGCTCAAATAAAAGTTTGGACTGCTTTTCAGTCCCAGGATTAAAGTCATGAATACCCCAAATACATCACAACAACATCATGCTGAAAGCATTTTAACTTTACCCCAGCAACTTAAGCAGCAATTGCCACTGTCTCCGCAATTGGCTAGCCAGGTCGCTGAACATCGTCAAACTGTTCAAAATATATTAGAAGGCAGAGATCATCGATTAATGGTGATTACAGGTCCATGTTCCATTCATGATGAAGCTTCCGCGCTAGAATATGCAGAAAAATTAAAACAGCTACAAACTCAGGTTTCTGATCAGATTTTTCTGGTCATGCGTGCTTATATTGAAAAACCGCGGACTACGGTAGGTTGGAAAGGTTTCCTTTACGATCCGAATCTGGATGGTTCATCCAATATGCAATTGGGTCTGGAAAAATCCCGTGACTTATATCTTAAAATTATTGAAATGGGTCTGCCAATCGCTTCGGAAATTCTCAGCCCGATGGCAACCGCTTATTTCGATGATCTACTGGCTTGGGGTGCGATTGGAGCACGTACCAGCGAATCACAAATTCACCGTGAAATCTCAAGTCATATGCCATATAGCATTGGTTTCAAAAATGGTACTGATGGTTCGATCCAGATTGCCCTAGATGCTATTCAGTCTGCCTCTCATCCTCATCAATTCCTGGGTATGAGCCAGTCCGGTTTGCCATGTATTTTACATTCTCAAGGTAATCCTAAAGCGCATTTAATTTTACGTGGTTCAAATAGTGGACCTAATTACCAGCTGGCTGAAATCGAGAAAATACAGGCAAAACATCAGATGGAATTGCCGGCACTAGTGATTGACTGTAGTCATGGCAACTGCTCAAAAAATCCGATGCTACAACCTGAAGTGCTGAAACAGATCCTGGTAGAACGTTTACACACTAAGGTTCGCGGTGTAATGCTTGAAAGTCATCTGGTCGATGGAAATCAGAAAATTTCTGAGCAAATGACTTATGGTCAATCAATCACTGATGGATGTCTGGGTTGGGCTAAAACCGAACAGATGTTGTTAAATATGACTGACTCACTGCGACTTGAAGGTTTAAGGCGTAGTGCTTAAAAATCAGGTTCTGTCTTTCTTCAAGTCATTGGGGGAAGGCAGAAGAAGCTAATGAGGTAATTTACCTTGATGTTTAAAATTGCTCATTAAATAGTTTAAAAATATAATGAATAAATAGATGCAAAGGTCGAGATTAATTTTTACTAAGATATGCATAATATATGTCTAAATGTTATCCCCAGAAATTGGGGATAGTTTTTGCCCTGGGAAGACCGGGAACATTGAAAAAATCCTCGATTTGATCAAAAAACAATCAATTTTATTGGCGAAACATTACAAAGTTGATCAAAAAACACACTAGTTATTAAAACGTCTGTTTTTTGATCTTTGGAGTTTTGGATTTTTTAGTTTAAGTGCTTGATAAATAAAATTATTTAAAAAGGCATTTCGTATAATCGCCATTATGTTAAATACATTATTTATTTTTTTGAACTTTTGATTCTACGATGAAATCTAGTACGACTTTTTGTACTTGTTGTTGAATGAACTGCCAATCTTTTAAATGAACGCTGTGAAAAACAACTGAAATTCTCGCTTTCATTTCTGGTTCTAGCACAAACTCTTGTTCACACCTACGTGCTTTAGGATATTCAGAATGACTACATTTTATCAGGGTCATTACTTTGCCTGTTTCATCCTTTTCCACATAGAGGTCTTTTATATCATATAAGGAAGTACTTCTTCCTATATTCATTATTAGTCTTTTATTTTCTTCTATCCACTGGGGATGTGGTACATATTTTTGCAACGCATAAACATAGTCGCGTGTCGGTAAATATATATACTTATAGTTAAATTGTTCCAAGTCCTTTCTTTGTATATCTTTATTTTTTAAAGTATTATTTCTTAACCGAGTCGTTAAGTCACCATTATAAGATTGGTCTGCATATACAGTAGCACGTATCCATTGATTATCAGGTAGATTAATTTCTGCTTTGTACTGCTTTTCAGAATAAGGTGGTGCTTTATGATAAATAACCAGAACCAATCCATCTGTATAGCGCATTTCAAATCCAAATGCTTGTATCTTAGATTCATAAGTTCTTACTTTTCTTTTATATTTCTTCTTCGTATTGACTCCTACATTATCTTCATATTCAACCCATGGTGCCTCTCTTCCTAAGTGCACAGGTTTACCGCCTAAGTCACCTATATTATAGCGTACCCCATATTGGTCTCGTGGTGTTTGAAATTCTATACTCTCTGATTCATCATTTAGATTACATCCCACTAGTGATATAGCAACAAGGCTAAAAGCCCAAATTTTTTTCATATCAATTTTACCTACAATGAGGATTAAAAAGATTTTAAATAATTTATTTTTCTACAATTAACATAATACACCTTATACGAAATTCAATTTTTTATTTCTTATAAATCATGTTTTTATGGATTTTTCATGTTCCACGGTCATTTAGCAATCAATGTTCCATGGTTCTATTGAGTTTTAATAAATAATATCCAGTTTTTTAATGAGTTATTATTCCATATGCGGAAACTCAAATTGGATTTATAGAAGCGAGTAAGTTGGGTAATCATAAGAAACGAAAATATGTTATGTCTTTGATAGATATTAAATGCGCCGTTCAAAGAAACTTTATTTATTGTAAATCATAAATAATGAGTCATCTACGAGAATTCAACCTTTAAAATTACAATCCTATTTTTTTGGCAGAGTTACTTTAAAAAGCTTGAATACTTCTACTTAATTTAATTTTTATTGAAGTACATCACACAAATATTAAAAAATATTTTCTTTATAAATCAAATATATTTGAGCATATTTATAAAACGCTGCACAATGAAATCAAAATATATTGGCATAAATCTAAGATCAAGATTTGTGCAGTTGTGCATTTCCGGGGGAAAGAAAATGTTCACGGCAGAACTGTTGGACGAAGCAAAAAAATTCATGCATCACATGCTGACTAAAGTAGTGGAATATGGTGGCTCAGATTTATTTATTACGGCTGATTTTCCACCGAGCATCAAACATCAAGGCTTAATGAAACCTTTTGGACAACAGGAACTTACAGCTGAAAAAACCAAACTGTTTGCCTACAGTCTGATGAATGATAAACAGCGTAAAGAATTTGAAACTGAACTTGAATGTAACTTTGCCATTACTGTACCGGGCGTCTCCCGTTTCCGGGTCAATGTGTTCCAGCAACAACTTAATGTGGGCATGGTGATTCGTACCATTACTGCAGAAATTCCAAATTTCCAGAAACTGAAATTACCGGAATCCCTGAAACATGTGATTATGGAAAAACGTGGACTGGTACTGGTAGTCGGAGGAACGGGTTCAGGTAAATCAACTTCACTCGCAGCCATGATTGACTACCGAAATGAAAATTCAGCAGGGCATATCATTACCGTAGAAGATCCGGTTGAATATGTGCATAAACATAAAAAATCCATGATTACTCATCGTGAAGTCGGAGTGGACTGCCATTCTTGGCATAATGCGCTGAAAAATACCTTGCGTCAGGCTCCGGATGTAATTCTGATCGGGGAAATTCGCGATACTGAAACTATGGAACATGCGATTGCTTTTGCGGAAACTGGCCATTTGTGTTTGGGAACTCTGCATTCCAATAATGCCAACCAGACTTTGGACCGGATTATCAACTTCTTCCCTGAAGAACGCCGGAATCAGTTATTGATGGATTTGTCTTCAAATATGAAGGCGATTATTTCACAGCGTCTGATTCGGACTCAAGATGGTAAAGGCCGTCGGGCAGCGATTGAAATCATGCTGAATACACCTTTGATTTCCGACCTGATCCTGAAAGGCGAGTTTCATGAGCTGAAAGCCATTATGGCTAAATCCCGTGAACTGGGCATGCAGACTTTTGACCAAGCCTTATTTGACCTGTATAACCAAGGCGCCATTTCCTATGAAGAAGCTTTGCGTAATGCCGATTCTACCAATGAGTTACGTCTGCAGATCAAGCTGAAAAGCAATCGTCAGGACAGTACTGCACCAGCTAGTGAAGCAACCCAATTCACCATGATGCAAGATCCAAAAGCGGATGAGAAAGAAGCAGAGAATACTTCGGTGTCAGAATAAACCTTTACTCAAAACATCACAGGCAGAATTTTCTGCCTGTTTTGACTTATATTATTTATTATTCAATCCAATCCATAAAATTAGTCAGTTTTGCGTTGTACCAGCAGCTTAAAATAAACAATGCTGCTCAGCGTTAAAAGACCACACAAAATAAAAGCCAACTGATAACTATAAGCGGCAATGATGGCGCCAATGAGCAATGAACCGATGGCAATACCCAAATCATAGAATGTATAAAAAGTTGAGGTTGCATAGCCAATCCGATGCTTGGGGGCACGTTGAATCGCCAAGGTTTGAATACAGGGCTGCACACTGCCAAAACCTACTCCAATCATGACAGCAGCAAGCATGAATCCCCATAAGCTCTGGATCTGGCTCAGTAAAAATAGGCCCAAACTAAAAGCCACCAATGCCGGATAAATCACATATTGTGGACCTTTACGATCATAAATTTTTCCGGTGATCGGCCGTAAGCTCATCATGGAAATTGCAAAAACCACAAAGAACAAACCAGCATAAGCCATTAAACCTTTGCTGGCTGCAAAGGGAGCAATAAAGGACATAATGCTGGCATAAGAAAAAGAAATCAGCATGGCCAGTACCGCAACAGGTAATACCGTCTTTTCTACAAAATCTGTCAGCTCAAGTGATGTTTTCTTGTTAGAATTTTCAATTATTTTTTCAGGTTCTTTGACCGGAATCAGAAAACAGAAGGTAAATCCGATAAAGACCAGGGCAACCAGCAGTATGCTGACCTGAAAATAAGACCAGTATTCCATCAGGCTCAGACCTATAAATGGCCCTAAAACAATCCCCAGATTAACCGACATGACAAAATAGCCCATACCTTCGCCTTTACGCTGTTCCGGAATAAACTGGTTTACGACAGGCACACAAACTGTGGTCAAGATACTAAACCAGATACCATGCAAGAAACGGATGATAAACAGAATCGTGAGCTGATCAGCGAACAGGTAAGCTAAGGAAAAAATATTGAAAAATATTTCTGAGACAATTAAGGTTTTGCGTATACCGAATCTTTCGATAATTAAGCCGCTAAAAGGACGCACTGCAATGGCAGAAACCATAAATAAAGTCATGGCCAGACCGGCCTGGGTTAGATTACCGCCTAACTCTTTCAAGATGTAAATTGGCAAAATTGTAGTTTGTGCAAAATAGAAAATAAATAAAAACAGGTTATTGGACAGACAAAGTACAAATGACTTGGTCCAAAGAAGTGAAGTATTGTCGTTCATGAGGATCCTGAATAATATGTGCGACAAGCGCTGAGACTGCACATGAGTATTATTTTTATAAGCAAGCACGACAGATGGGCTGCAAAGCAAGTACCTTAATCACTTTAAGAAATATATGTGAAAAGTGCAATAAGTTTCCGACAGAAACACCTTGAGTTTAATCGGGAAAAATAAGTAAAAAGTTTGTCTTTTCTATAAAAAAATCAGCCCGGAGGCTGATTATCTGAATCTTGGACCAGCTTAGAGTCCAGCTTCATATTCTGTGTTGGAGAGCAGTTTTTCGACATCGGCCATATTGTCCGGCTTGATTTTATAGATCCAGCCTTTGCCATATGGATCATCATTAATAAAATCAGGATCATCTTCAAGATCAGGATTAATTTCAACCACTACACCAGACACCGGTGCATGAATATCGGAAGCAGTTTTGACAGATTCAACTACACCGGCCTGTTCGCCCGCAGTGATATGTGAATCAAGATCTGGTGCTTCGACATAGACCAGATCGCCTAATGCATCCTGTGCATGGTCGGAAATACCGGTCACAACAAGATCACCCTCAATGCGCACCCATTCATGTGTACTTGCGTACTTTAATTCTGCAGGATGATTCATTGATAACTCCTTAAAAATCTTAAGATCATTTTTGACATGTTTTATACATTCTTTTTAAGCAAAACAAAAGGCTTATACTTCCTTATAAATAAGGATCTTTGCGCCAGTTGCTCGGGCTGCGACCACTCCAGCGTTTAAACGCCCGGCTAAAATTGGCGACATCGCTATAACCCAGTTCATCGGCAATCTGTTCCAAGGTAAAATCTGTCCGGGATAATAACGAGGTAGCATGCCGGTAACGCACTTCATCGACCAGGGTAGAAAAGGAGGTGCCTTCGGCGGCAAGTTGACGTTTTAAGGTACGGTCAGACATATGCAAGCGATCAGCCACACTTTCAATACTGAGATAGTGTTGCTCGGCATGGGTCAAGATATCCCGGACACGCATGGCAATCCGGTGCCGTTCGCCCAAGGCAGAAAGTTCTGTTTCACACTGGTTAATCGCAATCTGGCTGGCAATCGGATCGGCATGTACCAGCTTGTTCATCAGGTAGCTTTTATCAAAACTCAGAATTAAATGCGGCTGTTCAAAGCGGAACTGATGGGTAGGGAACTTCGCCATAAAGCGTTCAAAACCTTCCGGCTTCTTAAAATCGAAGTCAATTTCTCCCGTTGCATCGTTAACGCCTGTAATCGCTTTGGCCATACTGATCAGACCAATCATCAAGGCAATGGAAATTTCGGTGCGCAGAGGTTCAAGCTGAATATCGGTTTGCAGTTGTACCGTGGCTTTAGCACCAAAAGTCGAGAAAAATAGTTGCAGGAAGGGTAAGCGAAGTTGAATAAATCGATTCGCCAGTACCAGCGCATCAGTAATATTATTCGCCGTCATAATGGCATAGCCAATAAAGCCATGAATCGAGATCCGCATCTGTGTGCCGAGATGATAGCCCAAGGTCGGTTCCCCGGTCAGTTTCAGGGCATATTTGACCAGTTCATTGGCGACAGGAGTTGGAATACGAAAATCAGGATCTGCCAACTGTTCACTGGTCAGGCCAAAAGGTTTGAAAAGCGACTCATTATTATAACCCCAGCGGGAAATGACATCGAGAAGCAGGAGACCGTAAACACCTGGAATTCCTTGGTCTTGGCGTGGAGCAATTGTTTTCATGCGCGATCCGTTGCACTCATTCAAATTTTTTTATTTATGAATAGATATTGGCATGAAGCCACCAAATTTTTCATTAAAATTGTTGGACAAAATTTTGGCGATTGTGACTGTGCCTCTGGCAGATTAGCCTGAATTCAGCCTTAAAATCAATTAAACCACATAATTTTGTTGATCAAATTAGAATTATTTTATTGAACCTGTCATATTTCTGCATGGGCTAGCCCAAAATCTGAGAATACGGCGTAAGTGTAAATTAAAATTGAAACATGCTTCATGAGGGTACTTTCAATGCCCATATGCTGGGGAATTTCAGTAAAAAATATCGGATAGATGGCAACTCAAGGTTCATCTGTAGAGAAGATTTTAAAAAGAAAGGTCTGGGCAAAGTTTTCTTTTGTCCCAGACCTGTTCAGTATTGAAGCCGATCAAATCATCAGAAGTTTTGAAATCTTCTAGAGATCATATTATTCATGATCTTTTGATGCTTTGATTTGTTGCTCAATCAGCATGCCGCCAGTTTGACGCTGCCAAAGCTGGGCATAGATACCATTTAATGCCACCAGTTCATCATGCGTGCCTTGTTCGGCAATTCGACCCTGATCCATTACAATCAGACGATCCATCTGTGCAATGGTCGAAAGGCGATGCGCAATGGCAATTACGGTTTTACCTTTCATCAGTTCATCCAGGCTGTTCTGAATGGCAGCTTCTACTTCAGAATCCAGTGCACTGGTGGCTTCATCCAGAATCAGAATCGGCGCATCTTTCAGGAATACACGTGCAATTGCAATCCGTTGACGCTGACCACCGGAAAGCTTCACACCACGTTCGCCTACATAGGCTTCATAGCCTTTTTTGCCGCGTAGATCAGTCAGATTTGGAATAAACTCTTCTGCTTTGGCTTTACGCACAGCTTCATACATTTCTTCATCGCTGGCATCAGGACGGCCATATTTAATGTTTTCCGCGACCGTGCGATGCAGCAGTGAAGTATCTTGGGTCACTAAAGCAATATTCTTGCGCAAACTGTCCTGAGTGACCTCATCAATATCCTGACCATCGATCAAGATACGGCCCTGGTTGAGATGATAAAAATGCAGCAACAGCTGAATCAGGGTGGATTTCCCTGCACCTGAACGGCCGACAATACCAATTTTTTCACCTGGATGAATGGTGAGATTAAACTGATCAATGACGTTTTTATCATTATAGGCAAAGCTGACATTTTCAAATTTAATTTCACCATGCTTTAGCTGCAGTTCTTTGGTACCTGGTTTATCTTCAATGGTAATTTTACGGCCTAAGGTCTTCATGCCATCTTGGATGGTACCCACATTTTCAAACAGGGCGGAGGTCTGCCACATCATAAATTCGGCAATACTGTTCAGTTTCAGTACCATTGCCGTAGTTGCGGCAATAATTCCCAGCTCGGCCTGACCTTCCATCCACAGCCAGATCGCGGTACCCAGTACGCCACCGTACAACACCACACTCAGCAGTAAAATACTGATTTCGTATTGCGCACCCAGACGCATCTGTTTATATACCGTGACCATAAATTCCTGCATCGAAGTTTTGGCATACTGGCTTTCGCGGCCGGCATGGGCAAAAAGCTTCACGGTCTGGATATTGGTATAGGCATCCGTGATACGGCCGGTCATGACCGCACGGGCATCCGCCTGGGCATTGGAAATTCGGCTCAAACGAGGAATAAAGTAACAAGCTGCACAGATGAACAAGGCTAGCCAGACCATCAGTGGAATGATCAGCAAGGGGGAAATTGCACCCAAAACAATATTGATGGTGATGAAATAAATCAGCACATAAGCCAGCATGTCACCCAGAATTACCCAGAACTCGCGTACTGCCAACGCCGTTTGCATGACCTTGGCCGATAAGCGTCCGGCAAAATCATTGTGGAAAAAATCCAGGCTTTGTTTCATCAGCAGATTATGAAAGCGCCAGCGTAAACGCATTGGGAAATTACTGTACAAAATCTGGTGCTTGATCAGCGATTGTGCACTGGCGAAAAAAATATTGGCCAGAAGAACAATACTCAGTAAGGTTAAATTACTGGCATGTTGCTCCAGAAAAGTATCCGGCTGGCTTTTACTCAGCCAGTTCACCAGGTCACCAATTTTTGAGTAAAGTAAGGCTTCGAAGCTGGCTGCACCAGCAGTACACAGTACCAGAATCAGCAAATAACGGCGTACGCCATAGGCTGCCTGCCAGACAAATGGAAAAAACCTGGTTGGTAAAGGTTGGTTGAGATTTTTGGTGGGATAGGGGTCAACCAGTCTTTCAAGCCATCGAAACATTATCGTACTCTTATCATGCATTTTGCTTTTCGAGAATTATAAAGGATTCTGTTTTTTTAAGCCCGTAATTGGGTGAAATTGCCACAAAATTATTTAAAAGTCAGACTTTACTTTTCAATATGGATACGTAATTCTAAACCCATAATTATATTAAATTTTAATCAATTTTTTATAATCAAAATAATCTCAAAAGAGAGCAGTAAGATATGAGTATTTGGGTAGTAGCTAGCCGTAAACGAGGCTCAGGAAAAACCATGATTGCCATGCATATCACTGAGTTATTACGTGGGCAAAGTCCTACGTTATTGCTTGATGCCAATCTGGAGCCGCAGGGTTTTGAATGGGCAAATCTGAAAAATGAAAAATTTTCTTTCGAGCATCTGGATGTCTTAAAACATGACAGTCATAGTCTGGATCACCGGCTGGATATGCTGAAACAGCAGTTCAGCTATATTATTGTTGATATTGATGGGCAGGATACACCTGCCTTACGTTCAGTCCTGAAACATGCAGATAAACTGATTATTCCAAGTTCCATTAATCCAGAAGATAGTCAGCTTGAAACCGAACTGGTGCAATTGGCGATTGGGATTGCACAATATAATACTCAATTAAAAGTTTATACTGTATTAAATAAGGTTCCTGAACAGCAGCTTGCGGAAATGAAGCAGACACAGAACCTGCTCAAGAATATTCCCGGTACGCAGTTTCTGAATACAGTAATTTATGAGCATCAAGGTAGCCAGAATTTATTATTAAATGGTGCAAGTATCTGTGACGATCAGATCAATTTAGAGCCTGATTTTTATAAAATGCTGCAGGAGCTTATGCAGGAAAAATCCTCTAAAATTTCAGGCTGACCCCCCAAAGATTAAATTTATATTTTAAATTATTGATTTTTTATCAAAACAGAATAGTTAAAAGCCTGAAATAGGACAGTATTTCAGGCTTAAAAAATTGTCGGAACTTATAATTAACTAATAATGGAAGAAGGTTGACTAAATGCTTCTTTTAAATCAAGACCTGAAGGGGCTTGGTACACTTTTAAACCAAATTCAGGAATAATCGCCAATAGATGATCAAAAATATCAGACTGGATATTTTCATATTCGGCCCAAACCGTGGTATTGGTAAAGGCATATATTTCTAGTGGTAGACCTTCACTGGTCGGTTGTAACTGACGCACCATCAGGGAGTGATTTTTGCTAATTCCCGGATGCTGTTGCAGATAGAACTCTACATAGGCACGGAAGGTACCAAGATTGGTGAGACGGCGCTGGTTGTACTGTGAATGATGGCTCAGTTGCAGGTTAAATTGTTCCAGCTCTTCTGATTTGGTATTTAGGTACTGATCCAGCAGAATAAAATTTTTCAGCTTGTTCTGTTCTTCAGCCGACATAAAATGTACGCTGTTTTGATCAATGTGAATCGAGCGTTTGATCCGCCGTGCCCCAGCTTCCTGCATGCCACGCCAGTTTTTAAAGGTATCCGTAACCAGTTTGTTGGTTGGAATCGTGGTCACTGTTTTATCGAAGTTCTGTACCGTAATGGTATGTAATGACATATCAATGACATCGCCGTCTGCGTTCAGCGAAGGCATTTCAATCCAGTCACCAATCCGTACCATGTCATAAGATGAAATCTGTACTGAAGCCACCAGTGACAAAATGGTATTCTGGAACACCAGCATCAGTACCGCGGCCATGGCACCAAATCCGGCCAGCAAGGTAAAGACATCTTTTTTCAGGAAAGTTCCCAGAATCATCAGACCACAAACGATGAAGATAATCAGTTTGACCAGCTGTAAATAACCCTTGATTGGCTTGTTACGCGACTTAGGATTGCGTTGATAAATCAGGTTGAAAATATTTAGCAGTTCACCAATTGCCAGAGCAATGGTCAGGAAGATGAAGGCTTGTGCACCCATCTGGATGAAGGTCTCAACCTTGTCAGATAAATGCGGAACGGTGGTAATCCCGTTCATAATTACAATTGCGGGCACGATATTGGCAATGCGACGAATCACGCTATGCTCGGCAATGATTTCATTATGTGCAAAAGGCATTTTGGAAATCATTTTACGAATTCCACGTACCACAACCTGTTTGGCAAATAGATTGGCAAGAATGGCCAGTAAAATCACAATACTGAGTGAAGACAGCATTTCCAGCCATGGATACTGATCTGCCCAGACCTGTATATTCTCGATCACCTTAAACTGTTCCAAGTTATCTTTTCTCATTCAATTAAAAAATAGTTATAGAGTTTATAGCTTTAGCATGAATTTTTTAATTTTAAATAAACTTTTAATACATTTCCTCATATGCTGTTTACTATCAAACGGTTAAAAAGGCCTGAAAATACAGCTCTAGCTTGGTTTCAAGTTTCATATTCAATAGATTTGCTACTGAATATTTTTTATGAGAAATAAGTTTTATTTTTCAATATATAATATTTGAAGTTACAAAATATAGATTTTTACTTTTATTAATAACTAATATCATTTAATACAAGAAGAATTAAATTGAAATCAATTTTTTAATTATCTCATTTAATATTAATGCCTAAAGGTAGAATAATTATTAACACAGAATTTAAAAAAATAATGATTTCAAAAAAACTCGCAGTGCATAAAGAAAATATGCGAATAATATTTTAACAAGTGTTGATTCTAAAAAGATGCTCGGCTGAGCTGATATTTAATCCAGATACTTTCTCAACATCCTATAATTATTTTAAAAGGTATGAATATGTATACTCGTCAAGCTAAAGTGGTTGTTGAAAATAACCAGCGTAAATTTAAAACTACTGCACGTGGCTATGAAGTTTTGCGTGATCCTGCCTTAAATAAAGGGACTTCATTTAGCATAGAAGAAAGAAAAGCTTTGGATTTAACCGGGATTTTACCACCCGTGGTAACGACTGATATGGAACTGCAATTAAATCGCGCCTATCAGGCTTACCAGGCCTGTAACAGTGATTTGGATAAGCATATTTATATGTGGCGTCTGCATGATAATAATGTGACATTGTTTTATGCATTATTACAGCGTCATATGCTGGAAATGTTGCCTGTGGTTTATGACCCGATTGTGGGGGAGGCAATTGAAAATTATAGTGAAATCATGACACGTCCACGTGGTATTTTCTTGAGTATTAATGAACCTGAAAGTATTGAAGAAAAGCTTCGATCCTATGGTGCTGAATCTGGGGATATTGATCTGATAGTCGCTTCCGATGCTGAGGAAATTCTGGGAATTGGAGACTGGGGTTCAAACGGGGTAGATATTTCCATCGGTAAGCTGGCGGTTTATACCGCAGCTGCGGGAATAGATCCACACCGGGTTATCCCTGTTATTCTGGATGTAGGCACCAATAATGAAAAATTATTAAATGATCCGTCTTATGTCGGGAACCGGCATGAACGTATTCAGGGCAAAGTTTATGATGATTTTATAGATGCCTATATAAAAGCTGCAAGAAAGTTATTTCCACAAGCTGTTTTGCATTGGGAGGATTTTGGTTCGACCAATGCCCGGCGGATTTTAGACCGTTACCGAGAAACCCTTCCAACCTTTAACGACGATATTCAGGGCACAGGTGCTATTGTGATGTCTGGCCTGTTAAATGCAGTTAAATTAAGTCAAACACCGTGGACTGAACAGCGGGTAGTGATCTTTGGTGCAGGCACAGCAGGCTGTGGTATTGCAGATCAAATCTGTGCTCAAATGATTCGTAGCGGCCTGACAAAAGAACAAGCCATTTCCCGAATCTGGTTAGTCGATTTGCCCGGCTTATTAACTGAAGATATGAATGATGGTCTTCTATATTTCCAAAAAACCTATGTGCGTAAAAATGCTGAAGTTGCTGGTTTTAATCGGGTAGTTAATCATACTGCGATAGAGGCAAGAACACGTTGGCCCCATATGGCAGCATTACAAGCAAAAGCTAATCAAAATAAAGGGATTATTGATCTTGCAGAAACTGTTGCACAAGTAAGACCCACTATTTTAATAGGAACGTCTACCACACCGGGTCAATTTACAGAACAGATTGTAAAAAATATGGTCAATCATGTTGAACGTCCCATCATCTTTCCATTGTCCAATCCAACATTACTACATGAAGCAACACCGCAACAGCTGATTGAGTGGACGAATGGGAAAGTATTTGTGGCAACCGGAGCACCATTTGATGATGTGATTTATCACAATGTGCGTTATAAAATTGGCCAGGCCAATAATGCGGCACTTTATCCAGGTTTGGGTTTTGGTGCAATTGTTGCCAAAGCTCAAAAAATCACGGATGAAATGATCTTTGCCGCCGCCCAGGCCGTGGCCAGTCAGGCAAATTTAGGTTCTGAAGGTGCCTCGTTATTACCATCAAATGCCGATCTGAGAGTAACTTCCAGTGTTGTTGCCTTAGAAGTGCTTCGTACTGCACGGGACCAAGGAATTTCTGAGCTTAAAACAGAAGAGTCTGATGTTGAGGTGATTCGTCAGGCTGCTTGGTGGCCCGTATATGTACCTGTAGAAGCTATCTAGTTTCAGCTTAAAAATGAGGATATAGAGGAGCCGGGTTAAGCTGCATCTTTTTATTCTAAAAATACATTTCATCTTGTTATAGATGCAAAGGTGTTCAAATACCAGCTTAAGTCAATTTTTAATTATTTGAACTAAGATCTTGAATATATAATTTAATAAAACCGGCCTGAGCCGGTTTTATTTATTAGATAAGAATAGGCTTACCACATCAAATCATCTGGAATGACATAATCTGCATACGGATCTTCTTCATCAGTCGTTTCTTCATTTTTCTCTGAATTATTCACGATGATAAAGCCTTGCATTTTGGCATTGATACGATCCGCCAGCGCTTTAGGCAGGAAAGCATAACTTTCATTTTCGCGGGCGATCACCAGGCTTCCTGCGACCAAGGCATTATAAATTTGCTGATTCAGATAGACTTTCTTGATTTTAGAATCATCAATAAACTGATAGGCAATTTCACCGTCAGTGTCACGAATTTTATGCTGATTGATCATTTGCATGATAGCAGCTTTGAGCTCTTTTTCTTGCAGCGCTGCTTTTTTCTCTCGTTCAATCGCCTGATCTTTTGCCAGCTTTTCCTGTTTGGCCTGTTCAATTTTAGCCTTGATTTCAGCATCACTGCTATCGCCAGTGCGCTTTTCGTGAACTGCCTGTTTTGACAGTTTTTTTGCTTTCTTATTATCGACCAGACCTGCCTTTAACAATTGTGCCTGTAATGCGTTTTTAACCATAAGAATGTCCAGTTATGAGTCGAATTGATGTCGATAACGTATATAAATCACCCAGTAGGTGAGGCTGAGGGTCAGACTCAATACGACCGGGATCAGGAATGAGTTTAATTTTAAATAAGGGTAAACCCAACTGGCAAGAAGACCACCACCGAAAAAACCGAGTAAAATCAGAACATGTAAAATCACCCGGCGTGGTTCCACATCCAATCCGCGTATACGGTAGCCTAAGGCCAGACCAAGATCGGTCAGTACGCCAGATAAATGCGTGGTGCGAATAATTGCGCCCTTATAATGGCTGACCATGGCATTTTGTACGCCCATTGCTGTACAGGCCCAGAGCAGGCCATAGCGAGGAAAATAAGGGAGCAATATCCAGCTTAGCAGAATAAACAAAGCCACCAGGCTGAGCGGATAGCCATAAAGACGTCCTAACTGAAAGTGACTGTTACCCAGAATAAGACCGCTATACATTGAGCCAATGACATAACATAGCGTTACCAGAAACAGATACACGATATGCTGCGGTTCCCAATTCACCAGCGCCATGGCCAGCATACTGATATTACCGGTCATATGGGAAACGGATTGGTGCAGGACGGTAATCAGACCGAGTACATTAATCATGCCGGCATTCACGGCAAGAAAAAATGCACCCAGATGAATCCAGATGGGTAAACGCTGTAATGGCATAACAACATCAATGGCTAAACATATTGTTTAATTAATATAAAATCAATTTGATGCGCGGTCTACTGCTGTCGTGAACAAAACGTCAGTCGATGAATTTAGCGCGGTTTCAGTAGAATCCTGTAATACACTGATTACCATACCAATTGCAACAACTTGCATGGCAATGTCTGAAGAAATACCAAACAGGCCACATGCGACCGGAATCAATAGCAATGAACCACCGGCAACACCAGAAGCCCCGCATGCCGAGATTGCAGCCACCACCGAAAGAATCAGCATGGTGGTAAAATCGACATTAATTCCCAAAGTATTCACGGCAGCCAATGACAATACGGTAATAGTGACAGAAGCACCAGCCATGTTGATTGCAGCACCGAGAGGTATTGCAATACTTGCAGTCGATTCTTTGACACCTAAACGTTTTGCCAGATCCAGGTTTACTGGAATATTGGCTGCCGAACTACGGGTAAAGAAAGCAGTAATACCACTTTCTTGCAAACAAGTGAACACCAGTGGATATGGGTTATTACGCGTGATTAAGGCAACCAGAAGCGGATTAATGACCAGAGCCACAAAGACCATGGTTCCGAGCAACACGGCAAGTAAATGCACGTAACTGGTCAGCGTTTCGAGGCCAGACTCAGCAAAAGTCACTGCAACCAGACCAAAAATACCTACAGGCGCAAAACTGATAACAAGACGAATTACATAATTTACCGCAAAGGCTGCATCATTCAAAAGTGTCTTGGTTGTATCTGATGCATGACGGAAAGCAATACCTAAGGCTACTGACCAAGCCAGGATACCAATAAAGTTAGCTTCAGCAATGGCAACCACCGGATTAGCGACAAAACTGAGCAGCAAATTTTTCAGAATTTCTACCAGACTGCCAGGTGGCTGCAAGTCAGTTTGTGTAGCGATATCCAGGAACAGTGTACTTGGGAATAAAATACTCGCAACCACAGCGCTGAGTGCAGCAAGGAACATACCAACCGTATACATTATCATAATCGGCCTGATAGCAGAGTTAGACTGACCCACCTTAAAATTCGCGATAGAAGCTAACACTAAAATGAAAACCAGAATCGGTGCAACAGATTTCAAGGCTTTAATAAACAGGTCGCCCAGTAGGCTTAATGAGGGAGCAACTTCGGGAAATACCACAGCCACAGCCACGCCTAAAATAATGGCGATGATGATTCGAGAGACTAAGCTCATGCGCGTAAGGGCAGAAAACATAAGGTTGCCTTGTGAAAATTACGAGGGCGAAATGGGGAAAAAAGTCGTGCTATTTTATACTTAAATTAAACAGGGCTTCGACTATATTTTCATATTAAAGTCAAACTATTGATATTATTAATATATTCTAAAGTTAACTGGTTTTAGATATTGTTTTTTTTTGAAGAAAAAATCTGCACATGATGGATAAATCATCTCGGAGAAAATTTTATAGATGAAATAAATATCAATTTCAGACCAAGAAATTCAAATTATATTTGAAAATTCATAAAAGACATGAACTCATATCCGCTTTATATAGCCGGGCATGAGTATAAGTCTAAATGGTCCTAAATTGTATAATCTTTATGCTGTTCAAAGATCTCTGGCGCCAGATCTCGGATCGCCTGAAAATGTGTCAGATAAATCCGGCCACTCAGATGCTTCATCAATCTGGACGCCTGCAGTTTATCCATCACCGGGCCTTTGACTTCTGCGAAATGCAGGTGAATATCCAGTTTGGCCAATTCAGCATTTAAATCTTCCAGCATTTCCAGAGCACTCAGATCAATGGCACTGATACTGGAACAGTTTAAAATCACGTGTTGTAGCTTGTCATTCAGGCTGATCTCATTGATCAGATATCCTTTGAAGTTATTGGCATTCAGAAACGATAGATTTTCATCAATCCGCAGTGACAGCACCCGATCTGAGGTGATGACCTGATGGCGCTGAATATTGCGAAAATGCTGGGTTCCTTCAACTAGACCCACGACTGCAATATGCGGCCGGCTGATGCGCCATAACATCAGCACAAAAGTTGATACAATTCCAATCAGCAAACCAGTAGAAATGTCAATCAGCACCACGCCCAGAAAAGTAATCCACATGGCAAGACCATCTGCTTTGGAATAACGCCAGGCATCAACGAATGGCTGAAAGTTAACCAGTTTCCAGATCGAGACAATAATTGTGGCGGCCAGAATCGTCAGGGGCAGATCTTCAAAAAATCCGGTAAAGAACAGGCTGACAAAAATAATCAGAATTGAAGATAAAACACCAGCCATAGGGGATTTGGCACCGGCATCAGCATTCACCACAGTCCGTGACAGGCTGCCCGTTACCGGAAAGGCTGAGCTTACGCCTGCACTGATATTGGCCAGGCCAAGCGCGATCAGTTCCTGATTACTATCTAGATGGCTGCGCTGCTGCAATGCTGTGGCTTGCGCAATCGAAAGCGATTCTACAAAGCTGATCATGGCGATCATGCTGGCACCAGGCAACAAGGTCATGACCAGTTCCCAGTTCCAGTGTGGAAAGGATAAAGGTGGAAAACCGGATGGAATTGCACCGACAGTTTTAATGCCATAAATCTTTAAATCCAGAAATACAATTGCAGCAATGCCGAGACACACCAGAATCAGGGGTACCGCCCGGACCAGAAAATCTGTAGGACCAATCCGGCTTTGTACAGCCTGAGATTTTAATAACTTGGGCAGATAGATCAGCAGACTGATAGACAGCAGGCCGAAAATCAGGCTAGGAAGGTGCAATAGCGGGAAGTATTGCAACAAGCTACTGACAAACTCCGGAATATTATTGGCTTTTAAGGGGAGGTCAACCAAAAACTTTAACTGGCCAAAAGCAATGAGCAATGCTGATGCAATGATGAAACTTTGAATCACGGGATGACTGATTAGCTGGATCAGAAAACCAAAACGGAATACGCCTAAAAGCAGGGAGATAATGCCAACCATCAGTGCCAATAACATTGCAGCTTCAATATAGACCGGGGAACCCACCTCAAACAAGGGATTAAGCGTGGCGAAGGTCATCATGGAAATGATGGCCACGGGGCCGATTGACAAAGTCGAACTACCACCGAGCAAAGCATAAATGATCATTGGCAGGATGCTGGCATATAAACCCATGATCGGTGGCAAGCCTGCAAGCATGGCATAGGCCATCCCTTGGGGCACCAGCATGGCCACTACAATCAGGGCAGCCAGAACATCGGATTTAAATTTGACTGGCGTATAGTGGCTTAACCAGGCCCAGGCAGGGAGTTTATGCAGAATTTTAGACTTGGAATTTGGCATAAAAAGGTCTAAATCACAAATATAGATATATTATGCACAAATTCTGCTAAGAAGTCTTAGCTGTTCTAAATATGTGATGATTCATATTTAGAATCATCGGAACAAGTCACATTGCATCTAAAAATCTGGAATTCTGATTTTTATAATGTAAAACACCCTTAATGTCTAAAATTTAAATAACCATTAATTTACCTTATTGCTGCAATATAATTGGTAAAGTGTATTTAAGACGACAATCAAATTTTGGTCTTTAATTGAATAATAAATCTGTTTGCCATTACGCCGGGTATGGACTACATCACTTTTACGCAGCATCATCAGCTGCTGGGAGAGCGTAGGCTGTTTGATTTCAGTCATTTGCTCGATTTCTGAAACATTCAGTTCCGCTTGTGACAGATGGCATAAAATGAGAAGACGGTCAGTATTGGCCAGAGATTTTAAAATGCCGACGACCTGTTCTGCTGAATTGCGCATGGTCGTGATTTCAAAATCGGTTTTCATTCAATATATCCATTATAAAGTTACAGCCAGTCAATTATACGGGGCTGGGTCCTTAATACATTGCTAAAAACAGTTAAGTTTTATGGTTTTTAATGAATTGAATTATCAATTAAAATTATATTTTAAATATTGATAGATAAGATAAATTTATTGCAGCATGTGAGAAGCATTTTAGTTCTCATTCGTGCAATGAAGTGCAAGTTTCATCAAACATCTACAAAGCACAAAAATGCTTGTATGATGTTTAAATGACTTGAACCAATAACATCAGGGATATCATCATGAGTACAGATTCAGCTTTTCCAGTACCGAGTAATCTAGGTATAGCGGTTTATAGTAATAATGCAGAGGCGATTGGAAATACACCACTTGTTCGCATTAATCGTGTGATTTCAGGTCCAGCCAATGTACTTGCAAAAATTGAGAGCCGTAATCCTGCATTTTCAGTAAAGTGTCGTGTGGGTGCAGCACTAGTTGCTGATGCAGAAAAGTCAGGCAAACTCAAGCCGGGGATGCATATTGTGGAGCCAACCAGTGGCAACACTGGGATTGCACTGGCTTTCGTTGCTGCAGCCAAAGGCTATGATATTACTTTGACCATGCCATCGAGCATGAGTATTGAGCGCCGTAAAGTGGTCAAAGCGCTAGGTGCTAATCTGGTACTGACAGATCCGGCTAAAGGCATGAAAGGGGCAGTAGAAGAAGCACAACGTCTAGTCAATGAGAACCCTGAACTGTACTACCTGCCACAGCAGTTTGAAAACCCGGCCAATCCAAAAATTCACGAAGAAACCACAGGACCAGAAATCTGGGAAGCAACCGGTGGTAATGTGGACATTCTAGTTGCTGGTGTAGGCACCGGCGGTACCATTACCGGGGTTTCACGTTATTTTGAAAAAGTGAAAAACAAGCCTTTATATTCAGTGGCGGTGGAACCTGCTGAATCTGCAATTATTGGTCAGGCGAAGCGTGGTGAAACCCTAACCCCTGGACCACACAAAATTCAGGGTATCGGCGCCAACTTCATTCCAGGTAATCTGGAGCTGGACCTGGTCGATGAAGTGATTGCCATTAATAGCGCAGAAGCAGTTGAATGGGCACGTAAAACTGCCGCTCAAGAAGGTATCCTTGTGGGAATTTCATGTGGTGCAGCGATGGCAGCAGCGGCCCAGGTGGCTGCTCGTCCTGAAAATGCCGGCAAGAATATTGTGGTGATTTTGCCAGACGGCGGTGAACGCTACCTGTCTTCAATCCTGTTTGAAGATATTTCGGCTGACTAGAGTCCGGTACATTTTAGATCAAAAGTATCGCCATAAAAGCCCGACGTTATGTTCGGGCTTTTTATTGAGCTACATGCCTTCATATAAGGAAAAATAAAGAATTTATCCCAAAACCTTGACCTTCCCATAATAGTAATGTTTAAGCTATGGGATAGGTAGTGAATGGGCGAATGGAGAACACGGAATGAATATATCAGCGACTCCCCGGTTGCATGAACAACAGGTGCAGATTAGCGGTATGACCTGTGCCTCCTGTGTAGCTCGGGTGGAAAAAGCCTTAAAAAAAATTGAAGGCGTGGTCGAGGCATCTGTCAACCTGTCGACTGAAAAAGCTTTTATTAAAAGCCAGCAGCCGATTGCTGCCGCTGCGCTGGTTCAAGCAATTGAAAAATCCGGTTTCGATGTGCCGACGCAACAGTTTGATTTGAATATTGAAGGCATGACCTGTGCATCCTGTGTGGCTCGCGTAGAAAAAGCACTCAAAAAAGTAGAGGGTGTGCTGGATGCACAGGTCAATCTGGCCACTGAAAAGGCGCATGTGAGTGCGATCAATTCTGTGCCATTATTTAAACTAACTCAGGCGGTACAAAAAGCCGGTTTTGATATTCAGACTGACCGGATTGAACTGGCAATTGAAGGTATGACTTGTGCTTCATGTGTGGCACGAGTCGAAAAAGCCTTATTGAAAGTAGAAGGCGTCAGCGAGGCGCAGGTCAATCTAGCCACCGAAACTGCCTGGGTGAAAGCCTCGCACTCCCAGATTCCGGCATTGATTGCTGCTGTGGAGAAAGCTGGTTATCAAGCCACACTAAAATCCGGTACCGATCTCTCAGCCGAGAATCATGTGGCTTTTCAGGAAAAGAAAGCCAATGAAACTGCACAGCTGAAACGCGATTTATGGTTGGCACTTGTTCTGGCAATTCCCGTATTTATTCTGGAAATGGGTTCACATCTGATACCAGCTTTTCATCACTGGATTACCCATACACTGGGAACACAAAACAGCTGGTACATCCAGTTCGTATTGACCACCTTGGTACTGCTGATTCCAGGACGACGTTTTTATCAGCATGGGATTCCAGCTTTATTACGTCTGGCACCAGATATGAATTCTCTGGTCGCAGTCGGAACCATTGCAGCTTACGGATTTTCCTGTATTGCGACCTTTTTTCCGCAGCTGTTACCACAGTCCACCGTGCATGTGTATTTCGAAGCGGCTGCCGTCATTGTTACGCTGATCTTGCTGGGGCGTTATCTGGAGGCCAAAGCCAAAGGGAAAACTTCGGAAGCGATTCAGTATCTGGTCGGTTTGCAGCCGAAAACAGCCCGAGTACGACAAAATAATCACTGGGTTGATCTAGCCATTGCTGATGTGCAGCAAGGTATGCTGATTGAAATCCGTCCGGGTGAAAAAGTTGCTGTCGATGGTGAAGTTGTTAGCGGGCAAAGTTATATCGATGAAGCCATGATTAGTGGTGAACCTTTACCTGTGGCCAAACAGGTTGGCGATCAGGTCGTGGGGGGTACGGTAAACCAGAACGGAACCCTGCAAATCAAGGCCACTGCGGTCGGACAGGATTCGGTGCTGGCACAGATTATTCAAATGGTAGAACAGGCGCAAGGCTCAAAATTGCCGATTCAGGCCGTGGTCGATAAAGTAACCTTATGGTTTGTACCTGCGGTCATGGCGCTAGCGGCCTTGACCTTTATGGTATGGTTCCTGTTTGGGCCTGAGCCGAATCTGACCTACGCATTGGTAAATGCAGTTGCTGTACTGATTATTGCCTGTCCATGTGCGATGGGACTGGCGACTCCTACCTCGATTATGGTCGGAACTGGACGTGCAGCAGAACTGGGCGTGCTGTTTCGTAAGGGCGAAGCATTGCAGTTATTGCAGCAAACCAAAGTCGTCGCACTGGACAAAACTGGAACCTTAACTGAGGGAAAACCGCTGCTGACCGACTTTGAAGTTACGGCAGATTTTAATCAGCAGGAGGTATTGCAGCTCGTCGCTTCAGTGGAGGCTAAATCTGAACATCCGATTGCTCATGCCATCGTTCAGGCTGCCCGCAAGCAAGAACTTGAACTGAGTGAAGTAACCGATTTCGATTCGATCACTGGTGCAGGGGTCAAAGCACAGGTTGCCGGTCAGCAGCTGCATATTGGTGCGGAACGTTTGATGCAGGACTTGGGCTTAAATGTCGATCTGTTTAAGTCTGCTGCACAAAAACTCGGTGATCAGGGTCGCAGTCCCTTATATGTGGCAATTAATCAGAAGCTGGCTGCGATTATTGCCGTCGCCGATCCGATTAAACCAACTACTTATAGTGCGATTCAGGCCTTGCATGACCAAGGCCTCAAAGTAGCGATGATTACGGGTGATAATCAGCATACCGCACAGGCGATCGCCAAACAGCTGAAAATCGATCAGGTGATTGCCGAAGTCTTGCCGCATGAAAAAGTCGATGCAGTACGTCAACTCCAGCAGCAATATGGTGTGCTCACTTTTGTTGGAGATGGAATCAATGATGCACCGGCACTGGCCCAGGCCGATGTTGGTATGGCGATTGGTACCGGCACCGATGTCGCGATTGAGGCGGCCGATGTCGTATTGATGTCAGGCAATTTACAGCATGTGGCGACAGGCATCGGCTTGAGTCAGGCCACTATGCGCAATATCAAACAGAATCTGTTTTGGGCCTTTGTCTATAATATTGCCTTAATTCCGATTGCCGCAGGTGTGCTGTATCCGTTTTGGGGTATTCTGTTATCGCCAATGTTTGCCGCAGGCGCAATGGCATTGTCCTCCGTGTTTGTCGTTAGCAATGCCTTGAGATTAAAGGCTTATCAACCGGTGCAGTTTAAGGAGTCAGCGTGATGAATATTGGCCAAGCCGCAAAACGCTCAGGCATCTCTGCAAAAATGATCCGATATTATGAAGAAATTGGCTTGTTGCCCGCTCCGAAACGAAGCGATGCAGGCTATCGGGTTTATACTGATGCGGACATTAAAACCTTAAGTTTTATTCAGCATGCACGTGAACTGGGATTTTCATCGGAGCAGATGAAAGAACTGCTGGGCCTGTGGCTGAACAGCTCACGCCAGAGCAGCGAGGTCAAACAGCTGGCTCAAAAGCATATCCAGTTTTTACAACAGAAAATTGCCGATATGCAGCATATGCTGATGATATTACAGCAATCGGTGGAGCAGTGTGCCGGCAATGAACAGTCCGATTGCCAGATTTTAAAACAGATTGAACAAGGTGTCAGAACTGAGCAGCAATGACATGCGCTGTATTCACATCAATTTTTAAATCGATCCTATGGAGCTAAACATGAAATTCCGTATTGAAAACATGACTTGTGGTGGCTGCGCACGCAGTGTCACTGCCACAATTAAAGATCTGGATGAAAATGCCACAGTAAATGTTGACGTGGCCAGCAAGCTGGTCGAGGTTGAATCGAGTGTGAGCGAATCCGAGATTGTTGCAGCTTTAACTGAAGATGGTTTTCCACCTGTGGCAGCCTGATATTGATCAGATAAGATGACATAAAATATTTTTATAAACTCATAGTCTAGAATAAAAAATGCCTGAATAAATCAGGCATTTTTTATTCAGATCATTATACCGACGAAATTTTATCCGGTGTCATGAGTGCCTGATTAATATACAGCTTGATCAGACGTTCGCGTGAACCAATCGCTTTTTGATAATTGCTTGAATTTAATAACAGTGAGGCACCATAGGTCACAGTCCAGATATAAGATAAATAATCCCGAATCGACATGGCGCTTTCTAAAGCAACCAGATAATCATGAGTGATATCTTTAATCCGGAGAATCCGTTCTTCACGAATACGATAAAGCTCCTGAAATAAATCTTTCAGATTCTTTTCATTATTGGTTAAACGCTCTTCGATGACATGCAACAGAATGGTCCGGTTGGAATTAAGCATGTGATAGAGCATATATTGTGAAACATAATTTTTAATATCATTATTATGCTTTTCTGATATTTCAAGAATTCTTTTTTCATTGAGAATAATTAATTCTAAATATAACTGGTTCTTGCTTTTAAAATGCTTGTAGATGGTTCCTTTGGCAATATCCAGTTCACTGGCGAGTTCACTCAAGGTGATGTCCTGATTATTGTCAAGCAGCAAACTCTCTGCCATGTTCAGGATCTTCTCTTTACGAAGAAGGAAGTTCTGCTGTCTTACAGTCATCATCTTCTTGGTCCATACTTTTTGAAAAACAACCTTCCAAGAATATGCAATTTTGCACGTGATTACTATAAAACTAAGGTCGTGATATTTATCTTATTTTGTATATTTATGCAGCAACTGCTGACAAATAAAAATAGACAGGGTGACAAGCTCAAAATATTGTCAAGAAAATTGAACCCTAGAGATCAACTTTGCTAAATAAAATTCCATTTCCCGTATATTTATTTTATTGTTTCAGCGCACCAAGCTAAATCCTTTGATGGTATTAAGCCCGCATTCATCAAGGTTTTGCGCAGAATACAGAGCAATATTAAGCTGACATATTCAGTAGATTATACTGGACAAGAAGATGTGAGTTTCAAAGCAGTTTTATGAGTCACTTTATATATTCACTGTTGAATGAATTTGATATCAAGATTTTGCAATTGTCTGCAGTAAATCTAATCAAAATCAGAAAATACCTGGCAACAGGATTGAGTATCACCATTTTAGGAAGTTGAAAATGCCGATTTATAATGCGCCGCTGAAAGATATGGAATTTATTTTAAATGATGTATTTCAGGCTGAACAATTTTGGCAAGGTAACGAAAATCTTGCACATCTCGATATGGCGACTGCAAATGCGGTTCTGGAAGAAATGGCAAAATTTTCAAAAAATGTCATTCTTGATCTGAATCGTCCTGCAGATGAAGAGGGTGGTGCTCAGTTTAACAATGGTGTGGTAACGACACCCAAAGGTTTTAAAGAAGCGTTCAGACAGTTTGCCGAAGGTGGCTGGGTAGGCTTGGGTGCTCCTGAAGAATGGGGCGGACAAAATATGCCGAAAATGTTGACCGTACTTGCCGATGAAATGATCTGGAGCACCAATCCATCTTTCATGCTTTACCCCCTATTAACGGTGGGTGCAGGTATGGCCATCAATGACCGCGCCTCCCAGGAACAAAAAGAAACTTATTTACCAAAATTCTATACAGGTGAATGGTCGGGCACCATGTGTCTGACTGAACCACATTCCGGCACAGATCTTGGCATTATCAAGACCAAAGCTGAACCGAATGAAGATGGTTCATACAATATTACCGGCACCAAAATTTTTATTACCAGCGGCGAGCATGATCTGAGTGAAAATATCATTCATCTGGTGCTGGCAAAAACTCCGAATGCACCCGTAGGTTCACGTGGTATTTCCCTGTTTATTGTGCCGAAATTCCTGGTCAATGCAGATGGATCACTGGGTGAGCGTAATGCAGTATCTGCCGGTTCAATCGAACATAAAATGGGAATTAAAGGCTCGGCGACCTGCGTCATGAACTTTGACGGCGCCAAGGGCTATATGGTTGGCAATAAAAATGAAGGTCTGGCCGGCATGTTCGTGATGATGAACTACGAACGTTTGTCTATGGGAATTCAGGGCATTGGTGCAGCAGAATTTGCCTACCAGAATGCGGCACAATATGCGACGGACCGTTTACAGGGCCGTGCATCAACTGGTGCAAAATCTCCAGAAAAACCAGCCGATTCAATTCTGGTGCATGGTGATGTACGTCGTATGCTGCTCAATGTGCGTGCCAACAATGAAGCTTCACGTGCGTTTGCGGTGTATGTAGGTCAACAACTGGATATTACCAAATACTCCACCGACCCTGAAGCGGTGCGTAAAGCAACTGACCGTGTGGCGCTGTTAACGCCAATCGCCAAAGCTTATTTGACCGACAAGGCACTGGATTCTGCACTGGAAGCGCAAATGTGCTTCGGTGGTCATGGCTATATCCGTGAATGGGGCATGGAACAGTGTATTCGTGACCTGCGTATTTCACAGATTTATGAAGGCACCAATGGCGTGCAGGCGATTGACCTGATCGGTCGTAAAACCACCAAATGTAATGGCGCTTATATCGCAGAATATATCGCGGAAATCCGTGAATTTGCCCAAATTTTAGATGATTCATTGACGATTAAAGCTGTGACTCTAGAAACCTGCCAGCAACTTGAAGACATCACCAGATTCATCGTCGAGCAGTCTAAGCTGAACCCTGATTTTGCCAACTCGATTGCTGTCGATTATTTACATGCGGTTGGGCTGCTCAGCTTTGTCTATATGTATGCGCGGATTAGTAAAGCCGCTGCAGCCAAAGATGACAGCTACTTCCAGAATAAACTGGTACTGGCCAATTACTATATTGCCAAAGTCCTTCCGGATTTAAGTGCAAGAATTCAGCGTATTCAGGCAGGTGCGGAACTGGTGATGCAGTTGCCTGAAGACTATTTTACTGCACAGGCTTAACCCGCAATAATTGCGAAGGACCAGCTCTACAGCGCTTTGGTTATGTAGGGTTGATAACAATGATGAAAAAGGATGAAACTAAAATGATCATAATTGTAGATGCAGTACGTACCGCGATGGGCGGTTTTCAAGGTTCACTTTCAAGCTGTACCGCGCCGGATTTGGGTGCTGTGGTGATCAAGGAAGCAGTGGCACGTGCAGGTCTGTCGGTCAATGATATTGATGAAGTGATTATGGGCTGCGTACTGCCAGCCGGCTTAAAGCAGGGCCCGGCACGTCAGGCCATGCGCCAGGCGGGTCTACCTGATTCCACCGGGGCGACCACGATTAATAAAATTTGTGGTTCAGGCATGAAGGCGGTGATGCAGGCAGCAGATGCAATCAAGGCCGGTTCAGCAGAGATTGTGGTTGCAGGTGGTATGGAATCGATGTCAAACGCACCATATTTAATGGACAAGGCACGGGCCGGATTCCGTATGGGGCATGGAAAAGTCATTGACCATATGTTCCAGGAAGGTCTGGAAGATGCGGAAACCGGCCTGTCTATGGGAATCCTTGCTCAGGAAATGGCGGATAAAAAAGGCTATACCCGTGAGCAGCAGGATGACTATGCAATTGGTTCCTTAAATAAAGCCGTGACCGCCGTTCAGCAAGGCTTCTTTAAAGATGAAATCGTACCGGTTACTGTCAGTAGCCGTAAAGGCGATGTGGTGGTGGAACAGGATGAACAGCCTTTAAATGCCAAGGCTGACAAAATTCCAACCTTACGTCCAGCTTTCAAAAAGGATGGAACAATTACTGCGGCAAATGCCAGCTCCATTTCTGATGGTGCTTCGGCACTGGTGATTACCTCGAGTGAAATTGCCGCGCAGCGCAACTTAAAGCCGCTGGCTAATATTGTGGCCTATGCCAGCCATTCGCAGCATCCATCAGAATTCACCATTGCACCAGTGGGTGCGATTGAAAAAGTCCTGAAAAAAACGGGTTGGGATGCTCAGGAGGTTGATCTTTGGGAAATCAATGAAGCTTTTGCCATGGTGACCATGTTAGCAATAGATGCTTTTAAACTTGATTCAGCAAAAGTGAACGTCAATGGCGGTGCCTGTGCGCTTGGTCATCCCCTAGGTTCTTCCGGTTCCCGAATTATTGTGAGCTTGATTCATGCCTTAATGCGTACTGGTGGCAAGAAAGGCATTGCAGCACTGTGTATTGGCGGTGGGGAAGCAACAGCGATTGCTGTAGAACTGATTTAAGTCTTTTCATAATTGCATGATCATATGCTCAAAGTAGCAAACTTAAATATTTTTTGAATTAGACCACAATGCTTCTGGTACGCCAGGAGCAGGCGTCTCTTTATTTTTAATTTTTGAGAATTTTTATGAACGGTTTAGAGCGTATTCGTTTGCTCGCATTACAAGATAAAGTAGTACCTGTAGAAAAAGCACTACAATTGATTCAAGACGGTGATGTAATTGGTTTGAGCGGGTTTGGCGGCGCCGGCGAGGTGAAAACTGTGCCTTTGGCATTGGCTGAATATGCCCGGCAGCATCCGATCCGTATTACCTTGGCGACAGGTGCAAGTCTGGGGAACCGGATTGATGGGAAACTGAATGAAGCCAACGTTATAACCCGCCGTTATCCTTATCAGGCTGATCCTTCTTTACGTCAGGCCATCAATAATGGTGAAGTGATGTATATCGATCAGCATCTTTCTGAACTGGCAGACAATATCCGTCATAAAAACCTTCCAGCAGTAAATATCGCCGTAGTTGCTGCAACTGCAATTACCGAAGATGGCCAGATTATTCCGACCGGTTCTTGTGGAAACTCGGCGAATTTCATCGAAATGGCAGATCGGGTCATTATTGAAATCGACACGACAATTAATCCGGTCCTAGAAGGCGTACATGATATTTATTTGCCTAAAGCCCGTCCAAACCGTGGTCCGATTCCTTTGACGCAAGCCAGTGACAAGATAGGCACAATCGGAATCCATGTTGCACCTGAAAAAATTGCTGCGATTGTCATTAATGAGATTCCGGATACTTCTTTCGCAATGGATGAGCCGGATGAAGAAACACTGGCGATTGCCAGCCACTTAATTCAATTCTTTGAAAATGAAGTCGCCGCAGGGCGGTTACCTGAAAATTTGGGGCCGCTGCAGTCCGGAGTAGGTTCCGTGGCAAATGCCGTATTTGCAGGTTTTGAACATTCTAATTTCAACCATCTGGAAATGTATTCTGAAGTCCTGCAAGACTGTACTTTCCAGCTTATCGATTCAGGAAAAATGACCTTTGCTTCTGGTTGTTCCATGACCCTGAGCGATGAGTGTGCGGCACGGGTGATGAAGAATTTTGATCAGTACAAAGATAAAATTGTGTTACGTCCACAGGAATTATCCAATAATCCTGAGCTGATTCGCCGTCTGGGTATAATTGCAATCAATACCGCACTGGAGTTTGATATTTACGGGAATGTGAATTCAACCCATGTCGCTGGCACCAAGATGATGAATGGTATTGGCGGCTCAGGTGATTTTACCCGTCATGCACATATTGCGATCTTTGTGACTAAATCCTATGCCAAAGGTGGTGCGATTTCGTCTGTGGTTCCACTGGTGAGCCATACAGATCATACTGACCATGACGTGGATATTCTGGTAACAGAGCAAGGTTTGGCCGATCTGCGCGGATTGGCACCACGTGAACGTGCCCGCAAGATTATCGATATTTGTGCTCATCCCGATTATCGCAAAAGTCTGAATGATTACTTTGAGCGCGCCTGTGCACATGGTGGTCAAACACCGCATTTGTTAAATGAAGCTTTGTCCTGGCATGCCCAGTTTGAAGAAACCGGTTCAATGAAAACGGCTTAATTGGTTTAATTATAGTAATTTCAAAACAAAGCCCGTCATTTACTACGGGCTTTGTAATATGAGTGATATGGAACGAGAAATTTAGGTTTACAGGTAATTGGTCAGGCTATTTGAAAACTTTTTCCAGCACATGCCGGTGAATAAATCGTAGCTTGTCTTTAACTGTTTCGTTCAACTTGAACGGGTAGGCATCTTCCAAGCCCATACAACGGTTTAAGGCATTCAGATTAAAAGTCAGGGTAATCCAGTTTTTAAGGATATGTTCAAAGTCCTGCCCACCAATCGGGCATTCTTTAAAATTCATGCTGGCCAGATAACTGCCATTGCCCTCAACACGAAGACCACCATAATAGGCAGTTTCCAGGGTTTCCATCATATGCAGATAATGCGCCCAGGTTTCTGCCCAGTCTTCCCAGGGATGGGCTGTAGCATAAGCACTGATGTACTTTTCCTGCCAGTTGATCGGCGCACCTTTGTTATAATGGCGTTCAAGTGCTTTGCCATAATTTTGCCGTTCATCCCCGAAATAATGGCGGAATTCATCGAGCAGCTCTGGGTGCATATGCTGCATGATGGCAAAATAATAATGTCCGCTTTCATGACGAAAATGACCTAATAGCGTCCGGTAGTTTTCACCCATATTCACGCGTGTGGTTTCCCGATAAACCACATCAGCCTCAATTGCATTTAAGGTAATGATCCCGTTGGCATGACCAATTAAAACAGGTTGGTCTTCCTGAGGCAGCAGGAAATCAAATCGCAGACCAAATGGATCATCCTCTGACTTTTTAGGCCGTGGCATCATGTTCATGCGCTGAGCCAAATACAGGAAACGGCGTTTGGCTTCTTCCAGCCGAAACCAGTAAATCAGGTTCTCTGAATTTTCCAGATCAGGAATGACATGGGTGAGCTGACAGGATTCACAAAACTCCTCGTCCTCATCGCTGGGAATCATCCAGTTACATACTTGATATTGAACGTAATTATGACAGGGTTTATAGCTGGCATGCTGGTAGTTCTTGGCAATTGGCACCCATCGTTCAGCACTCTGTTTTTCGAATGCACACAGATCTTTTTCCGAAGCAACATAACCGATCGGTGACAGACAATGATCACAAACTGATTTGTAAAAAAACAGCTGTTGCTTGCAGACAGCACATTCAAAATGTTTCATTAAACTCCCTGCAGGGAAGCGAACGACCTCAAATGTTTATCTTTGATGAACACCAAGAAAAGTTCAGAATGCCTACCTAAATTTCTTCCTGATAAAGAAATATCATAAAAATTTCATCGAAAATTCTATATGGATGAATTGTAAAGACAGGCTGCCTGATATTAAATGAAGCTTGGTTTTAATCAGAAAAGTATAGTTAAACAAGCTTTTAAATAAATGGATTTTTAAATAGAGTGAGTTGCTGTCTTGAAAATACGGACAAGGCGCAGAGAAGGATATTACCGAATATTCAGACCAGTTTTTAAATTTGGGGAAGTCCATTCAAGAACAGCTAAAGCAGCTAACTTTTAAGAATAAAAATTTTTTAATGTGGACAAGCTAATAAAGAGGGATTTAAAAAACATGAAAATCAGAAAAGCCAATATTCAGGATACTTGTGCCATTATCGATGTGATTGCACCCTTTGTCGATGCCGTGATCAGTTCAGAAGAGGGGCGCCAGCGCTTTCAGCCTGAGATGATTCAGGCCATTTTCGAGCGTCCGGACATTCATTATTTTGTGGCAGAAATCGATCATCAGGTGATAGGTGTCGTGGCTTATATGGAACCTGCACACTTCATGCATTTTTTCCTGAACCAAGCCTATCAGGGGCAGGGTTATGGCCGGCAAATGTGGCGCTTTTTAGAAGGCGAGATCCGCCGTCAAGGCCATTCAAGTATTACGGTAAAATCCAGTCTTTATGCCTTGGATATTTACAAGCGCTTTGGTTTTGTGGAAACGGGGAAATACACGGAACAACATGGAATCCGTTTTATCCCGATGCAAAAGGAATATCCGGATTGTTAAAAGCGGAATGAAAGGCCATCAGGCACAATTTTATATTCCAAAATTTTTCCAAAAAAATGGCCATTTTCTGACTGTTTTATAGGTGGTTTCACCTATAGCAATGTGCCATTTAACTAAATTTTCTCCAGACAAACACCTAGACTACTGCGCAGTTTCAGCTAGCCATCTTCAGGTTTTACCTATCTAAACACAGATTCGTCCCTATATTTCCCTGCCATGTTTCAAGTCTAGATTAAGTCATGCGCTTGAGGCTTCGAAAGCCCTGCAACTAAAGACTTTGAAGACTAGGGGAAAGCTGTAAATGCTAAGCAAATATCTGAAATCAGTGGTACTCACCACAAGCCTGATCAGCTGTGCACCGTTCGCATTTGCAGCTGAAAATGGTGGTAGTGCCTATCCGGATGGCACAGAAAGTTTCTTCGGTGGTGCAATGCCACCTCCAGGTACTTACCTGGTGAGCTACAACCAGTTTTATTCAGCAGACAAATTCAAAAATGATCATCCGGTATTTGATGATTTCAAGCTGGATACCTTTGCCACCGTCGCGCGTGGTGTGTATGTCAGTGACAAGACCTTTCTAGGTGCAACATGGGGGATGCACGCATTTCTGGTTTATGCCAATGCCGACATCACTTTGGGCGGTGGGCAAGATGAAAAAACTGCATTGGGTGATGTGATTATCGATCCATTTCTATTGGGCTGGCACAAAGGTGACTGGCATGTGGCAACGGGTGTCGATTTCTATATCCCAGTCGGTTCATATAACAAAAACCGCCTCGCCAATATTGGCCGAAACTACTACACCATTCAGCCAATTGTTTCTGCGACTTATCTGAACCAGCAAGGCATCGAAGTCAGCACTAAGTGGATGTATGACATCAACTTTGAAAACAAAGACACCAGTTATGAGTCAGGTAATGCCTTGCATGTGGATTACATCGTTGCCAAGCACATGGGACCTTTAGCGGTCGGTCTAGGTGGTTATGTACATCGCCAGCTTGAAGGCGACTCTGGTGCAGGGGCCGTACTAGGCGAGTTCAAGGCAAAAGCAGCCAGTATTGGTCCGCAAGTGCGCTACCAATTCGCTAAAGGCGTCGCAGTTGCCGCCAAATACCAGAAAGAATTTGATGTGGAAAACCGACCTGAAGGTCAGAAGTTCGCACTTGATATCACAGTTCCATTTTAAAAATCAGCTATTTAAAACTATAGGGGTAATACGATGAAGATTGAAAACCAAGACTATGCAGCAGGCAGTACCAATGCAGTGGACTATTTGCTGGTGAATGAATTTTCGGGCGGGATTGTTGGTCCAAGCCAACGCATGCTTGGCCCACTGAAAAATGGCGGAATCTTAAAAACCGGTACACCTCCGGGCTGTTGGGGCCCAATGATTACCCCTGCATTCCAGGGTGGTCATGAAGTGACATTGCCTGTGTTTATTGAAGGTGCAGAAGTCGGTGATGCGGTTGCACTTAAAATCAAGAAAATGAAAGTGAACTCGATTGCAACATCTTCAGGTGTCATGAGCTTTGTTGAAGGACGCTACCATGGCGACCCGTTTGTGGCGAAATACTGTAGTGCATGTGGTACAGAACAGCCTGCAAGCTATGTAGAGGGCATTGGTGAAGATGCAATTCGTTGTAAAAACTGTGATGCGGAAGTCAGTGCTTTTGAGTTTTCACATGGCTATGTGATCGTGCTTGATGAAGAAAACAAAGTGAGTTTGACGGTCAATCAGGAGATTGCCAACAAACTTGCCGGCAATGTCAATGAACTGTCTGCACTGCCTGAACATGCAGCACAACACTCAATCCTGTCGCTTGCTCGTGCTGATATGCCGGGAGTCGCAGCGCATATGCGTCCATTCCTGGGCAACATCGGTACAACACCATCACGTGATCTACCTGACTCACATAACTGTCATGACTTTGGTCAGTACCTGATTAATGCACCGCACAAATTTGGCATGACAGAAGATGAGCTTGTTGCAGCAAAAACCGATGGCCATATGGATACCAACTCAATCCGTCCGGGTTGTATCTTGATCTGTCCGGTTAAAGTGCCAGGAGCCGGTGTGTACATGGGCGACATGCATGCACAGCAAGGCAATGGCGAAATTGCCGGTCATGCCACGGACGTGTCTGGTGAAACCGAACTGCAAGTCGAAGTGATTAAAGGTCTGACCATTGATGGTCCAATCCTGTTACAGGCACCAGATGATCTTCCACCGATGGCCCGTCCATTTACTAAAGAAGAAAAAGAGAAAGTGAAAGCACTCGGCGAACGCTGGGGCCAGACCGAAATTGAAGAAAGCGGTCCAATTACCTTTATGGGTACTGGTAAAAATCTGAATGATGCGACTGAAAATGCACTGAATCGCGCGGCTAAAACTACGGGTTTGAGCTATGACGAAGTCATGAACCGCTGCACCATTACCGGTTCGATTGAAATCAGCCGTTTGCCGGGTATGGTACGTGCCACGTTCCTGTGTCCAATGCCAATTCTGGAAAAACTCGGCATCGCAGATCTGGTGCGCGAACACTATCAACTTTAATCAAAACTGGATTTAACAACAAGCTGCAGTGGTGCCACACCACTGCCTATTGAAAGTAAAGAACTTAGAAACTTGAACAGGAATGTCATATGAACAGTAATTCTAAACTCCGTTGGGGCGAACTTTATCCTGAACTCGGTATTGAACCTATTCCAACCGAGCCATGTATTTCACCGGAAATCTATCAGGAAGAAATCGACAAGGTATTTTCTAAAGTCTGGCTAAAAGTCGGTCGTATTGAAGAAATTCCAAAGAAAGGCGATTACAAGGTCAAACGTCTGGATTTTGCTAAAACTTCCGTGATTCTTATGCATGGCAAAGACGGCGAGATCCGCGGCTTTCACAACATCTGTTCGCATCGGGGCAACAAGGTTGTAGTAGAAACCGACAACGAAACTTTCGGGTCAAATAAAGCTGCAGTTGTGACCTGCCGTTTCCATGGCTGGGTTTACGATGCCAAAGGCGACTTAGTTAGTGTACCTGAAGAGGAAAAATTCACTTCCTGCTTTGACAAAGGTCATAACGGTCTGGCACCCGTACGTACCGAAGTCTGGGAAGGCTTTATTTTCGTGAACCTGGATAATGAAGGCACTCAAGGTGTAGAAGAATTCCTGGGCGGCATGGGTACACATTTAGGCGGTTATCCGTTTCATGAAATGGAAGAATGCTTTGCCTATAACACGGTACTGAACTGTAACTGGAAAGTCGCACATGATGCCTTTGCTGAGGCCTATCACGTAGCCACCATTCATGCCGGTTCATTCCCGAATGTGTTTGCCTCTGGCCTGCAAGAAGTACAACTGTTTGGCGATCACCGTACCTGTGCGGTCTGCCTCACTAAAAATGCCAATCCAAAACCGGCTGCGGCACTTTCCGGAGAAATTACCGGAGCATCACTGGTCAATCACTACGAACGTACGCAGTTACCGAAGTCAGTGAATCCAAATGACCGTGATGATTTTTCATTCGAGCTTTCTGTCATTTTCCCGAACATTCTGGTGCATGTGACAGAAGGCGTATGGTTTACCCACCAGTTCTGGCCAGTCGGTCACAACAAAACCCGTTGGGAAGGCCGTTACTACCTGCCTAAAGCGAAAACTTATTCAGAGCGCTGGGCACAGGAATTTGCTCAGGTACTGCAGCGTAATGCCTGGTTAGAAGATACTGCAACCATGGAAGACACCCAGGAAGCACTGGAATCTAAAGCCAAGAAAGTCATGCATTTACAGGATGAAGAAATCCTGATTCGTCATGGCTACCACGTTCTTGAACAATACCTGAATCGCGCATAAGGAGAATGCACATGTCAAATATCATTTCACAATTGCCGGCTGACTTTGCTGCTCTGGAACCTTTTGTCGCGAAGTGGGCACTTGGAACCTCTAAACAGCGTCATCTGGCCCGTCTGAACTCCACCAAAGAAGAGCTGCAGGCATTTTATGATGCGATTCTGCCGGAAATGCGTCACCTGCTGGCGGCATTAGACCAATATCCATTGGGCTCATTGCCGGAAGAGCTACACAAGCTGTACTGGCTCAGCCTGAGCTTTGCTGAAATTGCACCGCATATCGAACTGTATAAAGGTTCTGTCGGTGTGCCATATGCCTTTGAAGAAACCCGCTTTGTCTATGAAACTGGTGACGTGGTCAACGTTTAAAGGAATTGAATATGAGCCAGCACAATCTGGAAACCCGTTTGCACTACCTGGAAAGCTGCGAAGCCATTCGCAGCCTGGTCGGCCGCTATGCAACCGCAGCGGACCAGCGCAACAACCCAACCATTATGCAGCATCTGTTTCATGACGATGCGGTCTGGTGTGCGAATGGTTTTGGCGAATATCAAGGTCGGCAAAACATTCTGGATGCGCTGTCTGGCATTGCTGAAGCGCAGGTGCTGTGGAGCCTGCACATTATGGCCATGCCGGATATCGAAGTGCTGGATCATCATCATGCCAATGTCAGCTGGATGCTTTGGGAAGTCTGCAAACTTGCCGAGAAAGGCATGCAGGCCACCACCAGCTGTCTGGGCGGATTTTATCAAGCCACTGTTCGCTGTGATGAAGAAGATGAATGGAAATTTGACCGGGTGGAATTAAACCTGACTTTTAATCAGCCGTATCCGACAACATAAGCGCAAATATAACGATAGCTACTGCATCAGACACGGCCCAAAGAGGAATTCAAGAGATGAGAAAAATCGCAATTATTGGTGGTGGGCAGGCAGGTTTGTTACTGGCATTCTCATTACTAGAAAAAAAATACGACGTTACTGTATATGTAGATCGTCCAGCTGAAGAACTGTTACATGGCCGCATGGTCAGTACCACCATGTTCTTCGCCAATACGCTTGAAGTGGAACGTAAACTGGGCCTGAATTTCTGGGATGGCAAGGCACATCATGGAGAGGCGATTCATGTCGACTTCCGTGCGCCAGACGGTACGGTGGCACTGCCTTTGACCGGTTTTCTGCATGAAAATAAAGGCATTGCCATGGACCAGCGCACTAAATACCACCGATGGCTAGAAGAATACCCACGTCGTGGTGGCAAGCTGGTAATCCAGAATGTGACACCTGAAGATTTGGAAATCATCTCTGCTGAAAATGATTTAACGATTCTTGCGGCGGGCAAAGGCAATATTACCAGCCTGTTCAAACGTAATGAATCCCGCTCGGTGCATCAGGCTCCGCCACGTAAACTGGCTGCGGCTTTGGTGGTAGGTGATGACTTGTGCGGACCGAACAGTTGGCAAGGTCAGCCATCGCAAACCTTGCACTTTAACTTTATTGCCGGTGCAGGTGAATATTTCAGCATGCCATTCTACAGCCATACCTATGGCCCGTGTCGAAGCTTCCTGTTTGAATGTGTACCCAATGGTCCAATGGATATCTTTGATGATGTGACCAGCGGTGACGAAATGCTGCAACGCATGAAAGAAGCAGTAGCTAAAGTAACACCAGACCAGAGCTTCCGTATGGTCGATAACATGGAACTGAGTGATCCGAATGCCTGGCTGAAAGGCGCATTCCGTCCGGAAGTCCGTTATCCGGTTGCAACTTTGGAAAATGGTGCTTCGATTTGGGGTATTGGCGACACAGTGATGGTCAATGACCCGATTGCTGGTCAGGGCGCAAACAATGCGACTCGTATGGTCGAGCATTATCTGCAGGCCATTCTGGCACATGGCGATGAAGCCTTTACTGCCGAATGGATGACGCAAGTCTTTGATGAATTCTGGGAATATTCCGGCCGCTATACCACTGAATTTACCAACCTGTTGCTAAATCCGCCAAGCGAAAGCTTGCTTCAAGTTCTGGGAGCAGCATCTCAAAACAGTGCAATTGCCGATGACTTTATGGGCCACTTCAACCATCCACGTGGTTTCTGGCCAGCCGTGGATGGTGCGGAGGGCGCGAAAGAATATCTGTCACGCAAGGAGTTTAATCATGCAGCTGCCTGAAGTACTGTGGCAGGACGTTGACCTGGCTGAAGCGAAAGCGCTTCGGCAGGCCTTCGGCGGTTTTGCCACAGGTGTAGCGATTGTCACCTGTCTGGATCAACAGCAACAACCTGTCGGACTGACTATTAATTCATTTAGTTCCGTGTCATTAGATCCTGCACTCGTCTTGTGGAGTCTAGTGAATCATTCACCAAGTCGTATGGTTTTTGAAAATGCAGAATACTTTGCCATTAATATTCTGGGAGCAGACCAGCAGGACGTAGGTCTGAACTTTGCCAAGCCGATTGCCGATAAATTCCAGCACGGTGTGTGGAATATTGAACAGTCTAAAGCGCCCGTATTGGAAGGGTGTGTGGTGCAGTTTGTTTGCAAAAATGAAAAGCAGATTGAAGCCGGCGATCACCAGATTTTCCTTGGAAAAATTGAGCAATGCCGTCACAGCAATCAGCGTCCATTGCTGTTCTGCAAAGGACAGTTTACAGAATGGCCTCAATATAAGGAGGTTTCATGAGCGATCTTAAGAATAAAGCTGTTTTAGTAACAGGTGGTGCAACCCATATTGGCCAGGCTGTAGTCAAAGAATTAAAAGGCCTGGGTGCGGACGTCATTATTGCTGATATTAATCAGGAACAAGGCCAACAGGTCGCAAATGAAACCCAAACTCGCTTTGAATATCTTGATCTGGCCAGTGATGACAGCATTCAGGCCTTGGTGGGCAAGCTGACACAAGTGGATATTCTGGTGAATCTGGCCTGTCTGTATGAGGATCATGGATCTCAGTCGACACGTCAAGATTGGCAAAATACCTTCAATGTCACGGTGTTTGGTCATGCTGCATTGGTACAGGCCTGCCGCCCATTGCTGAAAGCGAGTTCAGATGCTGCAGTGATCAATATCAGTAGTGTCAGTGCCCGTATTGCCCAAAAAGAGCGCTGGGTTTATCCGGCATCAAAGGCCACACTGGAACAGCTAACCAAAAGTATGGCACTCGATTTAGCCACTGATGGTATCCGCGTGCATGCCTTGTCTTTGGGCTGGACCTGGTCTGTGCCAATGCAGATGATTTCAGGCAATGACCGTCCGAAAACCGATCGTGTTGCGGGTCGTTTCCATGTGCTGGGCCGTATTGCCGATGCCGAAGAGGTGGCAGAAGCTTTAAGCCTGCTTTGCAGTCCAAAAGCCAAATTGCTCACCGGTAGCACCATCCATGCCGATGGCGGTTATCACACCCTGGGACCTGAAGCGACAGATTCACCGATTGAGGAGTTGAGCGCATGAATATTCAAGTGAACAATATTGCTGAAAAATTTCTTTGCCTCACCTCGGAGATTGAACAGGGGGAAGGCTTACAGGTCATTATCGACGGTTATCCACCACTTGCGGTATTTCATCTGGAAGATGGTGGATTCTATGTCACTGATGATACCTGTACCCATGGGGATGCATCTTTGGCTGATGGTGAAGTTGATGGCTGCGAAGTAGAATGTCCGTTCCATGCTGGCGCTTTCGATATTAAAACTGGTGAGCCGTGTGGTGCACCCTGCAGTATTCCACTCAAAACCTACACCTCATTTGTACGTGATGGTCAGGTCTATTTGGTGGAGTAAGGTGCTATGTATAAAATCCAGATTGAAGGACAGGGTCAATTTCACTGTGCAGCAGACGATGTTCTGCTGCGCGGCGGTTTGCGTGAAGGTTTGGGCTTGCCTTATGAATGCAATGCCGGTGGTTGCGGCACCTGTAAAATTGAAGTGTTGTCGGGTGAGGTTGAAAATCTGTGGGCAGACGCACCTGGGTTGTCTGATCGCGATAAACGTAAGGGACGTGTATTGGCTTGCCAGTGTCGGCCAAAATCGGACTGTGTGATCAAGGTTCGTTTAGATGAACAGTGCACGCCTAAAATTTTGCCAAAACAGCAAGCCGTGAAGCTCAAGCATGTGCAAGCGATTACCCATGATATTTTAGAAATTCATTTACAGTCGGATGAACCAGCCCAATTTATTCCAGGGCAATATGCACTGCTCTGGGTAAATCAGGAATTGCTGCGGGCCTATTCGATGTCGAACTTGCCGAATGACGAAGGACTGTGGGTGTTCCAGATTCGCCGTGTGCCGGATGGCAAGATGACCAATTTGCTGTTCGATGAGCAACAACGACAAGATGCCGTGATTCAGATTGATGGGCCTTATGGTCTGGCGCATTTGCAGGAACAGCCACGTCCGATTGTCTGTGTTGCAGGTGGTTCGGGTCTTGCGCCAATGCTGGCGATTGCGCGTGGTGTGGCGGCCAATCCGCGCTTGCAACATCATAAGGTCTGGTTCTTCCACGGTGGACGTGAACAACGTGATTTGTTGACCGAAAATCAGCTCAGGGACTGGACCGAATTGGGTGAGCGTCTCAATTATGTGCCTGCCACGTCTGCAGAACTGATAGACGGCATCCGTTCCGGTTTCATTCATGATGTAATCAATGATGTGCTGGGCGAGCAATTACCTGAGCATGAGATTTATTGTGCCGGGCCACCGCCGATGGTGAAATCCATTGAACAGATGGCGCATCAGGCGGGTATTCCACTACAACAAGTTCATTTCGACCGATTCTTCTAAATCCTTTATCCATCTTCAAAAGAGGCGATAGGTTAACCCATCGCCTGCATAGTTTTGTCCCGGCACATCAGCACCATATTCACAATCTGGGCAATCGACTCTGTCCCCAGTTTTTGCCGGATATGAGTGCGGTGAATCTCGACAGTTTTATGACTGATATTCAGCATCTGCGCAATATGTTTACTGGACAGGCCATCCACCAGCAAATTGATAATCTCATTCTCACGTGGTGACAAGGATTTCAGTTTCAATAATTGCTGTTTGCGATTTTCCCCTGCGACAAAGTCCTGCTCGGCCTGTTGCAGGCAGGCCTGAATCTGGTTCAGCATATGCTGCGGATTAAAAGGTTTTTCCAGAAAATCAAAAGCCCCGGCTTTCATGGCATTTACCGACATCGGAATATCACCATGACCGGTCATGAAAATAATTGGAATATAGGCTTTCTGCTGATTTAGCTGTTGCTGTAACTGCAGGCCACTCATGCCGCGCATACGGATATCCAGAATCAAGCAGGCTGGGGTATTCGGCCGTGGATAATTTAAAAATTCGGTCGCACTGCTAAATGTTTTGGTTTCCAGCTGAACGGAGTCCAGCAACCAGGTCAGCGAGTTTCGGATATCCTGATCGTCATCAATGACGTAGACTATGGGCTCGGGAACATGAGAATTATTTAAATACATTTAGCACGCTCCTGTGCAGATAATGAAATATTAAAAATTGCGCCGGATTCACCCTGGCAGACCCATAAATAACCCTGATGGTTTTCAATAATGCTACGCGATAAAGTCAATCCGATCCCCATGCTGTCTTTCTTGCTCGAATAAAAAGACTCGAACAGCTGTTCCGGATTTTGTCCTTGCAGTCCCGGACCATTGTCTGCAATGGCAATTCGGGCATGCTGGTTGTGCTGCCAGGTCCGGATATAGATATCACGTTGACCTTCAGGATTGCGTTGTAACGCATCCACCGCATTAAAGACCAGATTAATGATGACCTGGCTAAACAGGGTTTCATCAGCAGAGATAGAAACCGGTGTCACACTCAGCTCATAATGAATGGTACAGCCGCCCTGATCGGCTTTCAGTCCAATCAGGGGATGCAGGTCCTGAATCAATTTATTGAGGGAATGTACCTGAAAATTGGCTTCGCCTTTGCGCAAAAAGCTGCGCATACTGTGAATAATCTGGTTGACCCTTTTGGTCTGATCCAGTGCGGCATTCATGGCATCCAGCGTTTCAGTGGTATTGGCTAGGCCGTTTTGAATACGGATAATGCTGCCACCGACATAATTATTGAGTGCAGCTAAGGGCTGATTCAGTTCATGTGCCAGTGCGGTCGCAAGTTCACCCATGGTTTTGCAGCGTGACATATGGCCTAACTGACGTTCCCGAGCCCGCGCCATTTCTTCTGCTTCAATCCGTTCGCTAATATCGCGGTAATTGATCAGGATTCCCTGAATATCCGGATGGTCGAGCAGGTTGCGATAGGTTGCTTCATGGTGCCGCCACTTACCATTATGGTGCATAATTTTGTAATGCAGCACTCCAATCGACTGTTCAGCCGGTTTTTTAAATAACAGTTGCCGGACTTTAATCCGGTCATCCGGATGAATGACACTCAGCACATTTTTATTTAAAACAAAGCGGTCACGATAACCCAAAATACGTTGTAGAGAAGGGCTGGCATACAGTAGTTTGCCTTGCAGGTCCAGAATCGCGATGCCATCACCCGAGTTTTCCAGCAGCATCTTGAAATACTGATCTTTAGACTGCAGCTGATACTGATATTTCTTGATTTCACTAATGTTGCGAACCAAAGCCAGTAGCTTGGGCTGATGCTCAATTTCGACCGTTTTTAGGCAAACCTCAACAGGAATCTGCCGTTGATTCTGCGCCTGAATGATCCATTCAAATGTAATTGCTTCATGACTGGCAGCTTGTTGCACCTTTTTTAAGGCATGGTAAAAATCAAAACCATGGCTATGCGCACTGATTTTTTCTACACTCATGCTGGTTAATTCAGATTTGCTGTAACCGGTGAGGTTTTCAGCTGCTTCATTGACGTCCATGAATTCGACACTGCCGATATCATGCACAAAAATAGCATCACCCGCCTTATCAAAGATGGTTTGATAATAATTTAAACTGGTCATTCTCATTCCTTACCTGAGATAGCATCCGGCGATCTGGTACAGGGGGTATTCGCCTTCAATGATGAATACTTGTTATTTTGTATTTCATATTGGAGCAAAGTAAAAAAGAGTTCAATTGCACTTTAGGTCTGATTGCATACTTTAAACATATAAAATAAATCCACATGACATCTATCAGCCTGGTTAGGTTTGATAAGCAAAATTAGTACCATTTTCACGTTTTTAGATCGCTATCAGATCATATTGTATTCATTTAGCCGACTCGTTCCTTAATATAAGCCAAACTTTCCGCTATCGGCCAGTATCCTATTTTTAATTAGTCAGCGCTTTTACTAAGGCATAGAATTAATTTACTTTTGAGGTAATAGCGATCAGTAGATGGCATTCAGCTGGATTTTTTTCACTTTAATGGCTGCATTTATGCAGGCTTGGCGTAACGCCTTTCAAAAACAGCTCAGTACCACGGTTGATGTGTGGGGAGTCACCTTGGCACGCTTTATTTTTGGCTTGCCATTTGCTGCGCTGTACCTGAGCAGCTTGTATTATTTCAAGCCAGTTGAAAGTGTGGTTCACTTCACGCCCAGGTTTTGGGTCTATGTAGTAATTGCGGGTTGCAGTCAGATTTTAGCTACGGCGCTGATGGTACAATTGTTCAAGCAAAAAAATTACGCGGTGGGGGTGGGGTTGGCGAAAAGTGAAGCCATTCTGGCAGCTATTATTGGCGTGACCTTTTTAGCGGATCATTTGTCATTTCTGGCCTGGATCGGTGTGGTGCTGGGTGGATATGCGGTATTTTTATTGAGTAAAGGCCAACAGGTCAGCGGGTTTTCAGCCAGAACATTGGCGATCGGGATCGGCAGCGGTTTAAGTTTTGCCATTACCTCAATTCTGGTACGCGAAGCCAGTCTGGAATTAAGCAATTTGCCAACCTTGCATCGTGCGGCCTGGGTGTTGTTAATGGTGATCGGTTTTCAGTGTATCAGTATGCTGATCTATCTCAGCATATTCAGTCGCCAGACTTTAGTGGCCATGTGGCAACGTCTGGGCTTAACTTTTAAAGTGAGTGTGTGCAGTTTTATGGCATCACTCGGCTGGTTTACTGCCATGAGCATGATGAGTGTGCCGGTCGTCAAAACTTTGGGACAAATTGAGATTCTGTTTAGTATGCTGATTTCGGCATATTTCTTTAAAGAAAAACTGGCACGTACCGAGCATTGGGGTTTGGGCTTAGTGGTGATTGCAGCGATTTTAGTGATCTGGGCTTGATGCTGAACCAGTTTTTCAAAATCTAAGCATAAAAAAGCCACTGATCAACAGTGGCTTTTTCTTTGCATCTATTATTTAAGCTGCAATAAATTTCTGAACTGCCTGATTAAAGACTTCTGGTTGCTCCACACTGGAAATGTGCGAGGCATTGATTTCAAACAGCTGGCTTTGTGAAATTTCAGCTTGCATGGCTTGACCATCTGCAACTGTCGTCACTGGATCTTGCTGACCGGCCACAATCAGTACCGGCACAGAAATGGTTTTGATCTGTTCACGTAAATCCGCCTTAGCCAAAGCTTCGCAACAACTTGCATAACCTTCCGGGCTGCCAGCTCCAAGGTCGTTTGAAAGTTCTGCAACTTTCGCTGCGTTGCTCTTGATAAAGGGACCGGTAAACCAGCGTGATGCTGCAGTCGATGCAATCGGAGCCAAGCCTTGTTCACGCACCAGTGCGGCACGTTCCAGCCAGGCCTGTTCCTGACCGATCTTGGCAGCAGTATTGCAGATAATCACGTGGTTAAAACGTTCAGGTTTGTTAATCGCTAACCATTGCCCGGTTAACCCACCCATCGAGATACCACAGAAAGCGGCTTTCTGGATATTCAGATGATCCAGTAGATTGACCACATCCTGACCTAACTGTTCCAGGCTATACGGACCTTGCGGTGCAGAAGAAGCCCCATGACCACGAGTGTCATAACACACGACAAAATAGTCTTGCTGGAAAAATTCAATTTGTGGCTGCCACATGCTGAATTTGGTACCCAATGAGTTAGAAAAAACCAGGGCGGGTTTGCTGGCATCACCAAAAGTCTGGTAATTGATCTGGGCATCGTTAGATGTAAATGTTGGCATTTTTTTAAGTCCTTAATGCTCTTTCTTCCCCTCCTTTGGGAAAGGAGGGGAAGAAAGAGCATTTAATAATTAAACACGTTCAATAATCAAAGCAATACCTTGACCGACACCAATACACATTGAACACAGCGCATATTGACCACCGGTTTGTTCCAGCTGGTTGAGTGCAGTCGTCACTAAACGCGCGCCTGAAGCACCGAGTGGATGACCCAAAGCAATCGCACCACCATTTGGATTGACTTTCTCTGAACCATCTTCAATTCCCAAGTCACGGGTACATGCCAGTGCCTGAGCAGCAAAAGCTTCATTCAGCTCGATCACATCCATCTGTTCTAAAGTCAGACCGGTTTGTACCAGTAATTTCTTGATGGCAGGTGCTGGACCAAAACCCATGATTCGTGGTTCAACACCTACAACTGTTGAACCAATAATTTTGGCACGTGGTTTTAAGCCATGCTGAGCAACAGCTTCATCAGATGCAATCAGCAGGGCAGCCGCACCATCGTTAATACCAGAAGCATTACCCGCCGTTACAGTCCCCTCTGCTTTCACCACAGGTTTTAGTTTCGCCAGAGCTTCTGCAGTGGTAGATGCACGTGGATGTTCATCACTATCGACAATCACCGGATCGCCTTTATGCTGTGGTATCACCACAGGAATGATTTCTTTGGCAAAGAAACCATTGGCCTGCGCTGCTGCGGTACGTTGCTGGCTGGTCAGAGCAAACTTGTCCTGATCTTCACGGTTGATATTGAACTGTTCTGCCAGATTTTCAGCCGTTTGCGGCATGGTGTCCACGCCGTACATTTCTTTGAGCTTAGGATTGATAAAACGCCAGCCCATGGTGGTGTCTTCAATCTTCTGGCTACGGCCATACGCTGTTTCTGACTTGCCCATCACGAATGGGGCACGCGACATGCTTTCTACACCACCAGCAATAATCAGATGGGCTTCACCGGCTTTAATCGTACGTGCTGCCATTGCGACGGCATCCATCGATGAACCACACAGACGGTTTACGGTCGTTGCCGGAACCTGATAAGGCAGGCCTGCAAGCAATGAAGACATACGACCGACGTTACGGTTGTCTTCACCGGCCTGATTGGCACAGCCATAAATCACGTCATCGACCTGTTCCCAGTTCACGCTTGGATTGCGTTCCATCAAAGCTTTAATTGGAACTGCACCTAAGTCATCTGTACGAACAGGCGCGAGACCACCGGCATAACGGCCGAATGGGGTACGGATGGCATCGATAATATATGCGTTTTTCATGTTTTTACTTTCCAAATCTTTGAATCCCTCCCAACCTCCCTTTACTAAAGGGAGGCGTTTTTCCCTGAATTTAAAGGATGAAAGTCCCTCCTTTAATAAAGGAGGGGTTTAGGGAGGATTTATAAATTAGTTTTGAGTCGCATCAATCAGTTTGGCACCAGTCATTGACTGCAATTCTTCAAATGACAGACCTTCGACTTTTTCAATCACTTTCATACCTTCAGGCGTCACATCAATCACACAAAGATCGGTATAAATACGGTCGACACATTTCAGGCCAGTCGCAGGATAAGACAGTTCAGCCACGATTTTGGGCTCGCCTTTTTTGGTCACGTGATCTGTGGTAATAAAGACTTTTTTCGCACCAACAGCCAGATCCATCGCACCGCCGACTGCTGGAATCGCATCCGGAGCACCAGTATGCCAGTTGGCCAAATCACCATTTTCAGCCACCTGGAACGCGCCCAGTACCGCGATGTCTAAGTGACCGCCACGCATCATCGCGAATGAATCACCATGATGGAAGAAAGAACCACCTTCGAGCAAGGTCACGAATTCTTTACCGGCATTGATCAGTTCTGGATCACGGTCTTCTTCAGCAGGAGGAGGACCGAAAGCCAACAGGCCATTTTCAGAATGCAGGAATACGTCTTTATCGCTTGGCAGGTAACTTGAAATTTTGGTTGGCAGGCCGATACCCAGGTTCACATAAGCACCATCAGGAATGTCTTGTGCCACACGTTCAGCGATCTGGTCACGGGTCAGTTTGCTATAGCTCATTATTTCTCTCCGATGCCAATTACTGTGCAGGTTTAACTTGAACAACGTGTTGAACAAAAATTCCCGGGGTGATGATGTGCTCTGGATCCAGCGCACCCAGTTCAACCACCTCAGAAACCTGTGCAATGGTCACATCAGCTGCCATCGCCATAATCGGGCCGAAGTTACGGGCTGATTTACGGTAGACCAGATTGCCCCAACGGTCGCCCTGATGGGCCTTAATTAAAGCAAAGTCAGCTTTAATCGGATTTTCCAGGACAAAATCTTTGCCTTCATAGTTCAAGGTTGGTTTGCCTTCAGCCAGCAAGGTACCAAAACCGGTTGGGGTATAGATTGGACCTAAGCCCATACCTGCTGCCTGAATACGGCAAGCCAGATTACCTTGCGGCACCAGTTCCAGTTCGATCTTGCCTGCACGATAGAATTCGTCAAATACCCAGGAATCAGACTGACGCGGGAAAGAGCAGATAATTTTACGCACAGCGCCCGCTTTAAGCAGTTTCGCCAGACCATAGTCGCCATTACCAGCATTATTGTTGACAATAATAAGATCCTTGATTCCCAATTCGATCAGACCATCAATCAGTTCAGCAGGCTGACCCGCTGTCCCAAATCCGCCGATCATAATGGTAGAACCATCCTTGATCTGGGAGAGTGCTTCTTTCAATGATAATGAACTTTTATCTATCATAATCTGGTCCTTACATACCCTAAACTAATGGATGTCTTTAAATTTGTTTTGAATCTGATGTTGCAACCGGAACAGCATTACGGTCTTTCTGTGACAGCAGAAAATGTGCTACCAGGCCAATACAAATCCCCCAAAAGACTGAACTCAGTCCCAAGAAATGCATGCCGGAAGCGGTTGCTAAAAAAGTGATCAGTGCGGCATCACGTTGCGACTCTTTGCCCATCGCCATAGAGATGTTAGTGGCAATTGCTCCGAGTAAGGCCAGTCCTGCCAAAGCTGCAATTAATTCCTTCGGCATCAGGCTAAACAGCATGACAATGCTGCCGGCAAACAGGCCGCCTAAAATATAAAAAAGCCCGTTCGCCACACCGGCGATATAACGCTTTTCTTTCAGCTCGTGCGCGTCTTTGCCTAAACACAATGCGGCCGTAATAGAGGCCAATACAATAGTAATCCCCCCCACACAGGCTACTGCGAGCGAGGCAATACTGGTTGCACTAATAATTGGCTTGGCGGGCATGTCATAGCCACTGATCTTGATAATGGCCATTCCCGGTAAAAACTGGCCCGACAGGCTAACTAGAATGAGTGGGAGGGCCAGATTCAGGGTGGAACTCCAGGTCCATTCCGGTGCAATAAATTGCGGAATTGCCAGACTGAAATCTGCCGTGACCGGGTTCATCTTGCCCAGCAGCATGCTTAAAATCACACCGGCAACCAGCACCCAGACCATGGCATAACGTGGACTGAAACGCTTGGCCAGCAAAAACACCGCCAGCATGCCAAAGACGATATAGGGCATGGTATCGGTCGCGGTGAACAGCCCTAAACCAAACTGCAGTAAAATCCCCGCCATCATTCCGGCAGCGACTTCCTGAGGAATCCAGGACAGTAACTTGTCGAAATAACCGGTAATACCAATGAGAAAAATCACCACAGCAGAGGTGATATAGGCCGCAACCGCTTCATTGAGCGAAATATCGGGAAACAGCGTGACCAATAGTGCCGTTCCGGGCGCAGACCAGGCGGTGACGACAGGTATTTTGTATTTAATTGATAAAAAGATACCTGCAAGCGCCGCACCAATAGAAATTCCCCAAATCCATGAAATCATCGTGTCTGGGGAAACTTGGGCTTGCTGTGCTGCCTGGAAAAAAATGATCAGTGGTCCTGAATAGGAAATCAGCACTGCTAGAAATCCTGCAACAGTTGCTGAAATTGACCAGTCATTTTTTAATGTCTGAAACAGGGTGTTCATTGGTAATGTGCCTCCTTGCGTCGAACCATGAGCCTGTTAAAAATCGTGATGATCAGGACTAGCCCTGATCTCCACCACCGACCGGTACTACCGTACCTGTCATATAAGATGATTCATCGGAAGCCAGGAATAGAATGGCATTTACTTGCTCCTGAATTGTGCCGTAGCGACCCATAAACGTACGGTCAATGGTCTGATCTACCACTTGCTGCATCCATTCTTGTTCAGATTCAGTCAGTGGATTGGCATTACGTGGTATTTTACGGGGTGGTGCTTCGGTGCCACCCGTTGCAACAGCGTTAACGCGAATACCATCTTTGGCATGTTCAAAGGAAAGGGAAGCGGTCAGGCCATTTACGCCACCTTTGGATGCTGAATAGGGAACACGATTAATACCGCGTGTCGCAATAGAAGATACGTTTACAATGGTACCTTTCTGATTTTTAATCATTTCTGGTAAAACTGCACGGCAGCACCACAGTGTCGGGAACAATGAACGGTTCACTTCCTTGATAATTTCCTCTTCAGAAAATTCCTCGAAAGGTTTCATCCAGATCGCGCCACCGACGTTATTGATGAGCGCATCAACACGGCCATAGGTTTCTAGCGCTTTTTCAACGACTGACTGAGCACCGGCAAACGTTTCCAGATTGGCTTTGACGGTAATCGCATCACCGCCAGTCGCTTCAATTTCAGCCAGAACTTCCTCCACATAAGGGGAAAGATCAGCCATGACGACTTGAGCGCCTTCGCTCGCCACTTGCAACGCGACCCCGTGCCCGATGCCCTGAGCGGCACCGGTCACGATTACGACTTTATTTTCAAATCTTTGACGATTAGACATTGAATAAATTCCCTCTAGTTAGTTTGCAGAGAATTTTTCAAACAGGAAGCTTGCAGGTTTTACGCCTTCTGCTTCTAGCCAGCCACGAACCGCTTCAACCATGGGTACTGGGCCACACAGGTAGATATCAACCTCACCAGCATTTAGCCATTCATTTTCAATATGGCCAGTGACATAGCCTTTACGTTCATGTGCAGATTCCGGGTTTGCCACTACAGTGCGGTATTCGAACCACGGGAATTTATCTTGCAATTCGTTCAGTTTTTCAATGGCAACCAAGTCGAAATCATTGGTCACACCAAATACTAAACGGACCGGATGCTCTGAACCTTTTTCTTCCAGTACTTGCAGCATCGACATGAATGGTGCAATCCCTGTACCACCCGCCAGCATCAAGACAGGACGGGTCACGGGGCGCAGATAGAAACTACCAAACGGACCGGTAAAGGTCATTTTGTCGCCAGCTTTGGCATTTTTGCTCAAGAATTCACTCATTTTCCCATTCGGTACATTACGTACCACGAAACCAGTCAAACGATTACCCGGTTTTGAGCTGAATGAATAAGAACGGGTTTCTGTGGTGCCTGGAATTCCGACATTGACATATTGACCTGCCAGAAAGTGAATGTCTGGTTGACCTTCGTCTAACTGGATATCAAAAGTAATAGTTGAATCAGACAGGTTTTCTACACGAGCCAGCGCTCCCTGGAAAGCATGAATTTCGGTTTTACACACTTCTGAAGAAGCTTGAATCTGGAACACTGCATCTGACGTTGGCTTACATTGACAAGCCAGAATATAACCTTCAGCGGCTTCTTCAGGTGTTAGTGCATCTTCAATATAAGTTTCTTCAGGCATGTCAAATGAACCTGATTCACAAAACGCACGACACGTTCCACAAGCACCATCACGGCAGTCCAAAGGAATATTGATCTTTTGACGGTAAGCTGCATCAGACAGGGTCTCGCCCTGAGCAACAGAAATAAAACGTGTAACGCCATCTTCAAATTGAAGTGCAACATTGTGGTTTGACATGGCTGAATATCCTATATAAATCTTTGTAACTGGACCCTTCAGCCAATTTTCCATCTGGCTGAAGAGTTTTACCTGGCTGTAATAAAACAGTCTTAGAGGTGATAGATGTCGATGACCTGATTGATGTAATCGTTTTTCAGTACCACGTATTTGCTTAAAATCTGTGGTTTATCGCCTGAAAAATCGATTTCATAACGTGACATACCAAAGTAGCTGTAGCTGTTTTTGTAACGGAAGCTCAAAGTATTCCAGTTGAAACGTACGGTTACTTTGTTGCCATCACGTTCAACAACTTCAATATTGCTGATGTTATGGCTGGTACGTGTATCCGGCATGGTGGCAGACGAACGTTCAGTCTTGATCCGGAACACACGGTCTTCCAGGCCTTGACGGTCCGGGTAATAAATCAGGGAGATTTCAGACTGTGGATCTGTGGTCAGCTTGTCATCATCATCCCAGGCTGGCATCCAGAAAGAAGCAGTAGGGGCATAACAAGTTAACCAGTCATCCCATTGTTCATCATCCAGAAAGCGTGCTTCCTGATATAGGAACTGAGCAATATTTTCTAAAGTGATGTCGCTCATGCGTTTTCTCCTTCAGTTGATGCTGCAATCTCTTTCTCGGTCGCAATACCTTTTTTCATCAGTTCTAACCAGTACTGGTGCTGAGCCAGGTATAAACCTTCATCTTCGGTTTTAATACCAGACAGTTTTGGTTTTAAACCAATTTCATTGGCAGCATCATCAGGGCCATGGATCCAGTGCTTGGAACCACGGCACATGTCATTCCATTCCAGCGCGATACCGGCATAACCTGCCTGACAGGCACGGAATTCTTCCAGATCGTCTGGTGTAGCCATACCTGAAGCATTAAAGAAATCTTCATACTGGCGGATACGGCGGGTACGGGCTTCAGGTTCTTCACCTACAGGGCCGATACAGTAAATGGTGACTTCCGTCTTATCGACAGAGATCGGACGTAGCACACGGATTTGTGAACCGAACTGATCCATGAAGTAAACATTTGGATAGATACACAGGTTACGTGAACGCTCGATCATCCATTTCGCCATAGCTTCACCGTATTTCTCGGTGTATTCATCTTTCTTGGCAAAGTTAGGACGGTCTTCAGGATTAGCCCATTGAGTCCAAAGCAGCATGTGACCGTGTTCGAAACCGTAAGAACCACCGCCTTGTTTGCCCCATGAACCCGCGCTCATGGCACGGATGTTATCACCAGCTTCTTTTTCTTTACGCTGTTGAGTCGTTGCAGCATAGTTCCAGTGAACGGCAGATACATGATAACCGTCAGCACCATTTTCTGCAGTCAGCTTCCAGTTACCTTCATAGGTATAAGTCGAAGAACCGCGTAATACTTCCAGACCCTGTTCAGACTGACCTACGATCATGTCAATGATTTTGGTCGCTTCGCCCAGATATTCTTCCAGCGCTGGGACATCCGGATTCAAGCTGCCAAACAGGAAGCCTTTGTAGTTTTCAAAACGTGCTACTTTTTTCAGGTCATGCGAGCCGTCTTGGTTAAAACAGTCTGAATAACCCGCATCAGCCGGATCTTTAACTTTTAATAACTTACCTGAGTTATTGAAGGTCCAGCCATGGAACGGGCAAGTATAGGTTGCTTTATTGCCTTTCTTGTTACGGCATAACTGTGCACCGCGATGCGAACAGGCATTGATCATGGCATTCAGTTCACCTTGACGGTTACGTGCAATGATGATCGGCTGACGGCCAATATAGGTAGTATAAAAGTCGTTATTGTTTGGGATCTGGCTTTCATGCGCCAGATAAACCCAGTTACCTTCAAAGATGTATTTCATCTCAAGGTCAAACAGCGCCTGGTCTGTAAATACCGAACGGTGCAGTTTAAATTCACCAGATTCAAAATCATCAACCAGTAATTCATCAATACGGTCTAAATGGCTGGTGTTAATTACGGGAATACGAGGCATGTCCTTTCTCCGACTTTCCAAGGGGGAAGTCAGCGGGATATATCTCGATGCATATCCCGCTTCTCAAGTGTATTAAGCGCTAGCGCGGCGACGATCAACTTCAGTAGAAGGTGCGTCTGTTTTCTCTTTCACAAGTTCAATATCGAATTGAATGTATTTGAAAGGACCTTTCAGGCCACGTTTTGCAATTTCAGCTTCATCAGTTACGTCTACAGCAGTTGCTACCAGACCTTCACGGGTAGCGAATGCAAAGTCATCCCACAGGTATTGGTCGCCTTCAATGTTGAATTGAGTGGTCAGCTTGCGGTAACCCGGTGCAGACACAAAGTAATGGACGTGTGATGGACGGTTACCATGACGGCCTAATTTGTCCAGCACGAACTGGGTGGTACCTTCTGGAGGACAGCCATAACCCACTGGCATTGTCGTTAATGCAGTATATTGACCATCGCTATCAGTAATGATGCTGCGACGTAGGTTAAAATCAGACTGTGACTTGTCAAAAAATGAGTAATTGCCCAAGCTGTTCGCATGCCAGATTTCAACCTTGGCACCTTCAACGAGATTGCCATTAGTATCCGTCACTGTACCTTCAATGATTAAAGTTGGGATTTTGCCTTCTTCAGAACCATCATCCATACGGGCAAAGCTTACAGTTTCAGGTGCGCCAGCTACATATAACGGACCTTCAATCGTACGTGGCGTACCGCCAGTAATACCTGCTTTAGCATCTGCTTCATCAGCACGTAAGTCTAAGTAATGTTCCAGCCCCAAGCCTGCAGCCAATAAACCTAATTCATTCGCTTGACCGGCATCAGTAAAGTATTCCAGGCCTTTCCATAATTCTGACTGAGAAATATCAAGATCTTCGATAGCCTGGAAAAGATCACCCAATAAACGCACAACGACTTGCTGTACACGTTCATCTACAGGACCTGTCGCTGTATCAACGTTCATTTGCTTAACTAATGCATCAATTTCTTGGCGATTCATACTATTGCTCCTAAAGTATGTTTTTCATCTTTTCGTGGCGCACTTTTTAGCTTTTATTGGCTGGCTAAATTTGGCTGGCCACAATCCTTGTTGAAATACCCTCTGTTTTCGATTTGGAAGGGGAATCCGGTGACTCCCAATCCGCTCATTCAATTAACTGTCGTCATCTCGAACTGAAGACGGGTGACGGTTTAATGCCATCACTTCAATATTCATGTAAGGATAGAGAGGCAAGCCTTGTAACAGGTCGTGCAACTCTTCATTGCTTTCAACATCGAAAATACTGATGTTTGAGTACTGGCCCGTGATGCGCCAGATATGACGCCATTTGCCTTGACGCTGCAATTCCTGCGAATAGGCTTTTTCAACAGCCTTAATTTCATTTGCCTGTTCAACTGGCAGATCACGTGGAATGTTTACATCCATACGTACCTGAAAAAGCATGGGTTTCTCCTAATTACTGACGACGCAAGTTGTCAATCTTGTTTTCATCCAACTCAATCCCCAGACCTGGCCCTTTCGGAATCTCAAGTTCAAAGTTTTGATAGTTGAGTGGGGTTTTCAAAATATCTTCAGTCAGCAGTAGAGGACCAAACAGCTCGGTACCAAATGCCAGACTTTCAAAAGTAGAGAACACATGTGCCGAAGCAATCGTGCCTACAGGGCCTTCCAGCATGGTGCCGCCATACAGGTCAATACCTGCAAGTTTGGCAATCTTGCCTACTTCGCAACCTTCAATCAGGCCACCTGACTGGGCAACTTTGACTGCAAAAACAGATGAACCATTTTGTTTGGCAATCTCATACGCTGAGTGCGGACCCATTAGCGATTCGTCTGCCATGATGGCAACATCAAAACGTCGGGTCAGACGGCGCATGGCGTCTAGGTTATCAATTGCACATGGCTGTTCTATTAAATCAACACCACCATCTTGCAATAATTGAATTCCTTTAATGGCTTCCAGTTCTGACCAAGCACGGTTGACATCGACACGGATTGAAATGTCTTTACCCAGCGCTTTCTTGATTGCAAGCACATGTTCAACATCTTCTTCAACCGGACGAGAACCGATTTTAAGTTTGAAAATGTTGTGACGTTTTGCCGCAATCATTTTCTCCGCTTCAGCAATATCTTTTTCGGTATTACCCGAAGCTAATACCCAAAGAACCGGAATACTGTCACGCAAGCGGCCACCGAGGATTTCGCTTAATGGCAAACCTAAACGTTGTGCCTGTATATCCAGAAGTGCTGTTTGCATTGCACATTTGGCAAAACGGTTGCCATTAATGTTCTTTTTGATTGTTTGTAATGTCTGTGCAACATTTAAACCGGATAATGTTTTTAAAAGTGGGGCGAAATAAGTTTCGATATTAACTTTGACGCTTTCCGGGCTTTCATCACCATAACCCAAGCCACCGATAGTCGTAGCTTCCCCCCAGCCGATGTAACCATCTTCAGTGGTGATTTTGACCAATACCAGGGTCTGGGTTTGCATCGTTGCCACTGCCATCTTGTGAGGGCGAATGGTTGGAATTTCTACCAGCAAGGTTTCAACTGACTTATACATAATACGGGTTCACATTCTTGCTTTAATGCTTTGACTTGATATACCTTAAAAGAATAATGTTGATTGGTCTAAGATCGATTTAGCATTTTTTTATACTTTAAAGGTATTCAGTGCCATGGAACTCAGACATTTACGTTACTTCGTTGCCGTCGTCGAAGAACAAAGTTTTACCAAAGCGGCAGAAAAACTGTTTATTGCTCAACCACCTTTGAGCCGACAGATCCAAAATCTAGAGCAAGAGCTCGATATTCAGCTCTTTGAGCGTGGTAGCCGTCCGCTAAAAACTACTGAAGCCGGTCAATTCTTTTACCAGCACGCTGTTAAACTTTTGTCTAATGCGGAAGAGATCAAGTCGATGACCAAGCGAATTGGCATTACGGATCGGACCATAACTATCGGTTTTGTTGGCTCTTTATTGTTTGGCTTGCTGTCGCGCATTCTGTTTTTATTCAAACAGCAGCATCCACATCTCAAGATCGAGATGATGGAGATGAATACCCATGAACAGATTCAGGCGCTGAAAGAAGGGCGGATTGATGTAGGGTTTGGGCGTCTGAGAATTTCAGATCCGGCAGTAAAACGGGTGTTGCTGCGTGAGGAACGACTGATGGTCGCTGCACACTCCAGTCATAGCATGGCGCAACGGGTAGAAGGTTTAAATCTTTCTGAACTGGTTGATCAGCAACTGTTTTTATATCCCAATAGCGGCAAGGCGAATTTTGCCACCCAGGTCCGCGGTATTTTTTCTGAGTATGGCCTGGAACCCAAAAATATCCGTATCGTACGTGAATTACAGTTGGCACTAGGCTTTGTAGCTGCCGGAGAAGGGATTTGTATTGTGCCGGAAAGTGCACAAAATATTAAACTGGCCCACCTGAACTTCATTCCGCTTCTAGATGAGTTCGCTGTCAGTCCAGTATTCATGGCTATCCGTAACATGGATGAAAGTGAATACATCCGCTATCTGTTTGATGCGGTCTATCAAGTCTATGATCTGGAAGCAATTAGGTACGATCGTTCAGTATTTTAATAGTTCAATCTAGAAGCGTAATCAATCCTGCACAGCGGATAAATTCATGTAAGCACAGGCTAAGTTAAGATTATTATAATATATTTTATAATAAATTTAGCAACTTAACTTCAGCCAGACTTTATAGGTATAGAAGCATGCCTATTCAGTTTTGGACATTCTTACGCATTTTCTCCATTGTGGCATTCATAAATTGAACTTCACAATTTGGAGGTGGAGATGTCTACAAATAAAGTTAATATAAATACGCTGATTGATGAGGCGAAGTTTACCCCCTTTCACTGGGGGGTACTGATCTGGTGTTTGCTGATCATTATTTTTGACGGTTATGACTTAGTCATTTACGGCGTAGCATTACCATTGCTGATGCAAGAATGGTCGCTCAGCGCAGTGCAAGCCGGACTGCTGGCCAGTACCGCCTTATTCGGGATGATGTTCGGTGCCATGACCTTCGGAACGCTATCCGACAAGTTAGGCCGTAAAAAGACGATCATGATCTGTGTGGCGATTTTTAGCGGTTTTACCTTCATCGGGGCTTTCGCCACATCTCCAGTGGAATTTGGAATTTTACGTTTTCTGGCTGGTCTTGGCATTGGCGGTGTGATGCCTAATGTGGTGGCATTGATGACCGAATATGCTCCTAAACGTATTCGCAGTACGCTGGTTGCCCTGATGTTTAGTGGTTATGCGATTGGCGGGATGACTTCTGCGTTACTGGGTGCATGGCTGGTGCCACAATTTGGCTGGAAAATTATGTTCCTGCTTGCCGGTATTCCACTGCTCCTTTTGCCATTGATTTGGAAATACTTGCCAGAATCATTGATGTATCTGACTAACAAGCAGCAAACGGCTCAAGCACATCATATTATTCAAAAGATTTCTCCAACACAGGTCATTACCAGTGATACCCAGTTTGTACTGAATGAAGTGCAAAAAGGGGATGAAGCACCATTAAAAGCACTGTTTCAACAAGGCCGTAGCTTCAGTACCTTCATGTTCTGGCTGGCATTCTTTATGTGCCTGTTGATGGTTTATGCACTGGGCAGCTGGTTACCAAAACTGATGATCCAGGCAGGCTACTCGCTGGGCGCAAGTATGATCTTCCTGTTTGCCCTGAATATTGGTGGAATGGTGGGTGCGATTGGTGGCGGCTATCTTGCGGATAGATTCCATATCAAAAAAGTACTGACCATTATGTTCCTGTGTGGTGCTATGGCATTGATTCTTCTTGGTTTTAACAGTCCGCAATTCGTGCTGTATACCCTGATTGCTGTGGCAGGTGCTGCAACGATTGGTTCACAAATCCTGCTCTATACCTTTGTAGCACAGTATTATCCATCGACGGTACGTTCTACCGGCATGGGCTGGGCATCAGGCATTGGACGTATTGGTGCGATTGTGGGTCCGGTACTTACTGGCGCATTATTGACCATGAATTTACCGCATCAAATGAACTTCTTTGCAATTGCGATTCCTGGCGTGATCGCTGCGCTGGCAATTTTCCTGGTGAACTTAAAAACTTCCGTAGATGGCCAAGTCCTTGCAACGTCTAGCGTAAAGCCAAGTCCATTGACAAAAGAAGCGATACATTAAGTTAGATTTCAATCAATAAAGATAATATTCCCAATGATATAGATCGCCATCGTAACCAGTGGTGATCTGTTGCTAGAATCGAGACGCATAATAAAAAGCGAGTTTAGGATGAACACGACACAATTATTTAATCAACCACAAATCACATTCAAACGCACAGTTCTGATGAGCATGATGGCAATGAGCTTAGGGGGCATCAGTTTGTCATCTCAAGCCCAAACCCCAGCCCAGTCGAACCAACAGGAAATTGAACAGCTGCGCCAAGAAGTTCAGGCATTACGCGCACTGGTTGAACAGCAGCAAGCTCAGACAGCCATGGTAATTGCCCCAGTGGCAATAGCACCAATACCAGTAAGTACGCCTGCAACTAAACCTGTCATGAAAATTGCCAGTGGTGCCGAGTTCAATTTATACGGTAATATCCGAGCGGATGCCTCTTATCAGGCTGAAGGTGGTTCAGCTACCCGCATGTATAACCAGATTAATACTGTCCCACTTGAAGGCACAGGCGAACGTAGTGATGAGTTTAAGTCAACCCTGTCTGCAACCCGTTTAGGTATGGATTTTAAAACACCTGTCGGTGCTAGGGATAAAGCCCTGAGCGGTAAAATTGAAGTGGACTTCTTGGGTGGTGCCGGCTTTGATAACTTACGTATCCGTCATGCGTATATCAGTTATGCTAACTGGTTGATTGGTCAAACCTGGTCAAACTTTGCGGTACCTGATTATATCCCGGAAACTGTAGATGCTCTGGTTTATGCGGGCGGATCAATTAAACGGACGCCACAAGTACGTCATACCAGTACTTTTAGCCCGGCTACCAATCTGGTCCTTGCAGTAGAAGATCCGAAAGATGGTTCTATCAAACAGCGTCTACCTGCTTTAACGGCACGTTTAAATCATAAGTTGGCAGATAATTTTATAGTCAGTGCACGGGCCATGGGTCATGAAAAACGTATCAACGAAGATGAAAAAACCGCATGGGGTCTAGGTTTAGGTGCCAAGTATGATCTTGTGCCAGGTACGACGCTCAAAGCTGACTACTATCACGTCAAAGGTGATAGCAGCTTTGTATCTTATGCCAATCCTGGGGTCATTGCAGCCACGAATGGTGATCTTTTACAAAGTGAATTTGATTCAATTTCAGTAGGTTTAACTCAGCAATTTAACGAGAAATTGCGTGGTACACTGGGTTATGGCTATATGAATTTTGACCAGGATAATGCATATATCGCTGCCAGCGCAAATCCAACCGCTATTAACAAAGACCTCTGGCAAGCTTGGGCAAATGTTTTCTATAGCCCAACAAAACCTTTGAGTTTCGGCCTGGAATATGTATATGGTGAACGTGAAGCCGTAGTGGCAGCACCAAATGGCAGTACTAAAGGTGAAGACAACCGAGTTAATGCAGTCGCAATTTATAGTTTCTAAACTTTAGCAATCTAGCAGAAGCACTTTAAAAGCGTGGATGAATCAATCCACGCTTTTGCGATTTTGAAGAATGATTTCTGCCAGCAGATTGATCGAATTTTCAATTCTGGCTGTCCATTCATAAGAACAATTCAGACGAATATAATGTTGGCTGGCATGATCCGGCCTAAACAGCAGTGCAGGGGCAATCGCAATATTCTGCTGAATCAGTTGCTCATATAAAACCTGACCGTCAAGTTGTTCAGGCAATTCGATCCAGAGAAAATAACCACTGGAATAATAGTAAATTTCACAGATGCTTCCTAAACGTGCTTTAAGTTCCTGATAAAATTTCTTTTTATATTTTTCCAAATGTTGTCTTAAATGCCTTAGATGTTTTTCATAATGATGGTGCGACATAAACTCGACCAGCGCATTTTGAAGTAAGGGACTAACAGTTAGAGTACTCATGAGCTGTAAATGCTGAATGGCATCAGAAAATGGACCGGCATACACCCAGCCTACGCGTGCACCCATCCCCAGCGTTTTGGAAAAAGATGTACAGTGCAGCACCTTCTGGTGCTGGTCAAAGTATTTAACTGGTAGCGGTTTGGCTGAACCGTAATTTAATTCCTGATAAACATCATCTTCAATCAAATACACCTGATATTTATATAAAAGTTCTGCAATTTTCTGCTTAATTTCCGGATTAACAGTAAAGCCAATCGGATTATGTGCATTCAGCATTAGCCAGCACACCTTGATCGGATACTGTTTTAAAGCCTGTTCAAATGATTCCAGATCAAAGCCGAATTGTGGGTGTTCAGGAATCGTAATCACTTGCAACCCCAAACGTTCGGCTGCCTGCCAGGCACCATAAAATATGGTTTGCTGTAGCAGAATAAAATCGCCCGGTTGAGTTAAGGCCTGCAGGGACAAGTTTAATGCCTCTAGTGCACCAGATGTAATGACAATGTCATTGGGATGACATGGGATTCCTTGTAGTTGATAGCGGTTGGCAATCAGTTGTCGTAAGTCCTGATTGCCAGGCGGCATGTGATTCTGATTGTTATAACTACTTTTTCTTTTGGCCTGCTGCGCCAGAATCTGCATGAATTTGGCGTTATATAATAGTTCTGCATTAGGAAATGCTGAACCAAAAGGTACAATTTCGGCCGGCTGAGTTGATTTTAAGAAATTAAACACTACCGAGTTGATTTGGATTCTGGAATTTAAACCAATCTGGACGGGCTGTTTACGAGTAAATGGCTGGGCACGTTCTGCAACAAAATAGCCTGATTTATCTTTGGCGTAGACCAGACCTTGGGCTTCGAGTTCCTGATAGGCATTCAGTACTGTCATCAGACTATAGCCGGATAATTGTGCCTGTTCACGAAGGGAAGGTAATTTTTCATACGCCTTCCATACGCCATTTTCAATCATTTGACGGATGGTCTGTGCCAACTTTTCAGACTTATACATACACTTTCTGAACTAAGACTGTTCTAATTATCTTGATTTATAGCATATTTTAATATACTTAATATAACAAATTAAGACTAGGGTGGATGTCAGTTTATTTTCAAACATGCGTTACATTAACCTGTTGTACTGTTTTTCTAAGGTCAGTATCCCTATTAAACATGACCATTAAATGGGATAGCTGTATTAAGCCAGTCGACATTCAATCAATACACGATTATTAAACTGAATATCAGGCTCAGTCTTTCTATGAAGAGTTTTTTTATTTCTATATAAATCGTGCTCTTATTTTATACGCCAGAGTCACTTCTGTAAATTTGTCACAATTCGATACTTACAAACCCAGATTTCCTTGCTAAATTCAGTCCACATGATGATAAAAATTATGTCACGGTCTCAGACCGAGCCATCATGCATATATAACAACGATATCAATACACGGACCAATAACAAGCACAAAGGAGTGGAGAATGCTCGGAAATATGATGTTTCAGCCTTTACTGATCAGCAGCATGATTGAACATGCAGGACGCTATCATGCAGATACCGAAGTAATTTCCAAAAATACTGATAGCAGTATTAAAGTTACCAATTGGGGCGAAATTCACCAAAACTCGAAACGTTTTGCCAATGTGCTGCAACAACTTGGCTTGGCGCAGGGAGATCGGGTCGCAACCATTGCCTGGAATAATCACCGCCATTTAGAATCCTGGTATGCCATTTCTGGTAGTGGTCTGGTCTGTCATACCATTAATCCGCGCTTGTTTCCTGAACAGCTGATTTTTATTATGAACGATGCCGCAGACCGTGTGGTGCTATTCGACAAGACATTTGTTCCTTTAATTAAAGCAGTGAAATCACTGCTGACCTCTGTAGAGCATTTCATCTGTCTGGATGCGGCTGATCCGGCAGTAACAGAAGCGATTCCGGAAGTACAATTTTATGATGACCTGCTGGCTGGACAAAATGCAGATTTCGAATGGCCAGTGATTGATGAAAACTCGGCAAGTTCCTTGTGTTATACCTCTGGAACCACAGGTAATCCCAAAGGTGTGCTGTATAGCCATCGCTCTACTGTATTACATAGTTATGCAATTATTTTGCCTGACTCATTAAATGTCTCAGCTGCCGATATTATGTTGCCTGTCGTACCGATGTTCCATGTCAATGCATGGGGCACTCCCTATGCTGCCGCGATGGTGGGATGTACCCTGATCCTGCCGGGACCGGGTCTGGACGGGACAAGTCTGGTTAACCTGATTGATAGCTATAAGGTTTCGGTAGCACTTGGTGTTCCGACCATCTGGCAGGGGCTGATTGCAGCAGCAAATCAGTCAGGTTCAAAACTGGAAAGCCTAAAACGGAATGTAGTGGGCGGATCGGCATGCCCACCCGCCATGCTCAAAGCGTTCAAAGAACAGTTTAATTGTGAAACGATCCATGCCTGGGGTATGACGGAAATCAGTCCACTGGGTACGGCCAATCAGCTCAAGACCAAACATTTGTCTCTGCCGGATGAAGAAAAACTGCAGATTCGTCTGTCTCAAGGCCGTCCGCCATTCGGGATTGATTTACGTTTGATCGATGCAGAAAAAGGTACGCATGAAATTGAACGTGATGGACTTAGCACAGGAAACTTACAGGTTAAGGGCCATTGGGTCATCAGTCATTATTTTGGCAAGGAAGAATCTGCACTGACAGATGATGGCTGGTTCGATACCGGCGATATTGCCACGCTGAATCAGGATGGTTTTATGAAACTCAGCGACCGCTCCAAGGATTTAATCAAGTCTGGTGGAGAATGGATTTCATCGGTAGATTTAGAAAATATTGCCATGGGACATCCGGAAATAGCGATGGCTGCCGTGATTGCTGCCCAGCACCCTAAATGGGATGAGCGTCCCGTATTAATTGCCATTATAAAGCCGGGCAGCCAGCTGATTGAGACTGATCTGCTGGATTATTATGCAGACAAAGTTGCCAAATGGCAGGTTCCAGATCGAGTCGTGTTCGTTGATGCGATTCCACTGAGTGGTACTGGTAAAATGCTGAAAAAGGATCTGCGTGAATTATATGGGACCATTCTTTTGGAACAGGCGGCAGGTTAGAGCGTCCAGTTCAAAAGAGTTCTCTTAACATGCTACCCAACAAACTGATCTCGAATAGAGGTCAGTTTTTTATGTAAACATTAGATAGCGGTACAAGTTTAAAATTCTTTTTCTCAAGATATAGCGTTGGAATCGATACTTTTAGCGAATATTGTCAGACAAAAAGCTATATTATGGGGGTTGAGCACATAATTTGACCTGTATTGACATGGTCTGAGCATGAGAATTCTTTATCCTGAACAATATAATAATTAGACAGTTGTACATTAATGGTGCTGTCTGCCGATAAGGGGATAAAAATGACAAGTATGCCAACCTATCAGCCGCATTGGATACGGGAAGATTTCATTGATTTTATTGGTGAAAAAATCCATCCAACTTGGGCAATCAAAAAAGTTAAAGCTGCTGTTATGAGTATTCAAGCTATCAGCCCTGACTTTTTCAAGATTCATTTACGTCCGAATCATAATTTTAACATCAAGTCATTTCAGGCCGGCCAGAATATTGCAGTGACCATCAGGCTCGATGGTGTACGTCATCAGCGACATTATTCAGTAGTGACGGTATTAAAAAATGGCGATCTGATTATTGCAGTAAAACAGCAGGGGAAAGTTTCACGTGCCTTAAGCCTGATGCAAATTGGTGCAGTGGTCGAAATATCTCAGCCGCAAGGCGAGTTCACATTGCAAAAATCCACCCAGCCGATTTTATTTCTGGCTTCAGGCAGTGGTATTACGGCCATTTATTCCTTGCTACAAAAAGCGGTCATTCATTCTCTGGAACAGATTGATCTGGTTTATTTCACTCGGGATGATGCTTTTCATGCGGAGTTGAAAACCTTGGCTTTAATGCATCAAAACTTGAAATATCACCATTTCAATACGCTGGAACACCAGCAGCATCTAACCCAAGGCTTATTACAAAAGCTAGTGCCAGATTTGGCAGAGCGAAAAATTTATGCCTGTGGCTCTGCCGGGATGATGAAAGCTGCACTGAGAATCATCGATAAACTGGATTTGAAAGCCAATTTTCATTCAGAATATTTCCAGATTGCAGTCGATGAGAAAATTAAGGCGCAGCCGGTACAGTTTTTAAGATCGCAGCAAGAGTTTCAGGCCCAGGCCACTTTACTGGAAAGTGCTGAAAAATCAGGCCTGCGTCCTGCATATGGCTGCCGGATGGGAATCTGCAACACCTGTTCCTGTACCAAAGTCAGTGGTTCGGTACGCAACGTCCTGACCGGTGAAGTTGATCATGGCAACAATACCCAGATCAAACTGTGCATTTCCCAGGCAGTGAGTCCTGTGGTGATTAATCTATAACCTATTGATAAGCCATTAATTAAACTATAAGAAGGTGCTCCCATGAATATGCAAATTGATTTTAAACGACATAGCAAAAGCCAATTTCTCAGTCCTGAACAGATTGAGGAATTTGGTGCCAAAGTCGATGCAATCCGCCGCGAGGTCATGGATGATCTGGGGGAAAAAGACGCCGAATATATTTATAAAATCCGTAACTTTGTCCGCTATAGTGAAATTGCCTCACGTGGCATGCTGATGTTTGCTGGCTGGTTACCACCGGTATGGCTGGCTGGGACAGGTCTGCTCGGTCTTTCCAAAATCGTGGAAAATATGGAACTCGGCCACAATGTCATGCATGGCCAGTTTGACTGGATGAATGATCCGAGTCTGAATGGTGTGACGTATGACTGGGATACGATTTCAACCGGCGATGACTGGAAATATACGCATAACTATATTCATCATACCTATACCAATATTGTGGGGATGGATCATGATGTGGGTTATGGCTTGATTCGGGTCAGTGAATCGCAAAAGTGGGAACCACGCTTTCTGTTCAATATTCCACTGGGCATTCAGTTAATGGTGTTTTTCGAATGGTATGTTGGCCTGCAACGCCTGCATCTGGAAGACGTGATTGCCTATAAAACCAAAACCTGGAAAGAAGTCTGGGAAGAAGCAGCTCCTTTACGCAAAAAAATGCGCCGTCAGGTGTTAAAAGATTATGTATTTTTCCCGCTGATTGCTGGCCCAAATGCCATTCCAGTATTTACCGGTAATGCCGTTGCCAATGTGATCCGTAGCCTGTGGGCTTCTGCTGTTATTTTTAACGGACATTTCACTGAAGATGCCGAAACCTTTGAAATGGACAATACCGATAAGGAAACCCGTGCAGAATGGTATGTCCGTCAGATTCGTGGTTCGAGCAATTTTAGCGGTACCCAATGGTTGCATATACTGAGTGGTAATTTGAGCCATCAGATTGAGCATCATCTGTTCCCGGATATGCCGGCCAACCGTTATGTTGAGGTTGCTCCAAAGGTCAAAGCACTCTGTGCAGAATATGGTATTCACTACAACGAAGCCAGCTTTATGAAACAGTTTTCTACCGTATGGGTAAGACTGGCAAAATGTTCTTTGCCAAATGAATGGAATCAGCAAATTACCGGAAAAACTCACGCAGTAAAATCAGTGTTCAGTTACTTTAAGGCGAAGCTGGTGAGTTAATTATTTCAAGTTTCTCAGTTATCCAGTTTGGTACTCCTCAATAGATTTGGATGGTTTATTGAGGATTTTTTTATCACCCCAGTTCATGAATGGAATATGAAGATCATTTTCAAAAAAATGACGAAGGTTAGACAAACTCATTACGGTCGAAACGCTTCACCTACAAGTTGATGGTTTAGGCACAGTCCCTTCTTTTTATAATGGCCGCGTTCTATCATCCAAGGTTTCAATTTTGCAATATCTTAAATATTTTTCAGCAATCCCATTATTAGTGCTTCTAACAGCTTGTAATACCCCTGAAACGCCAGCACCAGATTATCAGGGCAACTGGAAAAACACCATGGAAAATCCAAAACTTGAAAATATTCTGGTTATTTCCAAAAATGGTAAAAATTATCTGATAACCAATACTATTAAAGATAAGGAAACCGGTAAAACCGAGAAAAAGAATCCAATGCCCGCAGCAGTGAGCGAAAATGGCCTGCTTCAGTTGAACGCAGGTGCAGGTATGGTCGATTTCGCAATCGATGAGAAAACCGGAAATCTGGTCGGTTCAGGTTCAGTCTACAAAAAAGCCAAATAGTCAGCGAGAATTTTACGCACAAGATAAAATCAAAGATGTCATGTGCAAGGATAAAGCATGACATCTTTTTTTAGGAATGCTTTATGGGAGGAAACTTAATAATTCAGCAAAATCTTCGACAAAATAATTCGCTTTGGCTTTGATCAAATCTATTTCATGAGCGGAGTGCTGATCATAAATTGCCACCACCTCGATGTCCGCATGATTTGCTGCTTCTACACCGACTAAAGAGTCTTCAATAATTAGACATTCCTCTGGTCGAAGGTTAAAGGCTTGCAAAACATTCAGGTAAACCTCGGGATGAGGTTTAATATTCTGGACATTTTCACGGGTGAGAATCAAGGCAAAATCCTCATCAAAGCTGATTTTAGAATTAATATTTTGATTGTTATCCTGATAGCGCTGTACATTGAATAAACTGGTGGTGGTGGTCAGAGCCAGAGATATCTGTTGCTGTTTTAAAGCCTGAATCAGGAGGTCGGCCCGAGGTTTTAACTCGACGATATCATCCAGAAAATGTCGGGAAATTGTATAACGACGATTTTTTACTTCTTCTTTAGCTGGTTCAAAACCGTATTGTTCTTTTAAAAATCCACAATATTCCAGATAAGGATCTGACCTATGTCTCATGGCGGTAAGTTGAAGATCGCGTTGTTGCTGAATCTCATGTAAATCGACTTTTCTGTTGGAGAGCTCATCAATCAGGGCTGCATCGACCTGATTCCAGATGCCTACAGAATCAATCAACGTACCATCCAGATCAAAACAGACCAGCTTTTTATCCTGAAACATATAAGATTTCTCTGTATTTTTATCATTTATTGGGTGTGGCTGAGTATATCGCATACGATTTAAATGTTTAACTGACCTGAGCAAACCGGGCTGGAAATTTTACGCTAAGGTACTTTTTAATGGATTTATTCATCTGGCAAAAGTATTTATTTACGGAAAATTACAGCGAGTTTAATCCTGAAAATAGTTGCGAAGTGTTATATTTTAATCTGACCCTCAATAGACTTATGCGGATGAAAGACCTGTCCGAATGATGAGAAAGTTAAAGGAAATGTATTTCTGTGTTTGAACTTGACTGTAAATTGCTCAGTATTTTTTATTATGTCTATAAATTTAAAAACGTATCTCAGGCAGCCGATCATTTAGATATGAGCCAGCCAGCGGTGAGCAATCTGCTGAATAAAATTCGCCAGCATTATGGTGATCCTTTATTTTTACGTATTGGCAATGAGATGCTACCTACGGATCTGTCCAAACAGCTCTTTCCCTTGGTCAGCGAAGCACTGAGCAAAGTTGAAGCAATCAATAATTTTACGATCAATTTTGATCAGGTCACTTCACAGCAGCGCTTTACACTAGCGATGACCGATGTATCGCATCTGGTGTTATTGCCAAAAATTTCCCAGTATCTGAAGCAGCATGCATCCCATATCCGTCTTAATGTGCGTCCGATTACCTCGGAAACCAGTTATCAGATGGCCAATGGTGAGATTGATCTGGCTTTGGGCTTCTTGCCAAATCTGGAGAATGGCTTTTATCAGCAGAAACTGTTTGAGCAATATTATGTAGTGATCGCAGCGAAAGACCATCCGCGCCTGACCGGTGACAGCATCACGACCGAAGAGTATTTACGTGAAACCCATATCGATATTGATGCCGGGATGGGGCATTACCATATTGAAAATGAATTGCTGAATCTGGAACTTAAGCGTGACATTCTAATGCGTCTGCCAAGTTATCTGGGGGTAGGACTGGTGGTACAGGAAACCGATGCGATTGCGACCGTGCCTTATTATTTGAGTGAAGTTTTATTATCACGCGGCAATCTCAAGATTTTTGAGGCACCGATTGCTTTCCCGACCTATTCCGTAAAGCAGTATTGGCATATGTCCTGTCATCATAAAACCAGCCATCAATGGCTACGTAATATGCTGCATGAGATTTTAAGTAAATAAGCTTGCAACATGGAAGGCTTGATTTAATCTTCATCTCTAGATTTTAAAATTCCTGGTTCAAGCCGGGAATTTTTTATTTTGGTACATCTTGATGCCTTTTTCAGAGCCTTGCACCTGAATTGATCAGTTCCAGCTCAAAAAAGTATTACCAAACGGGAAAATAGTATTACTGATTTGGCACAGCCTTTGCATTAACTCTGTCATAGACAAAGTGATCTAGGGTTCCGGCAGTTATTTTTTTAAGACTGCGTCTGCGACCGAGAGTTCACGGCTAGGTTTGTTAAAACCAAAGCTACACGGAGGGATAAAAGCCCGGGAGGTAAACCGTACAAGTTAGATGCAGAGGCTGTTATGAGCACAACTACTTATCACGAAGATTCCGCACTTTGGACTGAACTTTTACCGGGTGGCCATCACTGGTCAGCGCGCATTCAACGTGGCGCAGTTTTACAACTCAAATCCTTGGGCGCAAATACCAATGTTTCACTGTTTTGTGTGAATAGTGAAGACAAGCTTGAAGCCTATAACATGCCAGACAGCCTTAAAGGTCAACACAGCGCATTTTTAAGTACAGGGCACATTTTGGCGTCAGATTTGGGTCGTGCGATGGTGTCAATTGTCAAAGATGACCACGGTTGGAATGATGCTTTTTGTGCACCAAGTACCGCACCGCAAATTGAAGCACAGTTTGGCACGAAGACCTTCCAGGATGCCCGTAACGATATGTACCGCAATGGCAAAGACAGTCTGCTTTTAGAGATGACCAAGTTTGGTTTATCGGCTACGGACTTAAGCAATACTTTAAACCTCTTCTCAAAAGTTCAACCGGATGACAACGGCAACTTGTCTTATGTGAAGTCTGACAATACCGATCAAGTGATTGAACTGCGCTTTGAAATGGATTGTTTGGTGTTTTTATCTAGCGCACCGCATGCCTTAGATAACTCATCTGAATATGTACCCGCTGATATTCAACTCTCACTGTTTAAAGCACTTCCTTTAGGCGACACCGATGTCTGCCGTGATTCATGCCCGCAAAATCAGCGTGCGTTCCAAAATAATAACCGCTACTACGCTTTAACTGCTTAAGGGGAATAATCATGACTGCATTAGTAAACCTAGAAAAATCAGTACTCAGCGAAGTTTGTCCTGCCGGTGAAGCGTGGATGTGCGAAGTCAAAAAAGGCCAGTATTTCCGCATCGTGGATCTAGAAGGCAATCAGGCGGTGGATACCTTATTTATTTCCGCACATAACCCTGAAGAGCGTTATAGCGCAACCGATACTTTGGCGATGAACCGTCAAATTTATCTCGAAAAAGGCACAACTTTATATACTAACTTTGGCAATAAAATCGCCACCATTAATGATGACAATTGCGGTCGCCATGACACTTTAGGCGGTGCATGTTCATGTGAAAGTAATACCGTACGTTATGCCCATGACAAATACCCAATGCACAGTTGCCGTAACAATTTCATGATTGCACTGTCACAGCATCCAATTGCTAAAAAGCATGGCTTAAACGTGCGCCATATTGGTCCAAACATTAACTTCTTTATGAATGTGCCTGTAACTTCGGACGGTCACCTAAAATTTGATGATGGTATTTCTGCACCGGGTAAATATGTGGAAATCAAAGCCGAGATGGATTTAATTGTGCTGATCTCGAACTGCCCACAATTGAATAACCCATGCAATGCCTATAACCCAACTAAAATTCAACTGATTGTCCGCGAAGGCGAGGAGTAAGCCATGTTTAATAAAGTACTCATCGCCAACCGTGGTGCAATTGCATGTCGTGTCATTCGTACCCTTAAAAAATTAGGCATTCAATCGGTTGCTGTCTATTCAGAAGCGGATCGTGATTCATTGCATGTCACTTTAGCCGATGAAGCGGTCTTTATTGGTGATGCACCTGCTAGCCAAAGCTATCTCAATGTCGATAAAATTTTAGAAGTTGCTAAACAAACCGGTGCGCAAGCGATTCATCCGGGTTATGGATTCCTCTCTGAAAATGCAGAATTCTGTAATCTGTGTGAAGCACAAGGCATTGTGTTCTTAGGACCAAATGCGGAACAGATGAAAGCCTTTGGTTTAAAACACACGGCACGTGAGCTTGCAATTCAAGCCAATGTACCGTTACTTCCGGGTAGTCAGTTATTGGCTGATGAAGCTGAAGCACTGCTTGAAGCGGAACGTATTGGCTATCCTGTGATGCTGAAAAGTACAGCAGGTGGTGGTGGCATCGGCATGCGCTTGGTCTGGAATGCGGAAGAGCTGAAAGATGCCTACGCAACCGTGTCGTATTTAGCGCAAGCCAACTTTAAAGATGCAGGTTTATACCTCGAAAAATTCGTACAAAATGCCCGTCATATCGAAGTGCAAATTTTTGGTGATGGCAATGGCTTAATCCTAGCACTCGGTGAGCGTGATTGTTCGGTGCAACGTCGTAACCAGAAAGTGATTGAGGAAACGCCTGCGCCACACTTAAACGATACGCAACGTGCCTATATTCAAAATGTCGCAATTCAATTGATGCAATCGGTGAATTACCGCTCGGCAGGTACCGTGGAATTTGTGATGGATACCGACACGCAAGAATTCTATTTCTTGGAAGTGAATACCCGTCTACAAGTGGAACATGGTGTCACCGAGCAAGTCTTTGGTGTGGACTTGGTTGAATGGATGGTGACTTTAGGAAGTGGTGATTGGGTTGCACCGACATCAAAACTTGAATCCAAAGGGCATTCGATTCAGGTGCGTCTCTATGCTGAAGACCCAATCAAAAACTTCCAACCAAGTGCAGGGTTATTAACTCACGTAGAATTTGATGACAATGCGCGTAATGAAACTTGGGTAGAGACTGGTTCAAACGTTTCATCTTTCTATGATCCGATGATTGCCAAAATCATTGTGACTGCGGATGATCGTGAGTCTGCGATTCAAGCCATGACCGATACACTGGCTAAAACCCAAGTGGCAGGCATTGAAACCAACCTTGAATATCTACAAAACATTATCGACTGCGATGTATTTAAAGCCGGTACACAGACCACGCGCTTTTTAAATACCTTTGAATGGAAAACCCAAAAAATTGAAGTCTTACAAGCGGGCATTCAAACTGCCGTGCAAGATGTCACAGGTCGTTTGGGCTATTGGGATGTTGGTGTGCCACCATCAGGTGCGATTGATCCGCTGTCTTTAAATGTCGCGAACCAATTGTTAGGCAATGCACCCAATACCGCAGGGCTTGAATGTACTTTGCAAGGTCCAAGCTTAAAATTCCATTGCGATAGCCAAATTGTATTAGCAGGTGGCGATATGCCATCGACTTTGGATGGTGTGTCTGTCCCGATGTGGCAAACTGTGAATGTGCGTAAAGGTCAGATGCTGAAATGTGGCAAGATCGCCACAGGTTGCCGTACTTATATCGGGATTAAAGGTGGTCTGAATGTGCCTGAATATTTAGGCTCACAAGCGACTTTTACCTTGGGTCAGTTTGGCGGTCATGCAGGGCGTAATTTACTGATTGGAGATATGCTTCCAATCACGGCATTTACATCCGATGACGTCAAAGCATTAATAGAAGATCAAATCCCTGCATTCTCAAACTCTTGGGAAATTGCGGTGATGTATGGTCCACATGGTGCGCCGGATTTCTTTACCAAAAACGACATTGATACCTTCTTTGCCAACGAGTTTGAAATTCACTTTAACTCAAGCCGTACCGGTATCCGTTTGATTGGACCAAAACCTGAATGGGCTCGTCAGGACGGTGGTGAAGCAGGTCTGCATCCATCCAATATTCATGACAATGCCTATGCGATTGGTGCGATTGATTTCACCGGTGATATGCCAATTATTCTCGGTCCAGATGGTCCAAGCCTCGGTGGTTTCGTGTGTCCTGCGGTAGTGATCAATTCTGAGCTGTGGAAACTCGGTCAACTCAAAGCAGGCGATAAAGTCAAATTTGTGCCTGTGAGTTACCATCAAGCGAAATTGCTGAATGAAAAATATCATGCGCAATTAAATGCTCAAGATACGCAAGCTGTCACTTTTGATGAATCGTTCTATCCTGAAATCAGCACGTTGAAATCTGCCATTTTAGATACCTTAAAAGGTCAAAATGGCACGCCTGATGTGGTGTATCGTCCTGCCGGAAACAACTATATGTTGGTGGAATATGGCGAACTGGTTTTAGATTTAAACTTGCGTTTCCGTATTCATGCACTGATGCAATGGGTGAAAGATCAACACATTCAAGGCATTATTGACCTGACACCGGGTATTCGTTCGCTACAAATTCATTTTGATTCGACTCAGCTCGATCAGATTGAGTTACTGCGTATGCTTCAAGTCGCTGAAGAGCAACTGCCTGATGTCACCGAGATGCAAGTGCCATCACGTACTGTGTATTTACCGCTTGCGTGGGAAGATTCACAGACCCAACTTGCAACCGAACGTTATATGCAAACCGTGCGCCCTGATGCACCGTGGTGTCCGGACAATATCGAATTTATCCGTCGTATTAATGGTTTAAAAGACAAACAAGCCGTGAAAGACGTGGTTTATAACGCGAGTTATTTGGTCATGGGCTTGGGCGATGTGTATTTGGGTGCGCCTGTGGCAACGCCACTTGATCCGCGTCAGCGTTTAGTCACCACCAAATATAACCCTGCGCGTACGTGGACACCTGAAAATGCTGTCGGTATTGGCGGTGCGTATATGTGCGTATACGGTATGGAAGGTCCGGGCGGTTATCAGTTTGTCGGTCGTACCTCGCAAATGTGGTCACGCTACCGTAAAAACCCAGACTTTGAACAAGGTATGCCGTGGTTATTGCGTTTCTTTGACCAGATTAAGTTTTATGAAGTGTCTGAAGCTGAACTCATGCAAATGCGTGAGGACTTTAAAGCAGGGCGTTTAAAACTGCGTATTGAAGAAGGTGTACTCAACCTCAAAGAATACAATGATTTCTTAACTGAAAACCAAGCATCCATTTCTGCATTTAAAGCGGTGCAACAAGCCAACTTTGATGCTGAACGTAAACGTTGGCATGAAGCAGGGCTTGCAGAATATGTGTCTGAAAGCCTAGATGCGGTGGATGATGGTGAAGGTGTAGAAGTGCCTGAAGGTGGCTGTGCGGTGGAATCGCATATGCCGGGTTCAATTTGGAAAATTGAATGTCAGTCGGGGGATATTGTGGAAGAAGGTGCAACTTTAGCTGTGATTGAAGCGATGAAGATTGAGATTCCAATTATTGCGCCTGAGCGTATGCGTGTCGATGCGATTACGATTGAAAAAGGGCAAACGGTGAAAACGGGGCAGGTGTTGTTTACGTTGGCGCCAGTGGCATGATTTAACCTCTTAGACATCCAAGCTTTTAACTAAGTAAAAAGCTTGGATGCTCTTAGCTACATCAAAACATCTTTAAAAAGTATTCATCATATTTGTAGTTAAGATATCTTTCAGATTTTAAAGTATTAATAAAATTAATGTTACTGATCGTTTTTTGACCTGAATTATCATAATTAGCAACAAAATCAATTATTTTGAGTAGAAATATTCTTGTGTATCCCATATAGAAACTACTAATTCGAATATCTGATATATTCAAATAAAAATCGTCTGAACCAAAATATTTTTTTAAAACTTTCTGTAAATCATTAACTCTTTGATTCCAATTCTTGAAATAATCATCGTCTATTACAGGCCGATTCGTAGTTACAATACTTGTTCCATGGGCAAAAATGTTTCTGAGTGTGAATAAAGAATTAATTATGTTTATAATTTCTTTATCCATCAATGAGGAAATGCTGAGTTCAAATATAATGGAATACTCATCTAAAAGTTTTTTAAATGAACTAACAGATTCTATATTCCATTGTTTTGCAACAAGCATCTTCTGATAATTATTGTGTTTAGATCTTCCTTCTTTAATACCTTGGTCAACATAGTAGTTAATTTCATTTTGAAAATATTTCGCTAATATTTCCCTTAAAGTTCCTTCTAGTATCGCAGATATTGTTGATATTGCTGGAATGGTATAAATAAGAATTTCCGTTGATTTAAATGGTGTTTTCAGGATTTTATTCGTATCTTTTTCAAATATATTTGCGGTTTCATTATTATGAAAATTTGCTATAACCTCTTTCAATTTTGTTAAAAATTTAATTTTCAGTGATATAGCTTTTTCATACATATTCGATCTAGAGGAAATGTTGGATCGACTATAAAATAACCAAATATTTTTAGGCGTATAAATAAAATACCCACAATTAAACATAGGGAATGTGTAAATACTATTGGAAATACCTTTAGTCTTAGGCGGTTTTTGAGCATAAATAAAGCAAAAACTATAGCGATCAATCGATCCACCTTTTAACCTAAGTTTTGTATCAATTTCATCCCAAGACTTGTATAAAACAGAAATGACCTCTAAACGTTTATAACTAAAATTTTCTGCCATAGTATTTTCTAATTAATTGATAGATATAGCTAATATTAGCATATTGAAATATAGGGTTGTATTAAGGTGAAATATTTCTAAAGTTAAAAAAGTAAACTAAGTGGCTCATCCGCTCTATATAAAGTAAAACTCAAGTCAGCAGGCTATCGTTTGGTGTATCAAGTTATTGATTCAAAAATTGTGGTGTTAGTGCTCGACGTAGACCGTAGAGATACCATTTATAAAAAGATGTAAAAATCATCCTAGAAGTACTTGCCATTGTTGAACATCCTTCAGCCACACTTTGATGCACTCTCGAACCCCAATGGTGCAAAATGGGCTATTTTTTAGCCGCACTTAATAAAATTAAATCATCCTTATTCTGGTTTATATATGTATGTGATCGATTTTAAAAGTATTCTGCTTAAATCTATTCTATTTTATATTGTGGCACGCTTAATGCATTTATTTATATACAACATAAATAGAGGAGAGCAATACACTTGATCACTCATAAGCACAAACATCGGTTAACCATTCATGTATAAAAAGAATAGCAAGGACATGAGCAATCAAAATGGAATAAACCGGTGAAATACAAAACTTACTTTTGCTTTAGAACAAGCCCCATCTCACTGTTATGGGGCTTTTTTTTGCCCTTTTATGTAAGTTTATTCACCTTATCCAAATAACTAAAAATTGGCACGTTTTCTGCATTTTCCTAAGTAATACGAAATTTTGGTTTTGTAATATTTACAGGAGATGCACATGAACAATCCGACATCAAATAAAAAAATGCATCCATGGCTTCACTTTTTGGTTGAGCTGCTCAGCGTACGCGCAGGCTTTCACATTAAACAGTCTTCCCAATATCAACCCAAGGATCAACATCGTGCCTAAACAAAAATTGGCACGGATCAGTATTACCGTGCCAGAAACAACCTTACAGGCAATGGATCAAAAAATTGTCGAGCAGCACTATGAAAGCCGCTCGCAGGCCATTGTCGACATGATTAACCGCCACTTGATTGATGATCTGGTGATTCGCGATGAAGTTATGGTCGGCACACTCACCTTGCTCTATGACGTCAGCCTGAAACCGCTACGCAGTCAGCTGGTCGATCTGCAGCAGCAGTATCTGGCACAAGTGATCAACTCACTTCATATCCAGCTGGATGATGAAAAAATCCTGCAAGTCATGCTGATGCAGGGCGCGAGCAGTGATCTGAAAGAAATTAGCGAACAATTTATTGCACTGAAAGGCGTGATTAAAGGGCATCTCGAACTGATGGATGCCGTCATGCCGCCTATTCCACAAAATACCGAACACACTTAAGGAGAACAGCTGTGCACAACTTATGGACTGTACAGGACTGGCAACACGCCTACCAGAATAACAATATCCAGCTTAGTGACCTGATTGAGTATGTTGCCGGATTGAATAATGACGATCATGCCTGGATTTCAATTGCAACAGCAGCACAATTACAGGCACAAATTGATGCATTGACTGGTGCAGATAGTGCAAGCTTGCCACTTTATGGGGTGCCATTTGCAGTCAAGGACAATATTGATGTTGCAGGGTTCTATACCACAGCAGCATGTAAAGAGGTAGCTTATCTGGCAACTTCCGATGCAACCGCAGTAGCCAAATTAAAAGCTGCCGGCGCGATTGTCGTGGGTAAAACCAATCTGGATCAGTTTGCGACGGGTCTGGTTGGTGTGCGCTCCCCATACGGCGCGGTAAAGAACAGCTTTAATCCTGAATATATCAGTGGCGGCTCGAGTTCGGGTTCCAGTGTAGTCGTCGCAAACGGATTAGTGCCATTTTCACTGGGTACAGATACTGCAGGTTCAGGACGTGTACCGGCAGGGCATAATAACATTGTCGGACTCAAACCAACCAAAGGCTGGTTCTCGACTACAGGCCTGATTCCGGCTTGTCGTACCATCGATGTGATTTCGATTTTTGCCTTAACGGTGGATGATGCCTGGCAGGTGGCGCAAGTCATGCAAGGCTATGATGCCAGCGATGATTATTCCAGAATGCATCCTCAGAATGAACCGAGCCAATTTTCAAAAGGGAAAATTGCCATTCCGGATACACTCGAATTTTATGGCGATGCTGAAACTGAAAAAGCGTTTAATCTAGCGATCGCACGTGTACAAAGCTTGGGTTATATGGTTGAGCCGATTGATTTTGCTCCATTTCAACAACTGGCAGCGGCCTTGTATAACCGCTCTTGGGTGGCTGAACGTACCAGTGCCGTGGAAAAAATGGTGCAACGCGAGCAGACCCATCCGGTAATTGGCCAGATTATTGCGCAGGCAGACCGGTTCAATGCGGTCGATGTCATGCAGGATGAATATGAACGTGCCCACCTGAGCCGTGTTATTCAAAATACACTGGCAGATTATGATGCCTTGATGGTGCCTACTGCACCCACCATTTATCGCATTGCAGAAGTAGAAGCCGATCCTCTGGTAAAAAACAGCCACATGGGCGCTTATACCAATTTTGTCAATTTTGCCGATCTTTCGGCTTTGGCGCTACCAAATAGCATTCGTGCTGATGGTCTTCCAACGGGTGTGACCTTTATTGCGCCGGCCTGGATGGATGAAGCACTGGCCAAGTTCGGGCAAAAATGGCAGCAGGCAAGCCAGTTAAAGTTAGGCACATCTGAACGCCTGTATGAAAAAACAACTGAAATCTCATCGAGTCACAGCGTCAAACTGGCTGTCGTCGGTGCACATCTGACCGGAATGCCGCTGAATTTTCAGCTGACCACACGTGGCGGCACCCTGATCAAGCAGACCCGGACTGCTTCGCATTACAAACTCTACGCTTTAAAAAATACCACACCGCCAAAACCTGGCCTGCAATACAACGCGAAAGGTTGTTCAATTGAAGTCGAAGTCTGGGACATTCCGCGTGCACTGTTCGGGGACATTGTTGCAGAAGTTCCGGCACCTTTGGGGATCGGTAATGTCCAGCTGATTGATGGCACATGGGTCAAAGGCTTTATCTGTGAAGGCTATGCACTTGAAGATGCTACAGATATCAGTCATTTCGGTGGCTGGCGCGAATTTATGAAATCTAAACAACTTTCAAATACCAAATTTAAATGTGAATGCATAGGGGAAGTCGCAAAATGATCAAAAAAGCACTGATGTCCGTTTCCGTACTGTCTGCAATCCTTTCTAGTGGCTGTGACAATACCGCTAAAGTACCTGAACCAAATGCCAAGGCAGCAGGGAGTGTGAATACTCAGCCCATCCGGATTGGTTATAGTGACTGGCCGGGATTTGTGGCCTGGCAAGTGGCGATTGAAAAAGGCTGGCTGGAAGATGCCGGAGTTAATGCCGATTTTAAATGGTTCGACTATTCTGCTTCACTCTCTGCATTCGCAGCGAATCAGCTGGACGCCGTACTGGTCACCAATGGTGATAATCTGGTCACTGGCTCCGGCGGTACCAAGGGTGTGATGATCATGGCGACCGATTATTCAGCTGGAAATGACGTAATTATTGCCAAGAATGGCATTAATTCGATTCAGGATCTGCGCGGTAAAACGGTTGCAACTGAAAAAGGTCTGGTCGATCACTTATTGCTGTCCACTGCACTGGATGATGCCAAGGTTAAACTGAATGAGGTCAAACTGGTCAATACCATGACCAATGAATTGCCACAGGTTTTTGCCACTCCCGATATTGATGCGATTGCGGTATGGCAGCCAGTGGCAAATCAGGCTCTATCTGCAGTGGCCGGTTCCAAGATTATTTTTACTTCTAAAGACAAGCCGGGATTAATTTACGATACCTTGACCGTGAATCCTGCCCATCTAGAAGCCAATAAAGAGCAATGGAAAAAGGTGATTCAGGTTTGGGATAAAACTGTCAAATACATCAATGACCCGGCGACTCGTGAAGATGCTGCACAGATCATGTCCAAACGTGTCGGTGTCGATGCGAAAACCTATATGCAGTTCATTGATGGCACACATTTACTGGATCTGGCCGCCAACAAGAAAGTCTTTACCAAAGGTGATGGTTTCGACTCGATCTATGGTTCCAGCTATCATGTGAACAAGTTCAATGTGGCCAACGGCATTTATACGACTGAAATGAACGTGGACGGCGTGATTGTTCCAACGCTAGTACAAGAGCTGCAATAAAGCCTGATCTCGTGCATAAAAAATCCCCGGTCTGGGGATTTTTTACTATCAGATGAATATTAAAAAATTAAAGCTGCGTACTTTTGGAAAAGACATTGATAAAAATAATGCCAATGATCATAAACGCCAGTCCGATCAGCGCGGGAAGATCCAGTTGCTGTTTAAACACCAAGAGGCCAACCGTTGAAATCAGGATAATGCCGGCACCAGACCAGATTGCATAGGCAATGCCCATCGGAATGGTTTTCATGGTCAGTGACAGGAAAAACAGGGCAACGGCATAACCGGCAATTGTGGCAAGTGAAGGCCAGAGCACGCTAAAACCATTGGAAGCTTTCAATGCAGAAGTGGCAATGACTTCTGCAATAATGGCAATCGAAAGATATAAAAAAGACATATTTCTCCCTATAACACCCGTGCTGCATGCTGCATCAGGTGATCCTGTTCTGACTTCAGCCAGCTTTCAGCTTGTGTAGTCGTGGGGGTGGCATATTGAAATTGGTAATCCGGCTGGTATATATCCAGCTCAAAAATCAGGTCGATTTGACGATCATCTAAAATGACATGCTGAACCAGACTGCTTTCATTGAGAACTTCAAAATTTTCCAGGTTAAAGGCTTTGCCTGTCTCACTGCTGCGGGTGCTGTAAGTTTTAGCTTGACCATCAGTCCCGATAGAAACCTCAAAACTTTCCAACAAGGCAAACACGGTCGGATCAACAGCTTTCAAGTCCATTTGAGCTACTGCACTTTGCACTTCAGGCAAACGCGTCAGCGCATAGGCAATATGATCAGCACAAATAATCAGGCCACCATCCATTTCCAGTGTTTGACCAGATTGAACATCAAGTGCAGACTGAAGACGCATGCCTAAAAATAAACCGTATTGCACCTGCTGGCGCCAGTCTTCGACATAGACATTACTTGGAGAAAATTCCAGAATGCAGTTGCCAATTGCATGCAACCTGGCTGGTTCCGGCCACTGCACATGATTCTGGTAATTGGCGTAGTCTTTCACTTCCCAGGACAAGAGTTGGCTGGCGTTATCCCAAAGTGTATTGCCAATCCAGCCTTGGCGCTCCTGAACAGCAGTTCCTGTCTGGCTTTTTAGACGAAGATCAATGGTAAAACTGCGCGACTGAAACCAGTACACAATGGTGTTTTCATCGGTCAGGCCATTATAAAAACTGATGCTTTTACGCCGAAATGCCCCATATAAAAAGCCTGGAATAATCTCTGGCTGAAAAGTCACAGGCTTTAAGCTTTTAATTACTTCAAACAGATTCATGATGCTGTCTCCGCCTGTTCTTCAAGTCCAAAAGAGGAAAGTGGTACAGCATTTTTTAAGATCAGTTCACCGCTAGCAACGCGCTGTTTTAAATATTGAAAGGTCTGGGCGGTCTGATTAAACAGATGCTCACCCCCGATCAGGGCAGAATATTTGGAATTTTCAGTGGGAATAACCGGTTCAATCACGGTGTCATAATTGCAGGCGCAAAATAGCGGGAACGAATAACGTTCTTCCGAGACCTTTTTCACGCGGTGCTTGGTGGCGAGATATTTACCATTTGACAGAATTTCCATCATGTCACCGATATTCATCACCAGTGTGTTTTCAATCAGTGGAATGTCGATCCATTCGCCTGCTTTATTCAAAACCTGTAAGCCGGGTGCGGTGGGTAACAGCAGGGTAAAGCATTCGTAATCGGTATGTGCGCCAATGCCTTCGGCATCTTGCACTTCCGGATTATAGGGATAATGAATCAAGCGTAGCTGACTTGGTGCATCAGTAATTTTGCTTTCAAAAAAGTCCTCACGAACGCCCAATGCCAGTGCAAAGGCAGAAAAAACCTGCCGGCTGATCTCACGCAGATGGCTGTAGTATTGGCTGACAATAGACTTGAAATCCGGATGGTCTGGCCATAAGGTAGGGCCAAGTAAAGGACATTTTTTTTGTGTACCCTGATAATCATAATTGACATCATAGGCTTCTTTTAAATCATAACTGTTGCCGGCAAACTGTTCTTCGCCAATCGGCACATAGCCACTATGGTTTTTTGATTTACCAATATAGTGCTGCATTTTGGTGCTCAGATCCTGAGAAAAATAGGACTGGGCCATTTCAATCAGAGCTTTGGCGTAATCAAAATTAAACTGGCTACCTTGCAGATAAAGAAATCCGACTTCTTTACAGGCATGATCCAGAGCATGAGCAACTTCAATACGATCGGCTAAATCCGGACTTTGTAATTTTGAAATATCAACCAGTGGGAGTACATATTGCGCTTGCATGACAATCACCTCTAATGTTGGTCGTCCAACACAGCGATTAAAACCTTCGGGTCGTCCCAAAAGCATTTTGGATAAGATTATTTATTGCTGCTGACTTTGGTCATACGCGGAATGACCGGCAGTTCTGCCAGTGCCGGATCCAGTTCGTCTTCTTCAGCATGCACCAGATAATCGACACGTTGTCTTAACTGTTTAAATTCAGGACTAAGCATGACGTCTGGATGGCGTGGACGAGGTAGATCAACTTCGATAATTTCCTTGATTTCACCCGGATTGGCTTTCAGTGCAACAATCCGGTCGGCCAGTAAAATGGCTTCATCCATATCGTGGGTCACAAAAATGATGGTGATATCAATGTTTTGCCATAGGTCCATCAGGTGACGCTGCATTTTTTGCCGGGTATGCGGATCAAGTGCCCCAAAAGGTTCATCCATCAACAGGATTTTCGGTTCATTGACCAAAGCCCGGGCAATCGCGACACGCTGTTTCATCCCGCCAGACAGCTCATGCGGATACTGGTTTTCATACTTTTCCAGACCAATGATATTGATCCATTCACGTGCCTGTGCTTCTGCTGCTGCACTACTTTGGCCTTTCATGCGCGGACCAAACATGACATTTTCCTTGACGGTTTTCCATGGAAACAGGGTATAGCCCTGAAACACCATGCCACGTTCCGGACTTGGGCCGGTAATCGGCTGGCCATCCACCAGAATCTCACCACTGCTATAAGGATCCAGACCGGCGACTACACGGCTAAAGGTTGACTTGCCGCAACCGGAAGGCCCAATCACACAGATGAACTCCCGCTTATGAATTTTCAAATTGAGTGTATTTAAAACCGTACGTTCGGTTTTGCCATGACTGAATTTTTGCGTCAATTGCTTTGCTTCCAGAATCACCGGACGGCTATAAATCTTGTCAAAGTATTCGCGGGTATTAAATTCAGTGTTTTGCATCAGTTAGCTCCCGGTTTCCATTTAAATAAGCGTTGTCCCAGTTTCATTAAAATCACGTCACACAGCAGACCAATCACCCCGATAATCAGGATCGCGGCAAAGACATTGGGAAAGTTCTGATAGCGGGCTTGCTGGGTAATGAACCAGGTAATTCCGGAGGTGCTGCCGATCAGTTCAGCCACGATCAGGTACGTCCATGCCCAACCCAGCAACACGCGCAGATTACGGTAAATCTCTGGCATAGCCGCTGGAATCACCACATGAAACAGGCTTTTCAGTTTCGTTGTACCCAAAGTAAAACCGGCTTCAATCAGGCTGCGATCGACCAGACGAGTAGTATTGGCAATCAGCAGAATCATCTGGAACAGGGTTCCAATCACAATAATGGCTATTTTAGGTGCGTCATTGATTCCCAATATTGCAACGGCAAGTGCGCCAAAAGCCGGAGCAGGCAAGTAACGGAAGAACTCGACAAAAGGTTCTGTTAACAGGGAAATTTTCTTGGAAAAGCCACATAAAATTCCGAGTGGAATGCCAATCAGGCAAGAAATAAAGAATGCAGTAAAGACCAACTTGATACTGTGCCACAGGCTTTCATAAAACCAGGGTGCATTCGGTTGAACAGGAGGGGTGGTAAACGCGGTTACTAATGCAATTGCCACTTGATGCGGTGCTGGCAAATAGATGGGATTGACCAGGATGCCTTGAGGTGGGGCCAGACCCTGATCCACTGCGGATTGGGCAGCGGAAAAAAACACGTCTTTATCAATCCGGCTATTGACCTGTAAATAGCTCACACTACCGGGATTGGTAATCTCGACCTGTGGATGCCAGATAAATGGCAAATAGCTGACCGCACACCAAATCAGAATTGGTATTAAAAAAGACCCCAAGCCAAGTAGCAGTTTATTTCTTTGACTGAGTTCACGTGCAACGTAACTCATAGTGTTGCCCCTCAATATTACAAATTTTATAAAACGTAATACTGAATAAGCAAAATGAATGCCATGATGGGTGGGAACAGCCAAAATATTAAAATATTCTTATATTTCAAAAGAAAATTTAAAACGAAAAACAGGGATGATAAGTTACTTAAGTTAACACTTTGATTACATATGTAAACATAAAACATAGAATTTTAGTCTTTATTGGTTGTTTTATAATCAAAACTATTTCATATCTTTACATCGGTTTAATTCGACCCAGCTTTTCTTTAAGGTATTGCTCACTTCTTAACTCATTGAATTATAAAAAGGGGAGCAATGTTAGAGTTTAAAAATCAAATCGTACATGGCGCTATTTTCGATATGGATGGAACCATGTTCGATACGGAACGCTTGCGCTTTCAAACCTTGCAGCAAGCTTCACGTGAGCTGATTGGTGTCGAATTTTCTGAAAGTTATTTAATTCAGTGTTTGGGCCTCAGTGCCCGTAGTGCAGAGCAGCTAGCCAAAGAGCGTTATGGACAGGATGTGCCCTATGCCGAGATTCGCCAGCGTGCTGATGTGCTGGAACTGGAACATGTACGTCATCACGGTGTTCCCATTAAAAAGGGGTTATTGCAGGTATTGGAACGCCTACGCAAGGCAGGCCTGAAAATGGCGGTAGCGACTTCAAGTCGCCGTGCGATCGCAGAAGAATATCTGATCAATGCCAATGTCTATAAGTTTTTTGATGTACTGGTGTGTGGCGATGAGATTAGACAGGGGAAACCTCATCCGGAAATTTTTATCAGTGCAGCCGAAAAAATCAATTTAAGCCCGGCCCAGTGCCTGATGTTTGAAGATTCTGAAAATGGTTTGCGTTCTGCCTATGATGCAGGTGGTATGACGGTGCTGTTCAAGGATATCAAAATACCGAACGAGTCCATGCTGGCACAAGCCCAGTATTATTATGAAACGGTCGAAGATTTTTTGGGAGAACTGAACCAGTTTGTTCCGGTTCTGGACATGCCGGAACTGGAAACCGCTTTTCCGCAAACACTCAATCAGCTGACTGTCGGGATTCACGGTTTTGGTGCAATTGGGGGCGGTTATCTGGCTCAGGTATTATCCCACTGGGATGGATACACTCGTCCGCGCAAAATTATTGCTTCGACACGTAATCCGCTGTATCAATCTAGCGTTAATGCTTTTGGCACTTACTGCATTCGCTATGGCCAGAATTCTTTTGACCAGCGTATTGAAAATATGAGCGTAATTGATGCGCATGATCTGGAACAGATGCAGAACATGTATATTGAATCCAGTCTTGTAGCAGTCTGCGTACCTGAGGAAGCACTGGTTTCTGAAGCGGAGGTCATTGCACAGGGCTTATACGCACGTTATCTGGCTTATGAGCAGCAGGATCAGCCACTGACAGTTTTAATTATCCTGAATAAAATCGGTGCTAAACAACAGGTGATGCAGCAGATTCTGAATAGTCTGCGAATGATTACTGATGAACAGACCGCCCAGAAAATTATGGATCAGCATTATTTCTGTGACACCGTGGTCAACCGTATGGTGTGCAAGCTGTCAGACCAGAAACTGTATCGTCAGCTGCGTATCAAATACAACATGTTCAAGCAGTATCAGCTGGATGAAGATCTGTCCGTAGTTGATCTGGATGATGCTACGGCACTGAATACAGAACAGGAACATCAGGCTGGGCTATATATTGAAGACCTGCGCCGTAATTTCCAGCCGAGTCATATCCTGCAGTCTATGGATCTGATTCTGTTTAACGCTGAAACGGATATGCCGATTTATGTGGAAAATAACAGTCCGTTACTGGCGAAAATGCGGCAGATGATTCTGGTGGATGATATTGCCAATATCCAGCTGATTAAAAACCGCTTATGGAATGGCGTGCATGCGATGATGGCCTGGTATGCCAGTCTGCGGGGACATCAGACTATTGGTATTGCCATGTCTGATCATATAGTCAGAAAATTTATGCACCAGTCCTTAGCTCAGGTGAAGCATGGCCTCTGCTACCAGATTCCAAAACATGCCTCAGACCTTGAACGTCTGACTCAAAGCTTTAGTGAATCCTGTGCCAATGCCTATCAGGATCCATGCGCTCGTGTAGGTCGTGAGCCCTTAAGAAAACTTGAGCACAATGAGCGTGTTATGGGATCATTGGCCACCTTGCTTAAATATAGCTTGCCATTTGATGCTGTTTTAAAAGGCGCAGTGCTCGGTTATGTCTATGCCCTAGAGCAGGGTGAATGCGAGCAGCAGGAACTTTTGATGCATTTGCAGATTCAATTAAAGCATATGGCGTTGGAACCGCAGCTTTATGAGGCTTTGTATGATGAAATGTCACAATTCATCAATCAGATTATTGCTGGAAAATTGTCCTTGCAGAAATTCATGCAACTGGATTTACAGCAAGCATTAAGCTAAATAAAACGTTAAATAAAAAGACCCGAAATTTTCCCGGGTCTTTTTTATGGGAATATACAAAGTATTAAACAGTGCTAGCTTCTTGTTGATAAATACAGGATTGCGCAATCTGTAGCTGATCATCCACTGACAGATCAAGATTTTCCCATTTCTGCATCTGCTGCAGGAGCCAGATAAAATCATCGACTTTCGGTTCGGCACTTTCCCCAACAAAATTCCGGATGATATTCTTGATCTTGTGAAAGTCATAGACATGCCGCTGGGCGGAACATCCAAACTGAATAATCTGATAATCCACCAGCATGTCCCATACTTCTGATAAATCACTGCGCTGCTTTAAATCATTCTGCGCTTTTTGTACTGCCTTGACCACTGCCTCTACAGTAAATGGATGCTGTTCTGCCCATTCCTGAGTCATGGCCAAAACTTTATCGGCAACTTTTGGAATGACATTCTGGCTCGCCGCAACGATAAAGCTATAGCCTTCAAGTTTGGCCTGAATATTCCAGGGTTCTCCCACGCAAAAACCATCGAATACCTGTTCCGAGATTCCTTTCACCATGAAAGGCGGTGGAGATGTCATCAGCTGGATATTCTTGGCCAGTTGTAGATCAGTCAGCGCCAGCCATTCTTTTAAGCAGTAATGGTGAATCGAATATTTATAGACATAGGCCAGATTGATGGAATGATTCTGTTGTAAAGCTTGTACCAGTTTCTTTGAGGTACTCTGTTCATCATCCCTTGGATGGATACCGAGTTCATAACACAGATCTTGGCGCAGGCTAATAAAAGCCTGATTCACGCTCAGTACTAGAGGGGTTTGCAAAGCCACCTGTAACTGGTCTGTGCCCAGGGCAGCAGCGGGCAACATGGCGGACAGACAATGTGCAGCATCCAGAAAGCCATAGGCCAGACGGTCACGCAAACTTGACCAGGAGGCTTCACGGATTAAATTGATTTTTAATCCCTGTTCGGCAAAGTAGCCCTGTTTTTCTGCCCAGAGAATGGCGACACAATCAAGCAAAGGAATATAGCCAATATTGAGTTCAGTTTTTTCTAGTGTAGACATATGCTTTTCCTTATTGGCCCAGTAACAGCTTCTGTGCATCCAGTAAGCGTCTGGCCATTTCACCAATGGTGATCCGGTGACTCATGGCGTTTTTACGTAATAAAGCAAAAGCCTGTTCTTCTGTTAAGGCATGTAGCTGGATGAGCAGGGCTTTAGCTTTATCGATATCTTTACGGTCAATGAGCTTGTCTTGGGTTTCTTTTAAATCATTTAGCAGCTTTTTATGCTTACGGAACTGTTCAATCGAAATTTCCAGAATGCTTTCTAGTTTGGTGGGATCAATACCATCGACGATATAAGCCGTGATTCCGGCATCAATGGCACTTTTGATGGTGTCTTTATTGGAGTTTTGGGTAAACAACACGGTGGGAAGTTCATATTGGCTGACACAGCTTTCAATAATATCCCGATGCGGATGATCCATATTCAGCAGGATCACATCTGCATGAATACCCTTAACATGTACCATATTCAGGTCATTCAGGATTAAACAGGCCACCACCTGAAAATCATGTGAAAGTAAGGATTCCTGGATGAATTGGGCGCGCTCCAGATCATCATCAATAAGAGCAATTCGTAATTTGGACATGGAATATTTTCAAGTAAGGCCTAAGGAATATTCAAGCAGGAGTAAAGCAAAAAACATGCCATTAAATTGGTGCATAAAATTCTATTTTTCTGTTCAATTTGGTGCATAGCTTTAGGGATTTCAGCTGATAGCTGATCAAAATGAAGCATTTAGGTAGATCATCTGCCTGGAATAAGGCGTTTTCTTGTTGGAAAAGTTGGCACGATTTCTGCATTTATTAAATCGTCAAAGATGACTTTCAATACTAACAACGGCCAACGATGTCCGTTCTGATCGTAATTGCACTTTCAAGGAGTGTGATTGGTATTTCGTTCAGCACAGGATAAATGACATGGTCAGTTGTTCAGCAATACAAAACGCACAAGCATTTCAACCCTTCCTCCAGCATTACAAAGCGCTGGGTTGCGGTATTTACAACATATTCAATCAGCAGACATATCAATGCCTAGACGTGATATGCGGCTTTTTATCATCTTTAAAAAAACAATAGTTGGAGTGCAGATATGAAAATTCTCATGATTGGGCATGGCATGGTGGGGCATAAATTCATCGAATCTGTACTGGAACAGGCCGGTGATGACATTGAGCTGACCATTTTGGCAGAAGAGCCACATTTAGCTTATGACCGGGTACATTTGACTGAATATTTCAGCGGCAAGTCGGTCAAGGATCTGAGCCTATGCCGTAGTGATTTCGCCGATGCCTATGGCATTGATTTACGACTGAATACCAAAGCAGTTGAAATGGATCAGCTGAATAAAACGGTAACGACTAATCACGGTGATGTGCTGAGTTTTGACAAGTTGATTCTTGCCACCGGCTCTTATGCCTTTGTACCGCCAATCCCGGGCAATGAGCGTCAAAACTGTTTTGTCTATCGTACTATTGAAGATCTGGACGCGATTCGTGCCGCCAGCCTGAATGCAAAAACCGGTGTGGTGATTGGTGGCGGCTTGCTCGGACTGGAAGCAGCGAAGGCATTACGAGATCTGAATCTAGACACCCACGTGGTGGAATTTGCACCGCGTCTGATGGCGGTGCAGATTGATGATCTGGGTGGCCGGGTATTGCGTTCTAAAATCGAAGATTTAGGCGTCAAGGTTCATACCCAGAAAGCCACATCAAGTATTGAAGATGGTGAAACTGCACAGCATGTCATGAGGTTTGGCGATGGCTCAGTCCTTGAAACCGACATCATTTTATTCTCTGCCGGCATTCGCCCACGTGATGAACTGGCCCTGCAGAGCGGTCTGCTCATCGGTGAACGAGGCGGTATCATCATTAATGATTATTGCCAGACCTCACATCCGGACATTTATGCCATTGGTGAATGTGCACTTTGGGACAATAAAATTTATGGTCTGGTTGCACCAGGCTATGACATGGCGCGTATCGCAGCGAAACATGTACTGGGCCAAGAGAGTCATGCATTCGCTGGCGCCGACATGAGCACCAAGCTCAAACTGATGGGTGTGGATGTTGCTTCTATTGGTGACGCACATGCCATGTCACCTGGTGCCTTGAGCTATTTCTATGCTGATGAAGCCGCGCAGGTTTATAAAAAAATCGTGGTGTCAGCAGACAGGACCAAGCTGCTGGGCGCGGTGCTGGTGGGCTGTGCCAAAGAGTATAGCGATCTCCTACAAATGATGCTGAATGGTCTGGCTGTGCCGGAGCAACCGGAAAGCCTGATCATGCCAGGCTTTGATCAGTCAACTTCCAAATCGGGTGGCAGTGGCATCGATTTATTGCCTGACAGTGCGACCATCTGTTCCTGTAATAACGTTTCCAAAGCTGATATCTGTTCAGCCATTGATGGCGGTGCAACTTCATTGGGTGCACTGAAAAAATGCACGCAGGCTGCAACGGCGTGCGGTGGCTGTGCGCCACTGGTGACGCAGGTTCTCAAATCCGAATTACAGCGTCAGGGTGTCACGGTGAACAATCACCTGTGCGAACATTTTGCCTATTCGCGTCAGGAACTGTATCACCTGGTACGCGTGCATGAAATCAAGACTTTCTCTGACCTGATTCAGCAACATGGTCATGGGATGGGCTGTGATATCTGCAAACCGACTGTGGCCAATATTCTGGCATCCTGCTGGAATGATTTTGTTCTGAAACCAAGTCATGCCGGTTTGCAGGACAGCAATGACTATTATCTGGGCAATATCCAGAAAGATGGTTCCTATTCGATTGTGCCACGTGTGGCAGGCGGCGAGATCACCCCGGATGGCCTGATTAGCATCGGTCAGATTGCCAAAGATTATGGCTTATATACGAAAATCACGGGTGGACAACGGATTGACATGTTTGGTGCGCAGGTACATCAATTACCGGAAATCTGGGGAAAACTGATCAATGCCGGTTTCGAGTCCGGACATGCCTACGGCAAATCCTTACGTACCGTGAAATCTTGTGTGGGCAGTACCTGGTGCCGTTTTGGCGTCGATGATTCTGTCGGCTTGGCGATTTTTCTGGAAAACCGTTACAAGGGCCTGCGTTCACCGCATAAAACCAAAATGGCCGTATCCGGCTGTACCCGTGAATGTGCCGAAGCACAAAGTAAGGATGTGGGGGTGATTGCCACGGAAAAAGGCTGGAATTTATATGTCTGCGGCAATGGCGGTATGAAGCCGCGCCATGCAGAACTGCTGGCTTCAGATCTGGATACTTCCACACTCATCAAATATATCGACCGCTTCTTTATGTTCTATATCCAGACGGCGGATCGTCTACAGCGCACCAGTGTATGGCGTGACAATATGGAAGGTGGGCTGGATTATCTGAAAGATGTCATTGTGCACGATTCGCTTGGCATTGCGGCTGAACTGGAAAGCCGTATGCAGCATGTGATTGGCACTTATCAGGATGAATGGCGCACCGCGATTGAAGATCCAGAAGTACGCAAACGCTTTAAAACCTTTATCAACGCCAAAGCAGCCGAGCAGAATGACCCGCATATTCAGTTTGCACCTGTACGTGGTCAGATCCGGCCAAAGACTGACGCTGAACGTGATCTCAACCGTATTCCAGTGGTTGAAGCCTAAACACCACAGTCAGGGAGAATGAAAATGACAATTTTAAAAGATATGAACGAACTGAACTGGTACGAAGTCTGTCATCTGGATGAGATCACCCCGAATACTGGTGTTGCAGCTTTGATTGAAGATCAACAGATTGCAATTTTTCGCGTGGGTCAGGAACAGCGGGTTTATGCGCTCAGCAATCAGGATCCGTTTAGTCTGGCCAATGTCATGGCACGTGGCATTCTGGGCGATCTGCAAGGTGAGCGTGTAGTCGCATCCCCAATTTACAAGCAGCATTTCAGTCTGGTGACCGGCCGTTGTCTGGAAGAGCAAGATCAGAAATTACTGGTATTTCCAACCCGAATTGAAAACGGCACAGTCTTTATCAGCCCAACTGCACAAAAGACCTATATTTCCAGTAATGGTCAAAACACAGAGCGTTTAAAACTGGTACTGGTCGGGAATGGACTGGCGGGTATGCGCTGTCTGGAAGACTTGCTGGATATGGCACCAGATCGTTATGAAATGACCGTGATTGGGGAAGAGCCATGGGGTAATTACAACCGGATCATGTTGTCACCGGTATTGTCTGGTGAGAAAAGCTTTGCCGAAATTATGCTGCATTCAGCCGACTGGTATGCCGAAAAAGGCATTCGATTCATTGCTGGAGATGCTGCCATCTCTATCGACCGTTCACGTAAGCAGGTTCATACCGAAAAAGGCGAAGTCGTTGCTTATGATCGTCTGATCCTCGCGACCGGTTCGAAACCTTTCGTACCACCAATTCCAGGTACTGAACTTGAAGGCGTGATTAGCTTCCGGGATATTCAGGATGTTAACCGCATGCTGGATTACTGCAAAACCAAACAAAACGCCGTCGTGATTGGGGGCGGCCTGCTGGGACTGGAAGCAGCTTATGGACTGAAGCAGCAAGGGATGAATGTAACTGTACTGCACCTGATGGACCGTATTATGGATCGTCAGCTGGACATGAAAGCCAGTCAAATGCTGAAAAAATCAATTGAAGACAAAGGTATCCGGATCATTACCGAAGCCAATACCGAAGAGCTGCTCGGTATTGACGGTCACGTGACTCAACTGCGCTTAAAAGACGGGACAATGCTGGATGCCGATTTGGTGGTTTTTGCCATCGGGATTCGTCCGAATAAAACCTTGGCTGAGAAGGCTGGCTTGCGCTGTAATCGCGGAGTACTGGTAAATGACACCATGCAAACCTATGACCCGAGTATTTATGCGGTAGGTGAATGTATTGAGCATCGTGGCCAAACCTTTGGACTGGTTGAGCCATTATGGGGACAGGCCTTTATCTGTGCGACACATCTGGCTGAACATGGCCGACTGACCTTTAAGGCACCACCTGTTCCGACCCAACTCAAGGTTAGCGGATGTGATGTCTTCTCAGCCGGAAATTTCGAACCTCAGGATGATTTTGAAGATATCGTGCTAAATGATGAAAAGCGTCAGATCTATAAACGGATCATTATCCAGCAGGACAAAGTCATTGGTGCTGTGCTATTTGGCGATACTGAAGATGGGGCTTGGTATGCAGAACTGATTGCAGACCAGACACCGATTAGTAATATCCGCAGCAAACTGCTTTTTGGTCGGGATTTTGCATTAAAGAAAGCAGGGTAATCGGATCAATCTCCCAACCCCTCTTTGAAAAAGAGGCGAATCTCCCTCCTTTATTAAAGGAGGGTTGGGGAGGATTAAAGCTTTTGAGACATAGAAAAAATTTAAATCAAACCTGTAAAAGCTAGATATCAGAGATTTGGTGAAACACGTGAATTTGGATGATTAAGGAGCACAGCAGCAATGAATAGTATTCCGGTTATGGAACTACATAGCTCTACTGAATCCCAAATAAAAACTACTCAGACGACCTGTCCTTATTGTGGAGTAGGCTGTGGCGTCATCGCGCACGTAAGCCAAACCCCGATGGGTGAAAAGGTTCAGGTTGAAGGCGATGTTCAGCATCCTGCGAACTTGGGCAAGTTGTGTATTAAAGGCAGTCATCTTGCCGATACACTTAGTCTAAAAACCCGGCTTCTGCATCCGATGACAGGTCGAAAAGAACAGCGGCACATAAGCACTTGGGATCATGCCATTTCAAGTATTGCCAATAAATTTCAGCAATGTATTGATCAGTATGGACGTGACAGCATCGCCTTTTACGTCTCCGGCCAGCTTTTGACTGAAGACTATTATGTGGTGAACAAGTTTGTAAAGGGCTATCTTGGTACTGCCAATATTGATACCAATTCAAGGCTGTGCATGTCATCTGCTGTGGCAGCACATAAACGGGCTTTCGGCGAAGACCTAGTACCGGCCAGCTACACAGATTTTGAGCAGACAGAAATGGTGGTTCTGGTGGGTTCCAATACCGCCTGGTGCCATCCGGTGCTTTATCAGCGCATCATGAAAGCCAAAGAAGAGCGGGATTTATTCGTGGTGGTGATTGATCCACGCTTTACTGCAACCTGTGAAGCGGCAGATTTACACTTACCCATTTTACCAGGTCTGGATGTCGCGCTGTTTAATGGCTTGTTGCAATATCTTCAGCAAAATGGCTATACCGATCAGGATTTTGTTACCCAGCATACTCAAGGCCTGGAGCAGGCACTTGCCAGCAGCTCGACAGAGTCATCGCTTGAAAGCGTGGCAAAACGTACCGGTATTGCTATTGAAAAATTAACCTTATTTTTTCAGAAATTTGCCCAGACCGAAAAAATCATGAGTCTGTTTTCCATGGGTGTAAACCAATCCTCTCAGGGAGTAGACAAGGCCAATAGCATTATCAACTGTCATTTATTGACAGGAAAAATAGGCAAACCCGGTTCGGCACCTTTTTCCATGACTGGACAACCGAATGCCATGGGCGGACGGGAAGTCGGGGGACTAGCCAATATGCTGGCCAGTCATCTGGATCTGGATAACCCGCAGCATCAGCAACTGGTGCAGGATTTCTGGCAAAGCCCGGTTATCGCGCAGCAGCCCGGATTAAAAGCGGTGGATTTATTTCAAGCGGTGGAAAGCGGGAAAATCAAAGCCATCTGGATTATGGCCACTAATCCGATCGTGAGTTTGCCCGATGCAGATCAGGTTAAACGCGCTCTGGAGAAGTGTGAATTTGTGGTGGTTTCCGATATTTGTCTCGACACCGATACCACGCAATATGCCGATGTACTGTTACCGGCACTGGGTTGGGGCGAAAAAGATGGCACAGTCACCAATTCGGAGCGCCGTATTTCCCGGCAAAAGGCTTTTTTGCCGGCTCCAGGTGAAGCCAAAGCAGACTGGTGGGCCATTTCCGGGGTGGCTCAGGTCTTAGGTTTTAGCGGTTTTGACTTTAACAATAGCCATGACATTTTTCTGGAACATGCCCGTTTATCTGCTTATCAGAATAGTTCGCTTTCGCAACGTGAAGATACACCGAATTTTCGCTATTTCAACCTGCAAGGTTTAACTCATCTCGGTTTTGCGGAATACCAGAATCTGGCACCGATCCAGTGGCCGGTCTGGGATAAGCAAGAAGTTCATCAGGTTGGTCAACTATTTAGCCAAGGCCTGTTTAGTCATGCAGATGGCAAAGCTAGATTTGTGCCGACGATTGCAGCCGATCCGGTACATGCTATTTCTGCTGAATATCCTCTGATCCTGAATACCGGACGCATTCGCGATCAATGGCACACCATGAGCCGCACCGGATTATCTGCCAGTTTATCCCAGCATCGTGCCGAGCCTTATTGTGAGCTGCATCCGCAAGATGCGCTGAAATATGGCCTGAAAGATGCCGAGCTGGTCGAGGTGAAATCCGCTTGGGGAAGTTGTGTACTCCGTGTGCAATTTTCACAAAATATGCGACGTGGCCAGATTTTTGCACCGATTCACTGGAACGACCAGTTTGCATCCGATGCGCGGATTGGCAAAGTAGTTAATCCGGTAGTTGACCCGATTTCCGGCGAGCCAGAATTTAAGCATACTCCGGTGATGATCAAGCCATTTTATACTCAGTGGCAGGGCGTGCTGTATGTACGGGAAGGCTTTGAACAACAGATCCAGACCATGATTGAAAATACGGTGTGGTGGAGCAAAATTCAAACCACTCAGGCCATCCGTTATGAACTGGCAGACCGGCGCCGTTTTTCTGACATCACCGGGCAGATCAAGAGCCTGTTAGCCTTTGATGATGAAAGCTTTGAATGGCTGAATCTCGAAGATCAAACGGCGCATATCAGTCATAGTGTGGTGCTTCAGGATGGCCAGTTAATTGCCAGTTTTTATATCGCACCAGCGGCGCTATTGCCAGATCGTGACTGGGTGGCTGGCCTGTTTAGACGTGAACGTCTGAGTGCATTACATCGTAAAGCATTGCTGGCAGGTCAGGCCATGTCAATGGGAAATAGTGAAGGTTCATTGGTCTGTAGCTGTTTTAAGGTCGGTAAGAACAGAATTATTCAAACCATTAAAGATAAAAATATCACGCATGAAAAACAGGTGACTGCATGTCTGAAAGCCGGAGGAAATTGCGGTTCATGTTTGCCCGAAATTAGAGGCCTGATTAAAGCCTGCCAGACGGAGTACATAGAATGAAAAGAAGAGTGATGAAAACGGTGTCTTATCCGGAAACCGAGGTGGTGATCCTGGCCGGCGGTTTAGCGCGGCGCATGAATGGCATCAATAAATTACTGCACAAATTTGATGATGAAATCCAGCTAATTAAAATCCATCAGCAGTTGAAGTCCCGGGCAAGCAAAGTCTGGGTCAATAGCCATCGGGATCATTCCATTTATAAACGGATGATTCCTTCGATTGATTTTTATCAGGACGATGAACCCGGCTTTCAGGGACCATTGATGGGCATGAAGAGTGCCTGGTCATATGTACAATCTGATTATGTGCTGTTCGTACCCTGTGATGTGACCTATATTCCCAAAAAGGTCATTTCACGTTTACATCAGGCCCTGCAACGACATCCTTTATCTGAAGTGGCGGTGGTTGAAATAAATGAAAAAGCATTGTTTCCATTCTGTCTTATGAAACGCAGCAGCTTACCCACTCTTATACAACATCTTGAAAATGATCAACACAGTTTAAAACTCTGTTTTGCTGACATGCACATGCAGCGGGCAAGTTTTAAAAATCGTGCCCTGTTTTTCCACAGTATTAATTCATTTGATGAGCTACAGCAGCATCAACAGCTTAACTTTCTCTAGCGTTTAAAATGCTAAAAGCCGAATTATTATATTTTGGCTCACCAAAATATTGCTTTTTTTATTTTTCGAGCAAACTTTCGGACTAAAAAAGAACAAATATTATCCATTAATATTCAAGAAAAATAAATTTGTGCAAAGTTGGAACACTTATTGCTCATTCATTGTGAAGAAATAGGGCAGTAAATCAAGACTGTTAAATAACCGTGCAGATCTCATCATGGACCGCAGCAATGAACAGCATGACAGCTTTAGCACCTCGCAGTATCTTTCAGGATCAGTTTGGACGCCAGAAACGTAAGTTGCGGATCTCGGTGACTGACCGCTGTAATTTCAAATGCAGCTATTGCATGCCTGAACATCCGGAATGGATAAATAAAAAAGATTTGCTCAGTTTTGAAGCCCTCTATGCTTTTTGCGAGTTTATGGTGCGACACGGGATTGAGCAGATCCGCGTGACGGGGGGCGAACCGTTGATGCGTCAAGGTATTGTTCATTTTATTGCCTGCTTACAGACATTGAAAGCCATTGGCCTGAAACGTATTTCCATGACCAGTAATGGCCATTATTTAAAAGATTATGCTCAAGCGCTTAAACAGGCAGGACTGGACGATCTGAATATCAGTATGGACAGTCTTGATCCAAAGCAGTTTCAGCAACTGACCCAAAAACAGTTACAGCCTGTACTTCAAGGTATTGCTGCCGCGCAGCAGGCAGGGTTGTCCGTCAAGATCAATAGTGTGCTGATCAAAGGGATCAATGACGATCAGATTATTCCTTTGGTTAAGTGGGCACGACATCAGGCTGTAGAACTGCGTTTTATTGAGTTTATGCCCCTCGATGGCGATCAGAAATGGAATCCGTCTGATGTCATCAGTGAGCAAGATATCCTGGATCAACTGAAAACCGAATTTGATGTCCAGATATCTCAAGGCCAAGGCGCTAATCCAGCCCGTGGCTATCTGGTCAATGGACAGCCTTTTGGGATTATTTCCACCATTACCCATTCATTTTGCGGTGATTGTGATCGTCTACGCCTCAATGCCCAAGGTGAATTTTATAATTGTTTATTTGCCAGACAAAGCCTGAACCTTAAGGCAGATATCGAACAACTGGCGCTGGATCATTTCGCCACACAGACATTTCAGCACAAGCTCCACGCTTATATCTGGCGTAAAGAGGCCGGCTTCCATGCGATCCAGCAATCACCAATACAAAAGCCGATCCGAAAAATCAGCATGCACAGCATTGGAGGATAAATATGTCACTCACTCAGCAAAAATTAATTCATATCAAAATAGAAGCCTTCGGTGCGATTGAACGACAAATTCCCGCAGATTTGAGTTTGCAATGTGAGTCTGAAATTCAGGTTTCTGAAGTCCTGAACCAGTTGCTATCCATTTATCCTGATATACAGCCCATGCTGGAACGCTGCGCCTGTGCAATCGGTGAAGACATCATTTCCAGACAGAATATTTTAAATCGGGACAGTACGCTGGTGCTGTTATCGCCGGTAGCAGGAGGCTGAGATGCAACTCAAACCATTAAACCAATTTGCCCGAATCCAGCAGATTGCTTTTAGGATAGAGGATTTTGATGATATTCAGCATTTTCCGGAATGTGGTGGAATCGGCATCTTTGTCGGAACAGTACGTAACTATCATCAGGGGAAAGCTGTGCGTGCCCTGAAATATACCGCCTATGCGCCTGTGGCTGAAAAAATGATTCGTGAAATTGAACAGCAGATCCAGACCAAATACCAAGTGTCTTATGTGCGGGTGGTGCATCGGACTGGAGAACTGGGGATTGGGGAAACAGCCATCATTGCTATGGCTTATGCGGCCCATCGTCGTGAGGCCTTTGCTGCCTGTGAGGAAGCTGTGGAACGGGTGAAGCATGAAGTGCCAGTCTGGAAAGAAGAATTTTATATGGATGGTAGTAGTCAATATGTCGAAGGCTGTTGTATCCGAAGAGATCATGGACCTGAAACGGATCATTCTCATCCTGCAGAAGATGTGCATTGTCACCATCATCATGTAGCACCACACGCTTGCCAATCACCATCTAATTAAATGTGTTCAATGAGAACCCATAACATAAATCACTTTAAACAGATTTTTAAATTAGTCCGGGATGAATCATGAAAAATGTAGGGATGAAAGCAGAAAGTTATCGTACAGCAATTGCCACTGGAATCCTGCATGCACCGCCACATTGCATTGAGTTGCTGCGTAATGGCAATACTGAAAAAGGGGATGCCCTGAAAACAGCACGCATTGCCGGCATTCTGGGTGCCAAACGGACCGATGAGCTGATTCCACTATGCCATCCATTGCCGATTTATCGTGCCGATGTCGAATATAAACTGTTTGATGCACATGTCGAAATTATTGCTACCGTTGAAACCATTGGACCAACCGGTGTGGAAATGGAAGCTTTGACAGCGGTCAGTCTGGCGGGTCTGACCTTGTATGACATGCTGAAGCCACATTGTGAACCGGAAGATTTGTCGCTGGATCAATGCAGGTTGCAGCAGAAAAAAGGTGGAAAATCACATTTTACCCGCGTACTTAAAGAGAGTCTGTCCGCTTCAGTTATTGTACTGTCCGATACGGTTGCAGCAGGCAAAAAGCCGGACACTGCCGGGCAAAACGTACTGGAAATTTTAAAAGAAGCCAATTTTGATTCTATTAGTTATCAGGTCATTCCCGATAGCCCAGAACAGCTCTTGACCCTGATTGAACAGCAGAAAAATCAGTATCCGCTGATTCTAACTGTGGGCGGTACTGGTTTAGGTCCTAAAGACCTAACGGTTGAAACCCTGCAACCTTTGCTGCAACGGGAAATTCCCGGCTTGATGGAAGCTTCACGTAGTTTTGGGCAAAAACGTACCCCTTATGCGGCATTAAGTCGTGGCGTGGCGGGCTATATTGAGAACAGTCTGGTGATGACCTTGCCGGGAAGTCGGCAGGGGGCGAAAGAATCCCTGATCGCGGTGCTTCCAGCGTTGGTGCACTTATTTGATGTGCAAAAAAACATTCCACATGCGGGAGGTTATCAATGAATCAGGCAATATCACATTCAGCCTGCGGTGCTGAACCGGGACTGATTTCTGTTGATCAGGCACTGCAGATGATACTTGAGCAGACGCATATCCTGGTAACTGAAAGCCTGCCGCTTGCTCAGGCTCTGAATCGCTATCTGGCAGAAGCGATTGATTCGGCCATTCCATTGCCGCTGTTTTCACAAAGTGCTGTAGATGGCTATGCGCTTTGCAGTCCAGAAAATCTTAGGACTCACAGCACTTTTGAACTAATTGGAGAAATTCGGGCAGGGCAAAGCACTGAAATTGAACTACGACCAGCTCAGGCAGTCCGGATTTTTACCGGTGCCAGGATTCCAGCAGGAACTACAACGGTCGCCCGTCAGGAAATTGTCGAATACCATGCCAATCAAATCATTATCACAACAGACCTAAAACCTCATACGGATATACGTGATGCAGGCGAGGAAATCGCACAAGGACAACGTCTGGCAGATGTAGGACAAAAACTGCATGTAGGTGCAATTGCAGCTTTAAGTATGGCAGGTGTGAAGCAGGTTTTAGTCTATCGTTATCCTAAAATCGCTATTGTGATTACTGGAGATGAAGTCGCTTCCAGCATTGAAGACCTGAATTCCGGCAAAATCTTTGACGCCAATGCTCCACTAATTCAGGCCTGGTTTCAGTCACAGGGACAAAACGTAGATATTCTGCATGTGTCCGATTGTGAGTCCGAACTGCAATTATTACTGAACCGACTCAAACACCAATACGATGTCATCTTGACCACAGGCGGGGTTTCGGTAGGTGATTATGATTTCATTCGCCCGGTTGCCCTGAAGCAGGGTTTTGAGCAGATTTTCTGGAAAGTGAAGCAGAAGCCCGGAAAACCGATGTTATTTGCCAAGTATCGTCGAGATGATCAAGGTTACTGTTATCTCTTGGGTTTACCGGGAAATCCGGCTGCCGTGTATGTCGGGATGCAAATCTATACGGCAACTTTACTGAATGCCTTACAAGGGAAAAAGCAGTCACCTGCATGGCTCAATGCGGTGATGACGCATGATTTGAAAGCGGATGCACGCGAGCGATTTTTAAGAATGGCTGCCGAATTTGATCAGGGTACCTTACAACTCAAGAGCCTGGCAAAGCAGCAGTCGCATATGCTTAGTAATCTGATACAGGCCAACTGTCTGGTTCGTATTCCGGCAGGAACAGAAATCCAGGCTGGGCAAGTCGTACAGGGTTTATGGATTTAAACTGAATGCAAAGTAGAAATAAACAGATGCAACTTTTCAGAATCTTATTCATCGGCATGCTGCTTATATCCGGCTTAACACATGCTGAGACAGTAAAAATATATGCTGCAGCCAGCCTGACCAATGCAATCACTGATATTTCCAAGCTATATCAGCAGCAACATCGCAATATTCGAATTATTCCTGTTTTTGGAGCATCTTCTGTGCTGGCCAGACAGATTGCAGCAGGAGCTGAGAGTGATATCTTTATTTCTGCAGATATTGAATGGATGCATGATTTACTTAAAAAACAAAAAATTTCGATCGGTCAGATTCGACCTTTGCTCTTGAATGAACTTGTATTGATTAGTCCTATTCAGCAAAAAAACCATTTTAGAATATCAGCCGACTTTAATTTTGCTAAAGCCTTTCAAGGTTATTTATGTACCGGACAAATGGAATCGGTGCCTGCCGGAAAATATGCCCAGCAAAGCTTAACCCGGCTGGGCTGGTTGAAGCCGCTTCGGGGCAGAATAGTCGGGACGGATAGCGTCCGTTCAACTCTCGCATTTGTAGAACGTGGCGAATGTCAGGTCGGTATTGTGTATAGAACTGATGCGTTGATGAGTAAAAAAGTTAGAATTTCGGGAGTATTTCCAGCCAGTACACATCGTCCGATTGTGTATCCGATTGCTTTAACCCGGCAGGGCCAGAAAAATCAGGCTGCAGTCCAATTTTCTGAATTTATCCAGACGAGCGCACAGGCCAGACAGATTTTCCAGAAATATGGCTTTAAGCTTAAGGTAAGCTAACTGCTCATGCTTACACCAGAAGAATTGAATGCCTTGATGCTTTCAGCCAAAGTGGCGGGCTTTGCCACAGCGGTGTGCCTGCCATTTGCTATCGCCGTAGCATGGCTGCTGGCACGTTATGAATTCAGGGCCAAATTTCTCGTAGAGGCAATATTGCAGATGCCTATGGTGCTACCGCCGGTAGTACTGGGCTATCTTCTGCTCCTGCTATTTGGCCATCAGGGGATACTGGGGCAATATCTGCATGCATGGGGAATTCAGCTGATATTTAACTGGAAAGGTGCGGTACTGGCAGCAATTATTGTGGCATTTCCCTTAATGGTTCAACCAATTCGCTTGTCTTTTCAAATGATCAACCGGCAGTTAGAACAGGTGGCAGGATCTCTGGGCGCTGCACCATGGCGGGTATTCTATAGCATTAGTCTGCCATTGGCTTTGCCGGGGATTTTAATCGGCAGCATTTTATGTTTCAGTCGCAGTCTGGGAGAGTTTGGTGCCACCATTACCTTTGTTGGCAATATTCCCGAGGAAACCCGCACGATTCCTATCGCCATTTATAGCCTGTTGCAACAACCTGATGGAGAAAGCATGGCCATGCGTCTGGTCATTTTATCTCTGATTCTGGCTTTTTCTGCCTTGATTGCAAATTACTGGATCATGCAGAAGTATCAACGTAAATTGGAAGCTTAAGATGTTGAAGTGTGATTTTCAGTTTAATTACGAAAATTTCCAGCTACAGGCCAATCTGGATATGCAGATGCAGTTGATTGGTATTGTCGGAGCATCAGGAAGTGGGAAAAGCACCTTTTTAAAAAATATTGCAGGACTATTAAAACCATCACAAGGCTTTATTCATTTTCAGCAAAAAATACTATTTGATCATCAGCAGAAACTGAATATTCCTGTTCATCAAAGAAAAATTGCTCTGATTTTTCAGCAAGCCTTGCTGTTTCCGCATCTGAATGTCATGCAGAATTTAAAATATGCAGAACAGCTAAATATAAAAAATAAAGGTCAGCAGAAATTTATGTTTGAAGACATTGTGGAGTTACTCGAATTAAAGCCACTGCTTCGGCATAGGGCGCATCAACTTTCTGGTGGACAGGCACAGCGTGTTTCTATTGGGCGTGCACTTTTATCTTCTCCCGATCTATTACTTTTGGATGAACCTTTAAATGGACTGGATCAAAAGCTGAAAAACCAGATTCTACCCTTTCTGAAAATTGTGATTAATCAAACAGATTTACCCATGATTTATGTGACTCATCATGTAGATGAAGTGGCGTATTTACAGGCGCAGGTGCTGCATTTTGAAAAGGGAAAAATAGTCTGATTCAATGCTGCACCGATTTAAACCAGCAATGATTCCGAGCAGGTCATCCTCTCGCTGTTTTGCAAAAAATGCCTCAGAAGATAACTATTTTTTCACTATTTTTAAGAAAGAAACATCTAAGTTAAAAGCTTGAATATAAATTATTCTATACAAAACAATAACTTATTTTATTTTAAAAACAATCTGGCATGACCTGTGCATATATCTGGTTAAAGTCAAAGAAGACTCTACATTTGTATGACGGCCAATGACGTCCGTTCTGATCGTTACTGATATGCCTCGGCATCACAGTGACTTAAATAAGTTCAGTTCTGGTAAGGAAATGGCTATGTCTTCAAATACAAGTCTCAATAAAGCAACAAAAATAAGTCTATTTAACTTCAGTACTTCAGCGATGCGAGCCTTCCATATGAGTTGGCTCGCTTTTTTTGTCTGTTTCTTTGCGTGGTTTGCCTGTGCACCGTTAATGCCGGTTATTGCCGGTGAATTCAGCCTGACCAAAGAGCAGATCGCCAATATCAATATTGCCGCAGTCGCTATTACCATTCTGGTGCGTCTGATCGTAGGGCCGTTATGTGACAAGTACGGTCCGCGTAAAACCTATACCGCTTTACTGATTATTGGCAGTATTCCAGTGTTTGGTGTGGCGTCGGCCAACAGTTATGAATCTTTCTTGTTTTTCCGTTTATTGATTGGCGCCATCGGTGCCAGCTTCGTGATTACCCAATATCATACCAGTATTATGTTTGCGCCAAATGTGGTGGGAACGGCAAATGCAACTACAGCAGGTTGGGGTAATGCCGGTGGCGGTGCGACTCAAGCCCTGATGCCGTTAATGCTGGCTGCTTTGGTGATGTTCGGTGTAGAACAGGCAATGGGATGGAGAATTGCACTTCTGGTTCCGGGTATTCTGATGATCATTGTCGGTGTATTGTACTGGAAGTTCACTCAGGACTGTCCACAAGGCAATTTTAAAGAACTCCGTGCTCAAGGTATTTCTGTTGGTAGCGATAAAAAAGGCGGCCTTGCAATCTTGATGCATGCCGCACGTAACTACCGTGTGTGGATTCTATTTGGAGCTTACGCAGCCTGTTTTGGTATTGAAATTTTCATCCATAATATTATTGCCTTGTACTTTGTTGACAACTTTCAGTTTGGCTTAAAAGAGGCAGGCATGGCTGCCGGAATTTTTGGTTTACTGGCGTTGTTTGCCCGCGCCTTGGGTGGTATTGTTTCAGACAAAGTTGCGATTCAAAAAGGTCTGGATGGTCGAACCAAAGTCCTATTTGCCTTGATCATGCTGGAAGGTCTGTTTCTTATTCTATTTTCGCAAATGAACAGCGCGACCTTGGCTATTATGGCGATGACTATCTTTGCTTTGTTTACCCATATGGCATGTGGCGCTACCTATGCACTGGTGCCTTTTATCGACCGTGATGCCTTGGGTGGTGTGGCCGGTATTATTGGAGCAGGTGGCAATGTCGGCGCGGTAGCTGCAGGTTTCCTGTTAAAAGGCATGTTAGATATTCAAACCACCCTGATGGTACTGGGTGGCTTGGTGGTGATTGCTGCAAGTTGTGTGTTGATGATCCGCTTCTCTGTCGAGCATAAAGAAAAAGAACAGCTGTTATATGAACAGGCAGTAAATGAACGTCATCTGGCGGAAGCACAGCAATAACACAACACGCCCTGATATAAAATGAATTGACAAAAAGGATAGAAATATCCTTTTTGTTGGTTTTGCTAACTCAATAATAAAATGATGAACTCAATATTCAGGATAGGAAAGTATTATTTTAAAAGGACAGGATGATTGAATTAATCGGATAAACAATAAAAGTATTTATAGTTTATATGTTTAATTTGAGATGAAAAAATTATATATGTTTTAATAAAGATTATTAAAAAATAAATGAATTTAATAAGTGCAGATAAAATAAAAGCCATTTTAATAATGGCTTTTATTTTTAAAAAAAGTAGATCAATAAGTTTTATAAGGTAAAAACTTTCCGGATAATACGACATTCACCCGATCTCCGTTTGGATTATTCTCTCGTTGAATATCCATGCTGAAATCAATTGCACTCATAATTCCATCTCCGAATTCTTCGTGGATCAGTTCTTTAATGGTCATACCATAGATGTTGACAACCTCATACCAGCGATAAATCAGCGGATCTGTCGGCACACTAGTTGGCAGAGAACCCTTATAGGGTACAATTTGCAGCCAGGCAATGGCTTCGTCAGTCAACCCAAATATTTCACCAATTTTTTCAGCCTGTTCTTTATTAAAAGCCATCTGACCTAAACATGCAGCAGTCACCCATTCTTTAGAAAGGCCTATAGCTTCAGCGACATCTGCCCATTTGATAGACTTTAAAACTTTCGCTGAAATAATCATGTCTGTCACTTGTTGACGATGGCTAATCATAATCTTCTCCAATAGCTATATTTAAAAAATGACCACTATAGATAATGCAGAGATTGTGCCAATATAAGTATAAGGATTAAATTTTAAAATAATTTATATTATTTTTATTAGTCATTTAAAATGAGTGGCACGCTATTTGCTTTTATCTATATTAAATATGGCAATGGCGCCATGACACGATTAATCTGTTTGAATAATGCAAGGCAAAGACGCCTAGGGTTGAAATAGACTTTAGGCGTTTTTTATTTGCAAACAGGCAAGTTATTTATATAAAGGGGATAAAAATATGGCTTATCTTGCTCCTGCAGAGTTTGCAAAAAAAGTAGTTGATGCCGGTGAGGCAAAACTTCATATGGCAACGCGTGATGTTTTGATTCGTGCTTTTATGGCAGGTGCAATTCTGGCACTGGCAGCAGTATTTGCAGTCACTGTGGGTATACAAACAGGAGTACCGCTGATTGGTGCGCTGTTATTTCCAGTTGGCTTCTGCATGTTGTATCTCTTGGGCTATGACCTGCTCACTGGGGTATTTGTATTGACCCCTTTGGCTTGGCTAGACAAACGACCAGGGGTGACGTGGTCACGTATTTTAAAAAACTGGGGTCTGGTTTTTTTAGGTAACTTTGCCGGATGTTTAACCGTGGCAGTGTTAATGGCCGCTGTCTATACCATGGGTTTCGCCGCTGAACCGAATGCGGTCGGGGTGAAAATTGCCCATATAGGTGAAGACCGGACTTTAGGCTATGCCGAATATGGTCTTGCTGGCTGGATCACGATTTTTATCCGCGGCATGCTGTGTAACTGGATGGTATCACTCGGTGTAATTGGTGCCATGATGTCAACCACGGTCAGCGGCAAATTCATCGCGATGTGGATGCCGATCATGCTGTTCTTTGCCATGGGTTTTGAACATTCAGTCGTGAATATGTTCCTGTTCCCATTTGCCATGATGATGGGCGGTGATTTCTCGATTACAGACTATTTCTTGTGGAATGAGTTACCGGTTGCACTGGGGAATCTGGTGGGCGGTCTGGCACTGACAGGTCTGGCGCTCTATACCACGCATGTACGTACTGGCGCTAAAAAAGAATTCTAATCTAAGCATGATGATTTATGTCTTGAGATTAAAGGGATCGATTCGATCCCTTTTTGAGTATTTAAAATGAATAAAAAATTAAAGATCAGCATTGGGCAATATTCTTCTGCTGGAATCAAAGCACAGAATCAGGATTTTCACGGGGTCTATATTCCTGAAGGCCACGCGCTTAGCAGTAAGGGAATTGCCTGTGCAATTGCAGACGGGATCAGCAGCAGCAATGTCAGTCATATTGCAGCAGAAACTGCGGTCAGCAGTTTTCTATCGGATTATTATTCGACTTCAGATGCATGGAGTACCCAAACTTCAGCGGCACGGGTCATTCGTGCGACCAATTCCTGGCTCTATGCACAAACCCAGCAGAGCCGCGGGCGTTTTGATAAGGATCAGGGTTATGTTTGCACCTTTAGTGCACTGATTTTGAAACAAAACAGGGCGCATATTTTTCATACAGGCGATAGCCGGATTTATCGCATTCAGGCACAAGCCATTGAACAGTTGACGGCTGATCACCGGGTTTTCCTGTCATCAACAGAACATTATTTAAGTCGTGCACTGGGTGCCGACCATCGTATCGATGTCGATTATCAGCAGCTTGAATTATGTGAAGATGATTTATTTATCTTGATGACAGATGGTGTCTATGAATTTATGGAGATGCAGCTCATCTCGGAGATGCTGCAACAGAAACAACATCTGGATATCATTGCCAGGTCGATAATCGAACTGGCCTTAAAGCGGGGTAGTGATGACAATCTCACCATTCAAATCATTAAAGTGGAACAGTTGCCTGAGGAGGAATCCTTTCATATCAAGAGCCATGTTTTATTTCCGCAACAGCTGAGTCATGGCGACCTGTTTGAAGGTTATCGAATTGATAAAATCCTGCACCAAAATCATCGCAGCAGCCTCTATTTGGCGCGTGATGAAGCGACACAAAATCAGCTGGTCATTAAAACCTTGTCTGTTGATGTGCAGGATGACCTGAAAGCCGTAGAACAATTCCAGCTAGAAGACTGGGTATCGAAACGCTTAAAACATGAAAATCTGCTGCAATGTTATCCGCATAAGGGCAGCAAGCAGTTTTTATTTCAAAGTTATGAATACTTGCAAGGGGAAAGCCTAAGTCGCTGGCTGCATCGTCAAAAAACAGCTTTAACTTTACAGCAGTTGCTTCCTATCATTGAACAGGTGGCCAAAGCATTGAATGCCATGCACCGTCTTGAAATGCTGCACCAAGATGTACGACCAGAAAATATCATGCTGCTCGAACCAGTTGATACCTTGAAAGTGAAACTGATTGATTATGGGTCGACCGCGGTCAGAGGTCTGGTTGAACTGAATCCCAAACATGCAGACGGTCCTTTAGGAACTTTGGCCTTTATGGCACCTGAGTATTTTATTGGACGTTCGCCCTCAGTAAAATCAGATCAGTTCTCGCTGGCGGTGATGAGTTATTATTTATTGACCAGACAATTGCCTTATGGGACAGACCTCGCGCGCTGCAAGACCGAAAAGGCCTTAAAGCAGGTTCGATATCATCCACTTTATGAGTATCGACCGGATCTGCCACATGACTTGGACGCAATCTTTAAAAAAGCGCTTTCTATTCGTCCAGAGCAGCGCTATGAAGCACTTTCAGCATTTATATATGATCTGAAACACCCAGATCTCAAATTTAAAAAATCAGTTTCACGTCCTATGCTTGAAAAGCATCCAGTCACTTTCTGGAAATCCTGCACAGTGATTCTGTTTTTGTTATTGCTCTGGGTGTTTGCACTGTATTTTAGCCAATGAAAATAATTCAAATAGGCTGTTCAACGATTTTTTTGACTGGAGTAAAAAATCGGATCTGATTCAAGCTGAGATGCAGTCAAAATATCTATTTATTCTTATTGCATATTTTTATATTTTTACGATGATTGACTCTGTGTTTTTGAAGATTATCTCTATAAAATAGCAAATGCAGTTAAAATCTAAATAAGCATAAAAACATTGGAATAATAATTGCTTATTTTTAATACCACTAGAATAAAAAGGTAGATAAGACATGAAACTTCAATTTTTTAGGCTGATCTTAATCGCGAGTAGCTCCATTGTGATGAGCCAAACCAGTTTCGCGGGAGATGGAGGCTTACGTTTTGCTGAAAAGAATCAGGAAAAAGTGGCACAAATTCAGGCCAAGAAAAAAGTGGCAGAGACACAAGCTCAACCCCTACAAGCAAAAGCCAGTACAGAGACGAAACAGTAAAATAGCAGCCATATAAAAGACTTTACCGTTCTTCCTAGATCTGATAGATAAAATGTAGGGTTTGGAATAGATAGACCAGAATTTTTGCAATGCTCATAAATAAAAAAACTCCCCACATATTTTAAAATATGGGGAGTTTTTTATTTTGCATCTCAGGGAAAATTACTGAATTTGTTCCTCATCCTGTTTTTCCTGACGCAATTGATCCCGCTGACGCTGTGGATCCTGGATGCCTAATTGACCGCGCTGGATTTCCCGATCCTGTTTTTCTTGCGGATCAAGTTGTTCTTCAGTGAGTTCTTCATCATTTCGATCGATTGGATTCTGCATGGTCTTTTATCCTCTAAAATACTGTCTGTTTTTATTGTATGAATACAGCAAAATTAGTCTGTGAGTTTTATGCCTGAGTTATTTTTCTAACGTGTTGCAGCTGTAAGTTTAAGCAATATTTTATGGGGGGAATTTAATTAAAATAATTAACTGTATAAAAATTATAATTTTAACTTATGACAATCCTAGATGAGTCATACTCATTAATTTTCAATTTAAATGAAAAAAAATAACTAATTGTGAGCGATTGGGGTATGCTAAAGACAGAACAAATGTGATTACTTTTTGAATTTTCGGTATTTCCCATGATAGAACTCCGCCATTTAAGAACCCTGACCGCTCTGCGGGAGCATGGCTCCCTGGTTGCAGCCGCAAGTGATTTATGTTTAACACCATCGGCCTTATCACATCAGCTACGTGAGCTTGATCAGTGGTTTGGCGTTGAAGTGGTAAACCGGCGTAATCGTCCTGTAAGTTTTTCAAATGTGGGGTTACGGTTATTAAAACTGGCAGATGAAATATTACCGCAAGTTCAAAGTGCACAGGGTGATATCAGCCGTATTGTGCATGGTCAGACCGGGAGAATTGTCTTCTCTTCCGAATGTCATAGCTGTTTTGACTGGCTAATGCCATTGCTTAACCAGTACCGGATGCAATATCCGGATGTAGACTTGGACTTTGCCTCAGGTTTTGAATCGAATCCCCATGAATTACTGCAAACTGGAGAGTTTGATCTGCTGATCACTGCTGATCCAATTGCACTCAAAGGCATTGAATATTTTCCGATTTTTGAATACGAATCACGCCTGGTTTTATCCAATACTCATTCCTTGGTAAGAGCGAAACATATTACTGTTGAGGAGCTGGCTGAAGAAACGCTGGTGACCTATCCGGTGGATAAACACCGTTTGGATATCATGTCGCGTCTGTTTATCCCCGCTAATGTATTACCTAAAGCTATTCGTACCACTGATTTAACCCAAATGCTGATCCAGCTGGTAGCCAGTGGGCGCGGGATTGGTGCATTGCCAGACTGGGTGGTAAATGAATATGAACAAAAGGGCTGGGTGACTTCACGCCGTTTAGACTGTGTGGCGCCTGAAGGATTGCGCCGTACTTTATACGCTGGCTATCGTACAGAAGAAAAGCAGAAAGATTATTTTGAAGGCTTCTTGAAACAGCTGGACCGTTTTTCCAAAAAAAGGCAGGCTTATTACAACTAATCAATGAAAAATTGAATATCTTTAGACTTATTACTGCTAAAAAATCCTGTTAGTCAGGATTTTTTAATTTTAACTTTCCTGGTCTGCATCATTTTGATTGATCTATAAGCTGATACAGCTGTTTAATCCAGCTTTCGTATTTAATGAACTGGTTTAGTCGATCATAATTTCTGACAAGTATTACATTTTGCCAAGTGGGAATGTATCTGTGCAGAATTAAATATCATATTATTAAATATCAATTACTTAAAATTTAAATTCCAGGAACTTGTAGGGATATAGTTCTGATCTTGCAAATTCATTTTTAATAAAAAGATTAAATAAAATTTAAAAACATACGCTGATCAGTCAATTTTTTGGCACAAAATAACTCCTGAAATTACCAAGGTTGATCTATGCTACAGCAAGATTTTTAATCCACATCTCAAGCAGATCAGGACCACTTATACAGGACTGTATAAACTCGCCATGCATATGACAAAAATACCTCTTAGAAAAAGCCCACTTAGCCTCATGATCCTGTCGATTTTATCGGGTTATGTTTATGCTGAAACGGTTAGGGAACCGGGTAGCGTTCAACAGTTGAATACTATCGTGATCAGTGCTGAAAAAAATGCCACTCCGCAACAGCAATCTCAGAAAGAACTGGCTCAGGTTTCAGGAGGAACAAATTTCATTGGTGAGCAGCAGCTAGGACAGCAGCGACTTGCAACGACGGCCGATGTGTTCCGTTTGCAGTCAGGAATTTATGCCCAGTCTGCGGGAAATGAAGGAGTAAAAGTCTCAATCCGTGGCTCAGGAATTAACCGCACTTCAGGCGCGCATGCCTCTGGTACCTATATCATGATTGATGATATTCCGTTTACAGGACCGGGCGGTACAGCTTATGAGCTGCTCGAGCCATGGTGGATTGATCATGTCGGGGTGTATCGTGGTGCTAACGGTTTAAAACAGGGTGGATTGTCTTTAGGCGGAACAATTAACTATAAATCCAAGACTGGCGCTGATCAGGATGGCTCTGAACTCAAATATGAAATGGGTAGCCATGGTTATCAGAAATATCAGTTTAGTACTGGCCGAAAGCTGGATAAATCAGATTATTATCTGGCGGTAATAGCTAACCAGTTTGACGGAATTCAGGATCATGCTCAAGGCGATGGCAAAGGTCTGGCTTTTAATCTGGGCTATCAAGTTAGTCCGGATATCGAAACCCGTTTTTATGCCCGTTACCGTGAGAGCAAGCATTTAACTCCGGGACGAATTACGCAAGAACAGCTCAAGAATGATCCTGAAGCAGCGAATAGTTTTAATTTGGCAGTGGATGCCATACGGATTCAGCCGGGCAGTACCTGGTTGGCCAATACTACGACCTGGAATTTACAGGATGATGCCAAACTGACCGGTAGTCTGGCCTATCACCATTATCCTCTGGATTTACGTGAAAGTAGTTATCGTACCAATGTCGATTATGAAGATATTACGGCGCGCTTCCAGTATGAAAAGCCTTACCAGTTTCTAGGTCTGGAGCATCAGGGGCGTATTGCCTTGCGCAGCACGACTCATCGCCCAAACAGTGGGGTAACGGAAACCATCCGACGCGATATGTCCATTGATGGAACATTATATCCGGCAGATACGGTTACTCGCCGTTATACCTATCGGGGTTCAGACAACGTGCTGCAATTTGATCAGGAAACTGCATTAAATGATCAGTTCAAACTGGATCTGGGATTCGCAGCAGCCTATACCCATCGGGAAAGTGAAGTGACTTATCCAGTAGCCAGCCCGGAAGTCAGCCGTTATGAATGGAATTTTGCACCACGTCTTGGATTGACTTATCAAGCGAATGACGATGTACAGTGGTTTGCCAATTTAAGCCGCAGCATTGAACCGACGCACCCTTGGTCTATGGTATGGTCTTCGCCTTATTATTTTGACAGTGGCATTGCTTCTGGCCGGGTGCGTGCTCCCATTTACTTGGATACACAAACCGCCAATAGCTTGGAACTGGGTGGCCGAGGACAATCAGTCTTTGGCGATTGGGCACTGAGCTATTACTATTCCAAAGTGAAAAATGAACTGCTAACTTCAGAACTGATCAAAACCTATGAAGATGGAGCAGAACGACCTTCCGAACCAATTGCTGTTGAATCCAATGCCACGCCAACCATTCATCAAGGGGTGGAGCTAAGTCTGGATACGCCATTGCATGAATCCCGATATGGCGAATTGCGTCTGCAACAGGCTTATACGCTTAGCGATTTCCAGTATAAAAATGATCCATTGTTTGGCAAGAACCAGTTGCCGGGCATACCCAAACATCTATATCAGGCACAGCTCAGTTATGCATTATACAACGGCCTGTATATTGGCCTGAATACAGAATATGCGTCCAAAATGGCACATGATTATGCCAATAGCCGATTCAGTGATGACTATCAGATCTGGGGTGTTGACTTGGGTTATGCACCAGAACATCAGTTCTGGAAAACCTGGATTAACTTTAAAAATATTACCGATAAAAAATATGCAGCAGTCGTGATTCCAGGTTATGACGATCGGGGTGCAGATCTTGCCCGATCTTCACCGGGTGAAGGTTTTTCTACTTATGCCGGTGTGTCATTTAAATTTTAATTATTTAAAAATTAAAAAAAGAGCGGGATATTTCCCGCTCTTTTTATTTATTGATAGAACGGATTTATCAGGTTTCTAATATTCCTGTAATACCTGTCACGATCATATCGATGGCAATGGTACCGATTAAAAGCGCTGCAACACGACCGACGATATCGACATACAGGTCAATATAGTTTGAATACTTGTGCTGTAAATGATCATGCAGGTATTTCATCAGAATTAGCAAGCTACAGGTCAGAAACAGGGTTGAGAAAATCACCAGAATGGTTTGCATTAAACTGAGCTGAATCCCGGTAATCACAGAAGCCGAAATGGTGCCCGGACCGATCATAAACGGCATGGCAATCGTGCCCGCCAGATGACTGGGTGCCCCACGCATCACGCCAATCGTATCAGCACCTTCAAAGACATAACGATAGCCAATCACCAGAAAGATAATACCGCCAAAAATCTGGAAGGACTCAAACCGTACATGCAAGACTTCATTAAAGAAGGCTTCACCGGTTTTTGCAAAAATGATGAACACAATAAAGCTGATCAGGCTGCCTTGAATCAATGCCATGTTGAAGACTTTTGCATCGGAATTACGGATAATTCCGAGCATGTAGATACTCATCAAAAATGGATTGAGCAGGGAGAAAAACAGGGCAAAAGCATTCAAACTTTCTGACATCATTGCGTCCTTCCGTAGTTGAGTAATCCTAGATTTCACGATCCGGGAACAGCGGACGTTTACCTGGGCTGATCCGGTTAATGTGCAGATACATCATATGACGTTCATATTTATCCAGGATGTCATTGATCACCTGTTCCTTGCTATAACCGACCAGATCGTTGCCCTGAGAGCCTTCAAACAGATAACTTTCCAGGCGATAGTAATAACGTTTGGTTCGTTTACCACGTGAACTGAAATTTGGCGTGTCATAGCGTACCGGCCATATTTCATAGACAAAGTTTTCTTCTTCATCGAGCTGAATAGTCAGATCCAGATGATACAGTTCAGGTTCTTCCTCAAGTGATTTTTCCTGAATATTGACTTGAATACCTTTGTCAATTAACTCGGTTGCAACGGCCTCAATGGCCGGCTTGCAGACATTGTCCAGCATGGTCCGGGTCTGGGACAGGCTTGGATGCAGCATGACCCGGCTCAGACGCTTCTTCCAGTTCAAGATATCCACATTACCGACCACAGGTGCCGCATTCAGGCTGGTACTGGCTTGACGAAAATCCTCCAGACGCAAGGACTTATAGAGTCCCGCCATCACAAAGAAAATGACGAAACTAAAAGGCAGACCCATAATAATCGTGGTGTTCTGTAATGCTGTCACGCCATTCGCCATGAGCATAGCCAAAGTCAGCAAACCGATGGCAATGGCCCAGAACACACTGAGCCAGCGTGGTGAATCATGCTCAATATTAGTGAATTTGGTCGTGAAATTTCCCAATACCAATGCCCCTGAATCCGCTGAGGTCACATAGAACAGCAAGCCGGTAATGGTGGCGACACCTGCTGTAAACATAAAGCCTGGATACTGCGCCAGCAGATCATAAAAACCATGTGCCGGATTTTCTAAAACTGTCGTAGCAAGTTGAGTATTACCATCAAAAATCACGCTGTATAAAGCACTGTTACCGAAAATAGACAACCAGGTCAGGGTAAATAACAGAGGAATAACCAAAGTCCCGGTGACAAATTCGCGAATGGTACGACCACGGGAAATACGGGCCAGGAACAGACCAACAAAAGGTGACCAGGCGATCCACCATGCCCAGAAGAACAGGGTCCAGCTATTCATCCACTCTTTGGGTTGTTCAAAAGGAAAACTGGTTAAAGAAAGCTTCGGGAACTGGCTGATATAGTCACCAAAATTCTGAATCAAGGCGGCTAATAAAAACTCGGTATTGCCTACAAATAGAATGAATAGCAGCAGCCCAATTGACACATAGATATTAATTTCAGACAGGATCCGGATGCCTTTATTGACACCTGCAGTGACTGAAATAATAGTAATAATCACAGCAACGGCGATGAGTGCAGTTTGAATCCAGATATTTTCCGGTAAACCAAACAGCACATGCAGGCCGTAATTTAATTGCACAACGCCAATCCCGCAGGTGGTGGCAATCCCGAAAATCGTGCCGAGTACCGCAGCCGTATCCACAGTATGGCCGATCGGGCCATTAATTCTTTTTCCAAAAATAGGATAGAGTGCTGATCGGATGGTGAGCGGTAAATTATAGCGATAGCTGAAATAACCCAGGGCGACCCCAATCAGCGCATACATACTCCAGCCGGTTAAGCCGTAGTGAAATAGGGTCCACACCATGGACTGGCGCGCAGCTTCAAAGGTTTCGCCTTCGCCTACAGGGGGATTCATATAATGAGAAAGTGGTTCCGCCACAGAGAAAAACATCAGGTCAATCCCGATCCCGGCAGAAAATAGCATCGCCGACCAACTCAGCAGGCTAAATTCTGGCTTGGAATGTTTGGGACCTAATTTAATCTCGCCATAACGAGAACAGGCAATAAAAATGATAAAAACTAGATACAGCGTTGCCGCCAGCAGGTAATACCAGCTAAAGGTACGACTGACCCAGTTTAAAATATTAATAATGACTTGATTGGCTTGTTCATTAAATAAAATGGTAATGATAGAAAACAGCAGAATAAGTGTCGCCGAAAAATAAAAAACTACTTTATTCAGACCATCTTGCATCTCTTCATTTTTCTTTTGCATAAATCCATGACCATCGTTTTGTTGCCGGATGATCTACAGTGCAGTGTGATTTAAAAGTAAAAACATGCCATAAAGCTTCCCTGTTTTCGTGAATTACAAACTTTTGCAAATCCAAAACAAACTGCGCTGTACATCAAGGGTGAGCTGGCACTATAATTTTTATTAATTGAACGTTCAATTAAAAAAGCGTTTATTAATTGTTACATCATTCCGCTATTTTTTTAGCAAAGTAACTTTCTATTGTTATATCCGTTATTCAGGTTAGACCTATGCCCAAAGTTGGTATGCAACCGATCCGCCGTCAGCAACTTATCGACGCCACTTTAGCTGCAGTCAATGAGCTGGGTTTTGCAGAAGCCTCAATCAGTCAGATTGCTCAAAGGGCAGGTGTCTCAAACGGCATCATAAGTCATTATTTTAAAGGTAAAAATGGCTTGATTGAAGCCACAATGCGTTACTTGTTGCAGCAATTAGGTACATCTGTTGCACAGATAAAGATGCAGGTTGATGACATGCCGGAACAACGCTTACTGGCGATCGTACGTGGTAATTTTTCTGCTCCACAAACGGACAAGGCAGCCATGAAAGTCTGGTTGGCATTCTGGGCTAGCAGTTTACACCAACCTGAATTACACCGTTTACAGCAGATCAATCATTACCGTTTACATTCCAATCTCAAATATGAATTCATGAAAAAGTTGAGTAAAGACCAGGCAGAGAAAGCCGCTCAAGGTCTGGCAGCATTGATTGACGGATTCTGGCTGAGAGGAGCATTGGTAAGTGGCGAAATTGATCCAGAACTGCCGATTGAACTGTGTAGTGAATATATCCGACAACAACTCAAATAACCCACCTGCGAGGAAATTCCATTGACAACCTTCAAACTGCAACGTCCTTATATTCATGGACAGTATGTCGATGCAACGTCCAATAGCACGTTTCAAACGATTAATCCTGCAACAGGCGAAGTTCTGGCAGACGTGCAAGTATGTACGCGAAAAGATATCGATCGCGCTGTTGAATCGGCACAGCAAGGACAAAAGGTCTGGGCAGAAATGACGGCGATTCAACGTTCCCGTATTTTGAACAAGGCTGTCGCTATTCTTCGTGAACGTAATGACGAGCTGGCGCGTTTAGAAAGTCTCGACAGTGGTAAAGCTTTCAGTGAAACATCCACCGTCGATATTGCGACAGGTGCAGATGTACTCGAATACTATGCAGGTATTTTGCCAGCATTAGAAGGCCAGCAAATCCCGCTCAGAAGCAGTTCGTTTATTTATACCCGCCGTGAACCTTTGGGTGTGGTTGCCGGGATTGGTGCATGGAATTACCCGATTCAAATCGCTTTATGGAAATCGGCACCTGCACTGGCAGCAGGCAATGCCATGATCTTTAAAGCCAGTGAAGTGACGCCTCTAACTGCATTAAAACTGGCAGAAATTTATACTGAAGCAGGCGTGCCGCATGGCGTATTCAATGTGGTAACCGGTAGTGGTGAAATTGGTGGCTATCTGACTTCACATCTGGACATAGCCAAAGTTTCATTTACCGGTGGTGTCGCAACCGGCAAAAAAGTTATGGCCCAAGCTGCAAATTCGAGCCTGAAAGAAGTCACCATGGAGCTGGGTGGAAAATCCCCGCTGATTATCTGTGAAGATGCCGATCTGGATCTGGCAGCAGATATTGCCATGATGGCCAACTTCTACAGTTCCGGTCAGGTCTGTACCAATGGTACCCGCGTATTTGTACCTTTAGCCTTAAAAGCAGAATTCGAAGAAAAGATTTTGCAGCGTATTCCTTATATCCGTATGGGGGATCCACTTGATCCTGAGACCAATTTTGGTCCAGTGTCCAGCTTCTCTCATATGGAAAAAGTATTGAGCTATATTGAAAAGGGCAAGATCGAAGGTGCACGCTTATTGTGTGGTGGTGGCCGTGCTGAAGATGAGCAGTTTGCGCAAGGCGCTTATGTGCTACCAACGGTATTTACCGATTGCCGTGACGACATGACGATTGTCCGTGACGAAATCTTTGGTCCAGTCATGAGTATTCTGAGTTATGACTCAGAAGAAGAGGCGATTCGTCGAGCCAATGACACCGAGTATGGTCTGGCAGCTGGTGTCGTGACACCGAATCTGGCACGTGCGCACCGTATTATTCATCAAATTGAAGCTGGCATTTGCTGGATTAATACCTGGGGCGAATCACCGGCAGAAATGCCAGTTGGTGGTTATAAACATTCGGGTGTTGGTCGCGAAAACGGTATTGTCACGCTACAGCAATATACCCAGACCAAGTCAGTTCAGGTCGAACTCAGTCCTTTCCAGTCTGTATTTAGCGCATAAGGGAGGATTGGATGAATTACGATTATATTATTATCGGCGCAGGTTCGGCAGGAAATGTGCTCGCAGCGCGTTTAACTGAAGATCCGGATGTGAAAGTTCTGTTGCTGGAAGCGGGTGGACCGGATTACCGTCTAGACTTCAGAACACAAATGCCAGCTGCGTTGGCTTATCCCCTACAGGGACGACGTTATAACTGGGCCTATCTGACCGACCCCGAACCTCATATGAATAATCGTCGTATGGAGTGCGGGCGCGGCAAGGGTCTGGGCGGTTCTTCGTTAATTAACGGCATGTGTTACATTCGCGGTAATGCTATGGATCTTGAACAGTGGGCCAGCCTTAAAGGGCTAGAACACTGGAGCTATGCCGAATGTCTGCCGTATTATAAAAAAGCTGAAACCCGCGATATTGGCGGCAATGATTATCATGGTGATTCTGGACCAGTTTCGGTGGCAACACCTAAAAATGGCAATAATGAACTGTTCTATGCCATGGTCGAGGCAGGTGTACAGGCCGGTTATCCACGTACTGATGACCTGAATGGCTATCAGCAAGAAGGTTTTGGGCCGATGGACCGTACCGTAACGCCGCAAGGCCGTCGTTCCAGTACAGCACGTGGTTATCTGGATATGGCCAAAGGCCGGGATAATCTCACAATTATTACCCACGCCATGACCAACCGTATTCTGTTTAATCGTAATCAGGCAATTGGTGTGGAGTATTTTGAAGGACAAAATACCTTACAGCCGATTCAGGTCTTTGCGGATCGTGAAGTTTTATTATGTGGTGGTGCAATCGCCTCGCCACAAATCCTGCAACGCTCCGGTGTGGGTCCGGCCGAACTGTTAAAAAGTCTGGATATTCCGGTGGTTCAGGATTTGCTAGGCGTGGGTGAAAACTTGCAGGACCATCTGGAAATGTACCTGCAATATAAGTGCAAAAAACCGGTTAGCTTATATCCGGCACTCAAATGGTATAACCAGCCGATGATTGGCGCTGAATGGTTATTTTTAGGTAAAGGTATCGGGGCCAGTAATCAGTTTGAAGCCGGTGGTTTTATCCGCTCCTCAGACGAATTTGAATGGCCTAATATCCAGTATCATTTCCTGCCTGTAGCGATTAATTATAATGGCACCAATGCCATTCATGAACATGGTTTTCAGGCACATGTGGGCTCTATGCGTTCGCCGTCACGTGGCCGTGTCCGTCTGAAATCCAAAGACCCGTTTGAGCATCCACGTATTCTGTTCAACTATATGAGTACCGAGCAGGACTGGCGTGAATTCCGCGATGCCATCCGGATTACCCGGGAAATTATGCATCAGCCGGCATTGGATCCCTATCGTGGTGAAGAAATCAGTCCGGGAAAACATCTACAAACTGATGCTGAAATTGATGAATTTGTTCGTAATCATGCAGAAACCGCGTATCATCCATCGTGTAGCTGTAAAATGGGTGAGGATGACATGGCGGTTGTCGATGGTTATGGACGCGTACATGAAATGCAGGGGCTGCGTGTGATTGACGCCTCCATTATGCCTTTGATCATTACCGGCAACCTCAATGCAACTACGATTATGATCGCTGAAAAACTGGCAGACCATATTCGTGGCAAGCCTCCTCTTGCACCTTCATCTGCACCTTTTTACAAGGCACCTCGCGCTTAAATCATGGTTTTATTCCTGTCGTCTAGTAAAGCAGGAGTAAAGCGAATTTCAATTTTGTCTCAAAACGGAGATAAAACCTCGACTGCTTTCGATTTTATCTCCGCTTTGCTTAATACATTTTATATTTTATGAAAATATTCAATCAAACAGTGCTGTTTGGCTGTGCTGCTGTTTCAAGTTTTTACTGTTATGCCGATGATGCGGAAGTAAAACAAATAGAAACGAGTGGAAATATCAGTGTGGTTTCGAAATATATCTCCCGTGGTCTAACCAATGCACCTGAAAATGACGACGTTGCTGTACAGGCAGCGCTGAATCTAGCTTATGGCAATTTTTATGTCGGATATTGGGGATCTACGCTTGGATACTCTTATGCAGAAGTGCAGGGGCGTCCGGGACATCGCTCAGACAAATTCGAGCATGACTTTCTGCTGGGTTATACCCATAGCAGCGAAAATTATGACTGGGATCTATGGAGCGCAATCTATTATTATCCGGGCGGCAAGCATACTACCGGAAATGAGCTGGGTTTAAATGTAAGTCGTGCGTTGAATGATCAGACCAATATCGGGGTCAGCATATCGACCTATCTGTATGATGTGGCTTATGCCAATCAGGGCGATACTTTTTATACACTTAACCTGAGCCATCAATTGAATGATCGCCTGAATGCCAGCGTTACGGCAGCAGGGAGCTATTTTAACGATGAAGGCAAATATGAGGGCGGTGAACTGGGCGATACCGAAAAGCAGTTTGCCTTTCGTTATGCTTCTGCCGGACTCAGTTATGCGCTTTTACCGCAGTTGAGTGTGTCAGGTGAATATATCTTTGGCGGTTATGACCGCTATGATGACAAGCAGCGTAATCTTGCAGTATTTGCACTGAGTTATGATTTCTAAAGTTATCTCAGACTAGGCAGGTGAAAATCTGCCTTATCCGTAACGTTAATTGATAATATAATTCATGACTTGAAGTTGATTCATGCTCCGGCAGTTCAGGAAAGACTGAAGGTCTGGTTTAATCTGGCAGAATTTCAGACAAATATTATCAATTTCATAAAATAATTCTATAATAGCGCCCATTCTCGGCAGCGTTATCCAGACACTTAGTCAAATGGCATAACCTGACCATTTTCTATTTTTCATTCAAGTTCTCCTCCGTGAACCGGCTTGTATATTCAGATTCAGCATCTTATCTGTCCGTGACGGCACATAAGAATATTTAGGTATCCACATGGAAATTAAGGTCAATTATCTCGATAATCTTCGCCAGGAAGCCAAGTTCGATGACTTCACGGTGATTGCCGATCAGCCGATCCGCTATAAAGGCGATGGTTCGGCACCTGGCCCATTCGATTATTTTCTGGCGTCGTCGGCACTTTGTGCGGCTTATTTTGTCAAAGTCTATTGCGCAGCACGTGACATTCCGACTGATAATATCCGCCTTTCGCAAAACAATATTGTTGATCCTGAAAACCGCTATAAACAGATTTTTAAAATTCAGGTGGAACTGCCGGCTGATATTTCTGAAAAAGACCGCCAAGGGATTTTACGTTCGATCGACCGTTGTACCGTCAAGAAAGTGATTCAAACCGGTCCTGAATTTGTCATTGAAGAAGTGGAAAGCATTGATGCCGATGCTCAGGCCTTATTAATGCCAAATCTGGCTTCTGACCATACGACTTTCATTCCGGGTAAAGACCTTCCGCTGGAAGAAACCATTGCCAATATGTCTGCAATTCTGGCGGGCCTCGGCATGAAGATTGAAATCGCCTCTTGGCGTAACATCGTGCCGAATGTCTGGTCTTTGCATATCCGTGATGCGCAGTCGCCGATGTGTTTTACCAACGGTAAAGGTTCTACCAAAGAAAGTGCGCTAGCATCTGCCTTGGGTGAATTTATTGAACGTCTGAACTGCAACTTCTTCTATAACGACCAGTTCTGGGGTGAGGATATTGCCAATGCCGAATTTGTGCATTATCCAGATGAAAAGTGGTTCCAGCCAGGCCCAAATGGCGAACTACCTGCAGAAGTTTTGGATGAACATACCCGTGAAATTTATGATCCAGAAGATGAGTTATTGGGTACCCATCTTTATGATACCAACTCGGGCAATAAGGCTCGTGGCATCTGTTCATTGCCATTTGTACGTCAGTCTGATGGTGAAACCGTTTATTTCCCGTCCAATCTGATCGAAAACCTTTACTTAAGTAACGGGATGAGTGCCGGCAATACCTTGGCTGAAGCGCAAGTACAATGTCTTTCTGAAATTTTCGAACGTGCGGTAAAACGCGAAATTCTGGAAAGTGAACTCGCATTACCGGATGTGCCTGTACATGTTCTGGCAAAATATCCAAAAATTATTGAAGGTATTAAAGGTCTGGAAGAACAGGGCTTTCCGGTTCTGGTCAAAGATGCCTCATTAGGCGGCCAGTTCCCGGTCATGTGTGTGACCTTGATGAACCCGCGTACTGGCGGTGTATTTGCCTCATTTGGTGCCCATCCTAACTTTGAAGTGGCATTAGAACGCAGTCTAACTGAGTTGTTACAAGGCCGTAGTTTTGAAGGTCTGAATGATCTGCCAAAACCAACCTTTAGCAGCAATGCAGTAACTGAACCGAATAACTTTGTTGAGCATTTCATCGACTCAAGCGGTGTGGTGTCTTGGCGTTTCTTCAGCGCGAAATCAGAATATGATTTTGTCGAGTGGGACTTCACCAATAATGGTCAAAATTCGAATGCTGATGAAGCTCAGGAATTATTCACGATTCTGGAAAACATGGGTCATGAAGTTTATATGGCGGTGTATCAGCATCTAGGTGCAACAGCTTGCCGTATTCTGGTACCGGGCTATTCGGAAATTTATCTGGTAGAAGATCTGGTTTGGGACAATACCAACAAGGCTTTGTTATATCGTGAAGATATCCTGAATCTGCACCGCCTGGATGATGAACAACTGGAAGCACTGGTTGAGCGTCTGGAAGAAGCGGATGAAGATGATTATACCGAGATCAAAACCTTGATCGGTATCGAGTTCGATGAAAATACTGAATGGGGCCAACTCACTATTCTTGAACTGAAACTGTTGATTTATGTGGCTTTGCAGCAATTTGAAGAAGCCAAAGATCTGGTGGAGCAATTCCTGCAGTTCAATACCAATACCGTTGAACGTGGCCTGTTCTACCAGTCCATGAATGTCGTTCTGGAAGTCATTCTGGATGATGAAATGGAACTGGAAGATTATGAACACAACTTCCGTCGTATGTTTGGTGATGCCCGTATGGATGCCGTTCTAGGTTCAATCGAAGGAACAGTTCGTTTCTATGGTTTGACCGAAACCAACATGCAGCTTGAAGGGCTGGATCGTCATCTACGTTTAATTGACAGCTATAAGAAATTGCATGCAGCGCGTGCCAAGTTTGTGGCTCAGCAATAATCCATAGATGAATGACTAAAATTTTTCGTCATTTGTTTTAAATCTTAAAAATGGCTTACTCGGTTTCGAGTAGGCCATTTTTATCTCTGATCCTATATGCAATCTTTTATATTATTTTCTATTCTAACTTATTAATTCCAGCTCCCGAGGGAACTGGAATTACCTAAAAAATTAAAGTGAAGTGTTAATACTAACTGCTTCAAGATTGGGTATATGAATGTGAGAAATAAATTTATTTCTCACATTCACAAGAATTACCTTACATATTCGGGTAATTCGGACCACCACCACCTTCCGGTGTCACCCAGGTGATGTTCTGGGAAGGATCCTTGATGTCACAGGTCTTGCAGTGCACACAGTTGGCTGCATTGATCTGGAAACGCTTGGAACCGTCATTATTTTCCATGATTTCATACACCCCCGCCGGGCAGTAACGCTGTGCAGGCTCATCCCATTTCGGCAGGTTCACTTCAACCGGAATGGACGGGTCAGTCAGTTTCAAATGCGAAGGCTGGTTTTCTTCATGGACCGTGTTCGATACAAATACCGAAGACAGTCGGTCAAAAGTCAGCTTGCCATCCGGTTTTGGATAGGTCGGCTTGAAGTTCACTGCATCGACAGTTTTTAATGCCTTGAAGTCAGGCAGCAGATCATGCAGGGTGAACGGCACTTTAAACACGTTCTGGTCGATGAAGTTGAATGCACCTCCCATCCATTGACCGAACTTGTGCATCGCCGGGCCGAAGTTACGCGAGCTGTACAGCTCTTCTTTCAGCCAGCTATGGTTGAACTTGTCGGTATAAGCAGTCAATTCCTTAACAAAGAAATCTTCGCCCTCTACCACGCGTGCAACCGCCAGATCACCACCTTTTTCTACACCGGCAGCAATCGCTTCAAATACCGCTTCACCGCAGAGCATGCCGGATTTCATTGCCGTATGAGAACCCTTGATCTTGGCGAAGTTCAGGAAGCCGGCATCATCCCCAATTAATGAGCCACCCGGGAAGGTGAATTTCGGCAGCGAGTTAAAACCACCTTTGGTCACGGCACGGGCACCATAAGAAATACGCTTGCCACCTTCCAGATACTGCTTGATCAGTGGATGGGTTTTCCAGCGCTGCATTTCCATAAATGGATACATATGCGGGTTTTCATAAGAAAGATCCACGATCATGCCCAGGGTCACCTGGTTGTTCTCGGCGTGGTATAGCCACCAGCCACCTGAAGAACCGGTTTCATTGAGTGGCCAGCCGGCACCATGCATCACCAGACCCGGTTTGTGCTTGACTGGATCAATTTCCCACAGCTCTTTAATGCCGATGCCGTAATGCTGCGGATCGGCGTCCTTGTCCAGGTTGAACTTCTGGATCAGGCGCTTACCTAAATGACCACGGCAACCTTCAGCAAATAACGTGTATTTAGCGTGCAGTTCATAACCCGGAGTAAAGTTATGTGTCGGTTCGCCATCTTTACCAATACCCATGTCACCGGTCTGGATGCCTTTTACCGTGCCATCTTCATGATAAAGAATCTCAGAGGCGGCAAAGCCCGGGAAGATCGACACTTCCAGTTCTTCCGCTTTCTGGCCTAACCAGCGCACCACGTTGCCGAGCGAGATGACATAGTTGCCATCGTTATGCATGGTTTTAGGTACCATCCAGTGCGGTGCTTCCTGTGATTTTTCATCTGACAGCAGGAAGAAAGTTTTATCTTCAGTCACCGGGACATTCAGCGGGGCACCCTGTTCTTTCCAGTCCGGGAACAGCTCGTTCATGGCACGCGGTTCAAGCACAGCACCGGAAAGAATATGCGCACCGACTTCGGAGCCTTTTTCTACGACACAAACGGACAGATCGTTTAAGTTGTTTTCAATTGCAAGTTGACGGATTTTGATTGCAGCAGAAAGACCCGCAGGGCCTGCGCCTACGATGACGACGTCAAACTCCATTGATTCTCTTGTTATATCTTTCATAATATAAAATCCAATTTCGTATAGCGATATTTATAGCATTATCTAAATCGGTTATGAAGCTTATTCTTGATCTTTTTATTTGAAATAGGACTTTATCTTTTTTTTTAAATCTTATCTATTTCACAGCATCAAAAAGGTTTGCGGCAAATTCTGGGTAAAGTAAGAAGATGTATAGCCTGGGTATTCAATAGAAAGAGCGACTTAATGTCGCTCTGATGATTAATTTTTTATATGTTATTGAGATTCATCGCAATATTATTCACCATGTGAATCAGACGCGGTCCAATTTCATTTTCCAGTTTTTCCTGGTTTAACAGATAACTTGGTGCACCGCAGTTAAACGTTAAAATCCCATGTTTGGGATGAACCAGTGGAACTGCCACGGAATTCACATCTTTCGCCCAGTCACCTAAAGACAGACAGTAGCCATAATCCTGATAATCACGGATTGCACGTTCCAGATTACGCTTAATGGTTGGCCACTGGTCTTCATTTCTTTTTTTGATCGCATCAAATAAATATTCGCGTTCTTTTACATCCATTGCTGCCAGACAGGCACGTCCCATGGCACTGCTATGAATCGGTAAGGTAGAACCGACAGGGCGGCGCATGGTCAGCGTCGATTCTGTATGTACCACTTCCAGATAAATCATGCTCAAACGGTCACGTGTAGCCATTGCCACAGGAGCTTGAGAATAACGCGACATTTCTTCCATAAATGGATAAGCCTGAGTCCGCGCAGAAATATTACTCAGAGCTGCATAGCCCAAAGCCAATACACCCACATCCAGTAAATATTTTGTGGTATTAGGCAATTGTTTTAAATAACCTAAAGAAACCAGGGTACTGGTAATACGCGCTACAGTCGGCTTAGGCAAGTTGGTTAATTGTGCAATTTCCTGATTGCCAAGTAATTGATTGGTTGAAGAAAAGCAGCGCAAGATTTCCAATCCACGCGCAATAGACGCAATAAATTGAGGATTGTTTTCTCTATGAATATGTGAAATCGGGTCTAAACGGATTTCATCAAAATTGGGAATTTCACCAGTTTTATTTTTTGTCATGTTCAAGGCAATTAAGGTTAAATTAGTAAATATGATAACAATATAATTTCACGATACAAAATAAAACACTTATACAAAAGATAAAATGTAGAAAAAAGTACCTAAATTATTTGTGATCGGAAAGAATGTAGTTATCCAAGCTTCCAGACAACATGCAGTCATCTGGTTTTCAGGTTAAAGAAAGTCATTCAAAATTTCGATTTTTCACCACAATAGCAATAATTAATAAGCATTACCTCAAGAAGAAAGATGCAGCCTTATCTTCAAAAGCTGATAAACACAACGATTCTTCATTGGTAATATTTCGCATTGTGAAATTAAATCTTAAACACAACTTAACTCAAATACCAGAAAAATTTCATTTTTAAGATAAAAATAAAAATTTTGGTAATTTTTCTTGCTAAAAATGATTTTATGTGATTATTTATTTCGTATTGCGAAACAAAAATAATGGTAAAGGAATTTACCTAAATTATATCCATGGAGATTTATATGATTCGTGATCCAGAAATGTTAGACCAGCTTCTGTCGACGATTCGAAATTTTGTAAAAAATGAATTGGTGCCTCTTGAGCATGAAGTAGAAGAGAACAATGCCATTCCTGAACATATTGTGGAACAGATGAAAGAGTTGGGTTTGTTTGGCCTGACGATTCCAGAAGAATATGGCGGTTTAGGCATTACCATGGAAGAAGAAATTCTGGTCGCGATGGAGTTGGGTCAGACATCGGCTGCCTTCCGCTCTTTAATTGGTACTAACAACGGCATTGGCTCAAGTGGCATCATCATCGACGGTACAGAAGAACAAAAACAGAAATATTTACCGCGTTATGCAACGGGCGAAATTATTGGTTCATTCTGTTTAACCGAACCTGATTCAGGGTCAGACGCTGCTGCTTTAAAAACCAGTGCAGTCAAAGACGGCGATTATTATATTTTAAACGGAACTAAACGCTTCATCACCAATGCCCCACGAGCTACGACATTTACTGTGATGGCACGTACCAATCAAGAAATTAAAGGTGCTAGTGCTATTTCAGCATTTCTAGTTGAAGCAGGCACGCCTGGTTTAAGCCTAGGTAAAATTGACAAGAAAATGGGCCAACATGGTTCCTATACCTGTGATGTAATTTTTGATAACTGTAAAGTGCATAAAGATCAACTGATTGGCGGTGTAGAAGGGATCGGCTTTAAAACAGCAATGCGTGTGCTGGATAAGGGTCGTCTGCACATTGCCGGTTATAGCGTTGGCATGGCAGAGCGTATGCTGCAAGACGCACTTAACTATGCAGTGGAACGCAAACAGTTTGGTCAGCCCATTGCGAATTTCCAGCTGATCCAGGGGATGTTGGCAGACTCTAAGGCCGAAATTTATGCAGCCAAATGTATGGTGCTGGATGCTGCGCGTCTGCGTGATGCGGGTCAAAATGTTACGACTGAAGCCTCTTGTGCCAAAATGTTTGCAACCGAAATGTGTGGCCGAATAGCTGATCGCTGTTTGCAGATTCATGGCGGAGCGGGTTATATCAGTGAATATTCAATTGAACGTTTCTACCGTGATGTGCGTCTGTTCCGTTTATATGAAGGAACCACACAAATCCAGCAAATTATTATTGCGCGTGAAATGATTAAACAAGCAACTGCCTAATCTCATAATTTTAAAATAAGGAAATATTAAAATGACGACAAAAATTAGATTTGATTGGCAAGACCCGTTTTTAATCGAACAGCAACTCACTTCAGAAGAACGCATGATTCACGATGCAGCGGCAGCATACTGTCAAGACAAACTGATGCCGCGTGTACTGGAACAGTTTCGTCATGAAAAAACCGATCCGGCTATTTTCCGTGAAATGGGAGAATTAGGTTTGCTGGGTCCAACCATTCCAGAACAGTACGGTGGTGCAGGTCTAAATTATGTCAGTTATGGTCTGATTGCCCGTGAAGTTGAACGTGTCGATTCAGGTTATCGTTCCATGGCCAGCGTACAAAGCTCTCTGGTGATGGTGCCTATTAATGAATTTGGTTCTGAAGAGCAAAAGCAGAAGTATTTACC
>NZ_LSZI01000021.1:0-199563 GCF_001647535.1 Acinetobacter sp. SFA | reverse complement strand
CCAATGGACAACGTTCTCCATTAGATTATGAAAAGGCCCATCAAAAGATGGTTATGTGTGTCTAGAATTTTGGTGGCTATTCAATCAAAGATAGCGGATTTCAAAACTTGTAGGCAAATTTTAGCTGTTTGTTCTCTGGGGGAGAAATTTTCAGTCATTTGCTGAAAAGGATGTATGTAATTTCTAAAATCTCTTAATTCTTTGCTAAATCGATAAGTATCTTTTTCAATTAAATTAATTGAATGAGATACTTCAATAAAATTATTAAGTGTCCATTGATCGAAGTTCTTTACTTTACCATCTTTTTTAGGACTGCAATTTGAAGTATTAAAGACTTTTGGATTTAAAGAAGCGATATTTAAGAATATTCCCTCTAATGTACTACCAGCTAATAACACGACAGAAAGGTAGGCTTCAGCTTTAAAAGCTTTTTCAATCTCGATTATTCTGCTTTCGACTACTGGCATTAAAGTTGGGATAAGATTTAACTGAGAGTAATCAAACCTAAATTCATGTTTTATAAAATTATTCTCAAGGTTCTTATTTTCTGATTGGATTTGTTCATCAAGATTGATTTTTGTAATAGGCGTGAGGTTAATTTCGGTGTTAATTCTAGTGATTTGATATTTGTCGAATTGTAGATATTTATTGAACTCTTTAATTAAATTATCTAGTCGATTTAAGTCTTCAATATAATTTATAGGATTAAATAATTTTTTAATACATATGTCTAATTTTGGTGTGCCATTTATTTGAGAAAGTCGTAGATCTGTGTACATCCATCTAGACGGAAAACCTTGCCTATATACATCTTGATAATCGAACATACCAAAAAAATCGATAATTTTTGGCCCTGATCGATATTCGGTGATTTCATTGATTAAGTCACGAAGTTTTTCAAGTGTCTTTGGTGATAAATGCATATTTATTCAAAATAATAATTTGAATTAAATATAAAGTTTAGATTAAATTTTGTACACTATTAAATAGTGATTTCACATCATCCGTCTGCAACTGTTCACGCATTTTTAAAAACTGCTTTTCGTCTAGGTCATAGAGCTTTATTAATCATAGTGTCAGCCCAAAAGGGAGAATTGTTAGCTATTTTCAAAGTTAACTTTATTTTTCTTTTGACTGATCCGGTTCATTTTTCGAACTGGCTAAAGTACTATTTAAAATTGCACTATAGATAGGCGTTGCACCTAACGTTTGTGCCATAAATGTTGCTGCCAGACAGGTAATAATCAGCGGTAGAATGAGCACAAAACTTCCCGTCATTTCCATAACAACCATGATACCTGTTAGTGGGGCGCGAATTGTGGCAGCAAAAAGACCAGCCATCCCCAGCACTGCACAGTTCAGTAATTCAATATCATATTGAGGAAAAACGGGCTGTGCGATCATGCCAAACAACACCCCTATAATTGCACCTAAAGCAATTGTCGGTGCGAAAATACCGCCAGGCGCACCTGAACCGAAACATAAAATAGTGGCAATAAAACGTAAACACAGAAGAATCAAAAGCGGATAGAACATGGTCATGCCATCTACAAGATTTGGCAAAATAGCGAAACCACCCCCTGTCATTTCAGGTTTTAGTAAGCTTAAAACCCCAAAAGTACCTGCAAGCACAGCACCTGTTAAAGGAAAGAAATATTGTTTCTTTTGATAAAACAAACCCAGAATACGACGTAAAGTTAAAATAAGAGAATTGGATAAAGAACCAATCAAGCCAAGAAACAGGCCTAAAAAAATATAAATCCAGACAGATTTTAAGGGGGCTGCCAAAAAAGTCCCCATATCTAAAATGGGATTAGACCCCATAATAAACTGATAGACCATGCAAGAAGTAATACAGCCAACAAAAACAGCTTTAATAGAGGCCTTGGTATAAGTAAATTCAGGCCGCATCTCTTCAATAACAAACAAGATGCCACTCAGCGGTGCATTAAATGCAGCAGTAATACCTGCACCTGCACCAGTCGCAATGAGAGTATGGAGAGACTCATTATTTTTAACTTTACATAGGTCGGCAGTCATTTTTCCGAGATTGGCACCTATTTGCACAGTAGGTCCTTCACGTCCTAAGACCATTCCGCTACCTAATGCGCCTAAACCACCAAAAAATTTAACAGGAATGACACGCCACCAGCGTACTGGGCGTAAATTGAGTAGTGCTCCTTCGACTTCGGGAATTCCTGATCCTCCTGTTTCAGGGGCAAACCTTTGTACAAGATAATAGGCAAACGCACCCATAGCAGCAGTGATGCAGAAAATTAAAAAATAGCTTAAATAGGGTGAGGCATGCTCAACATGCTGTGAGAACTGTTCACGGTAGCTAACTGTATAATTAATGCAAATATGAAAAAGGGAGCCAAGTAAACCTGTTGCAGCGCCCACAATGCTGGCGAGTATAAGAATGATAAAAGGTGAGCGTTTTTGCCAGCTTTCTATCTTATGGGTTGCAGTACTGGCGAGTACTTTGGCTGTTTGCATACGCTATCCTGCACTTGGCTTTTCTAATTATAATTGAACACCTTGGCGGTATTTTTACACACTCTGTATCAAAACTTTCTAGTTATCGATATTGGACTGAGCAGTATTTAAGGTCTCTATGTTAAATAAAGTGCCAGTTGCTGAATGTCATCTGTTTGTAATTGTTCACGGATTTTTAAAAACTGCTTTTCATCAATGTCATAGATTTTCAAAGAAAGCAGTTTGTGTATATCTTCCTGTGGAAAGCGGTATTTGATAATCTTTGCAGGAACACCACCTACTACTGCATATGCGGGTACGCTCTTGGTCACGACTGCACCCGTAGCTACCACAGCACCTTCACCAAGGGTTACGCCTTGCATAATCATGGCACGCGAGCCAATCCAGCAACCATCACCAATTATTGTGTCACCCGCAGGCACAAAGCCACGTGTATCAAAAGGAAACGCTGAAATCCAGTCCGTGCGGTGCAACTGGTTGCCACCCATCATGATCACGCACTCAGCGCCAAAGCAGACGAAATTTCCGATATAAAGCTGATCAATCGGTTTCTCAGGCGTAGATGGCTTGTCATGTAAATAACGCACCACACAACGCTCAAAACCCTGATCCCAATACGCTGAGTAGTAAGAGTAATTCCCTTTAATGTGAATATTGGGGTTCTTCACCGTTTTTGAGATGAATTCGAATTCACACCAGTGATTCACAGGAGCATTAATTAACTTTTCAGACATGAGGAGGCTGTAATCACAAGGAGTGCACCATTATACCGAATTGCCCTTTAAGCTGAATCAACAATCTCAATTCAGCCAGTGAATCGAATATTAAAGCACGTGCTGACCTTGCTTAAGTGCTACGAGGAATACGGGCAATCACTTTAATTTCAAAATCAAAACCTGCTAACCACGTGACACCTACAGCTGTCCAATTAGGATAAGGCTTTTGCGTAAACACCTGATTTTTCACCTTCATGATGCTTTCGAACTGCCGTTCCGGATCAGTATGAAAGGTGGTGACATCAACAATATCATCGAATGTACAACCAGCCGCTGCCAATGTCGAAGCTAAATTTTCAAAAGCCCGTTCTACCTGTTTCTTAAAATGTGGTTCAGGAGACCCATCTTCACGGCTACCGACCTAACCCGATACAAACAGTAAATCTTCCGATTTGATCGCAGCAGAATAACCATGCTGTTCATATAGGGCATGGCGGTCTTGGGGAAATATCGCAGTTCTAGTCATGTCTATTCTCATTCAACATCGAATTTATAAGTGAGTGAAAGCAGTCTAATTTTCACATACGTACCGTATGTCAATTAAAATTTTTATCAAGATGGTGTGATGAAAATAAATGTCTGTTCGTGAACAAAAGATGGCGGAAACCCGCAAGAAATTAATTGAAGTGGCACGCCGTGCATTTGCAGAATATGGCTATGCGGACACTTCAATGGATAAGCTTACTGCAGAGGCAGGATTGTGACCCGTGGTGCGTTGTATCATCATTTTGGTGATAAAAAAGGCTTATTTGCTGCAGTAGTCGACCAGATCGATTCAGAAATGGCTTCAGCTGCGCAGCAACATCTGGAGCAGCCTGATGATCTGTGGGAAGGATTGTTGCTTGAAGGGCAGACCTATATTCAAAATGCCTTGAAGCCGGAATTCCAGCGCATTGTGCTGCGTGACGGACCGGCTGTGCTGGGTGATCCTGCACATTGGCCAAGTCAAAACAGATGTTTGGAGTCCACGCGTGAATGTGTTGAACAACTGTTGGTAGCAGACCGAATTAAAACAGTTGATCCGGAAGCTGCTGCGGTATTTTTAAATGGTGCTGCAATGAATGCAGCACTCTGGGTGGTTTCCAGCGAAGATCCTGAGCAGGTACTGCCTGAGGCCTTACATGCATTTAATTTATTTGCATCAGGGTTTTTAAAAGAAGCACAGCGCTAATTCGTGTGTAGGAAGCGTGCAAAGGTAAAAAACCCCTCAATTGAGGGGTTTTTCAAGCTTAACTATCTAATATTTAGATATATTCAACTTTTACAATTTCGTATTCAACTTCACCGTTTGGTGTAATGATTTTCACATCGTCACCTTCGCTTTTACCCAAAAGGCCACGTGCAATCGGCGAGTTTACAGAGATCTTGTTAATCTTAAAGTCTGCTTCGTCATCGCCTACAATTTTGTAGGTTTTCTGTTCTTCGGTATCCAGATTTTCAATCGTGACCGTTACACCAAAAACCACACGACCATTCTGTTCCAGTTCTTTGACATCGATCACCTGAGCTGCACCCAGTTTGCCTTCGATATCCTGAATACGGCCTTCACAGAAACCTTGCTGTTCACGTGCTGCATGGTATTCTGCATTTTCTTTTAAGTCGCCGTGTTCACGAGCTTCTGCAATCGAAGCGGTGATACGTGGGCGATCAACTGTTTTCAGTTGGTGTAATTCTTTCTCTAAGGCAATTTTGCCTTCAGGTGTCATAGGATAACGTTGCATGTTGTCCCTCAAAAGTCAGTTGAAAGATATAAAATCTATAAATAAAAAAAAGCCCGCCACCAAGAAGGTAGCGGGACTTCTTGGAAGCGAATTAACCTTTAGTTAGGTCTTGCAAACGATATACATCCATTGGCAATTTAATTGCTAAAGCTTGGCATACAGCGTCCGCACCATTCAATGTAGTTGTGTTATACACTTTACCTTGAAGCGCTGAACGACGGATCGAGAATGAGTCTTCTTGTGCCTTTTTGCCTTCAGTCGTGTTAATCACAAGGTGGATTTCGCCGTTTTTGATACGGTCCACAATGTTAGGACGACCTTCAGTTACTTTATTGACACGTTCGCATTCCAGACCAGCTTCGCTAATCACTTTAAATGTACCATCAGTCGCAAGAATCTTGAAGCCTAGGTCAATTAATTGTTTCGCAATGCCGGCAGCACGTGGTTTATCTGAGTCACGTACAGAGATGAAAGCATGTTTGACTTCACCTTCAGTTGGAAGACCAGGTAAACGCTCATTGGCACCCAGTACAGCTTTATAGAATGCTTCGCCGAATGTTTTACCCACACCCATCACTTCACCTGTAGATTTCATCTCAGGGCCAAGGATTGGATCAACACCAGGGAATTTGTTGAATGGGAACACGGCCTCTTTTACAGAGAAGTGTTCAGGAATAATCTCTGATGTAAAGCCTTGCGACTCAAGAGATTGACCTGCCATACAACGTGCAGCCACTTTTGCAAGCGATTCACCGATACATTTAGATACGAATGGAACTGTACGTGATGCACGTGGGTTCACTTCCAGGATGTAAACGTCATCGCCTTTCACTGCAAACTGTACGTTCATCAAACCGATTACGCCTAGCTCTTTCGCCATAGCAACGGTTTGACGACGCATTTCGTCCTGTACTTCTTTAGATAAAGAGTAAGGAGGAATAGAACATGCTGAGTCACCTGAGTGAATACCTGCCTGTTCAATGTGCTGCATGATACCACCGATCACCACGTCTTTACCGTCAGATACGCAGTCTACGTCAACTTCGATTGCGTCATCCAGGAAGCGGTCAAGAAGAACAGGCGCTTCGTTAGATGCTTGAACCGCATCACGTAAGTAGCGTTTTAATTCTTCATCGTTGTACACGATTTCCATCGCACGACCACCAAGGACGTAAGACGGACGTACCACAAGCGGGTAGCCAACTTTAGACGCTTCAGCCATACCTTCTTCAGCAGATTTTACGATGCTGTTGTTTGGTTGACGAAGTTGCAGACGTTGAATCATTTGCTGGAAACGTTCACGGTCTTCTGCGCGGTCAATCGCGTCAGGCGATGTACCGATAATTGGCGCACCGGCTTCTTCTAAAGCACGCGCCAATTTCAAAGGTGTTTGACCACCGTACTGAACGATGATGCCTTTCGGCTTCTCGATACGTACGATTTCAAGTACATCTTCCAAAGTGATTGGTTCGAAGTACAAACGATCTGATGTATCGTAATCTGTAGACACCGTTTCAGGGTTACAGTTCACCATAATGGTTTCATAACCATCTTCACGCATTGCAAGCGCAGCATGTACACAGCAGTAATCGAACTCGATCCCTTGACCAATACGGTTAGGGCCGCCACCAATCACCATGATCTTGTCACGGGTTGAAGGATTGGCTTCACACTCTTCATCGTAAGTTGAATACATGTACGCTGTATCAGATTCGAATTCTGCAGCACATGTATCTACACGTTTGTACACTGGCGTTACGCCCAGGTTCCAACGGTGTTTACGGAATTGTTTTTGTGAAATACCCATCAAGTCCGCAATGCGAAGATCTGATAAACCTTTACGTTTAAAGCTACGGATATTCTCCGCGTTTAAATCGCCAAAACCTAAAGTTTTGATTTGATTTTCAGTTTTGATGATGTCTTCGATTTGAATCAAAAACCAGCGGTCGATGTTCGTTGCAGCAAATACTTCGTCTAAAGTAAAGCCGTGACGGAATGCGTCGCCCACATACCAGATACGCTCTGGACCTGGTACTTTAAGTTCTTGCAAGATTTTGTCGCGCGCGCCTTCAGCACCCACTTCAATTTTTTCGTCAAAACCAGAAGCACCCACTTCAAGACCACGAAGGGCTTTTTGTACAGATTCCTGGAAGTTACGACCAATCGCCATGACTTCACCGACAGATTTCATCTGTGTAGTTAAAGTCGCATCCGCTTGTGGGAATTTCTCGAAGTTAAAACGAGGAATCTTGGTTACAACGTAGTCGATTGCAGGTTCGAATGATGCAGGAGTCGTGCCGCCAGTGATGTCGTTTTTCAGCTCATCAAGGGTGTAACCAACTGCCAGTTTCGCTGCAATTTTTGCAATCGGGAAACCAGTTGCTTTAGACGCAAGGGCAGAAGAACGAGAAACACGCGGGTTCATCTCGATCACAACCATACGGCCGTCTTTCGGGTTAATACCGAACTGAACGTTCGAACCCCCTGTTTCAACACCAATTTCACGAAGTACAGCTAAAGAAGCGTTACGTAGTAACTGGAATTCTTTATCTGTAAGCGTTTGAGCAGGCGCAACAGTGATTGAGTCACCTGTATGCACGCCCATTGGGTCAAAGTTTTCAATGGTACATACAATGATACAGTTGTCGTTTTTGTCACGAACAACTTCCATTTCGTATTCTTTCCAGCCAATTAATGATTCATCGATCAATAACTGTTTGGTTGGAGAAAGATCGAAACCGCGTTCACAGATTTCAATGAATTCTTCTTTGTTGTATGCAATACCGCCGCCTGAACCACCCATGGTGAATGATGGACGGATAATCACAGGGAAGCCGAAGCGTGCTTGAATTTCTAAAGCTTCTTCCATTGACTCGGCAATGTCAGCTTTTGGACATTCAAGACCGATTTTACGCATTGCTTGGTCAAACAGTTTACGGTCTTCAGCTTTTTCGATTGCTTCTTTGGTCGCACCGATTAACTCAACATTGTATTTTTCTAAAATGCCATGCTCATCAAGGGCAAGGGCACAGTTCAATGCTGTTTGACCACCCATAGTAGGAAGAACTGCGTCTGGACGTTCTTTCTCAATGATCGCTGCAACAGTTTGCCAGGTAATCGGTTCGATATACGTTGCATCTGCCATTGCAGGGTCAGTCATAATGGTCGCTGGGTTAGAGTTCACCAAAATAACACGGTAGCCTTCTTCACGAAGAGCTTTACACGCTTGCGCGCCTGAATAGTCAAACTCACACGCCTGACCAATCACAATAGGACCAGCACCAAGAATTAAGATGCTTTTAATGTCTGTACGTTTAGCCATGATGCTTCCTTAATTACTTCTTAGATGCTTCGATAAGTTCGATGAAATGATCGAACAATGGTGCGCAGTCATGTGGACCAGGGCTTGCTTCAGGGTGACCCTGGAAGCTGAACGCAGGCTTGTCTGTACGATGAATCCCTTGAAGGGTTTGGTCGAACAGTGATTTGTGCGTCGCTTTAAGGTTTGCAGGCAGTGTATCTGCATCCACTGCAAAGCCATGGTTTTGTGAAGTAATCATCACTGTACCAGTTTCGATGTTCTGTACAGGATGGTTGGCACCGTGGTGACCGTGAGGCATTTTCACAGTCTGAGCACCGCTTGCAAGCGCAAGAATTTGATGGCCCAGGCAGATACCAAATACAGGTACGTTGCGAGCATCTTCTACAATTGTTTTTACAGCTTCAATTGCGTAGTCACATGCAGCCGGATCGCCAGGGCCGTTCGATAAGAACACGCCATCTGGATTCAGTGCAAGTACGTCAGCAGCAGGAGTTTGCGCAGGCACAACAGTCAATTTACAACCGCGGTCTGCGAGCATACGTAAGATGTTGGTTTTGACACCGTAATCGTATGCAACAACATGGAATTTAAATTCTGGTTGAGCGAAGCCTTTACCTAAAGTCCATGAACCTTCAGTCCATTCAAAACCTTCAGGATCACAGCATTCTTTTGCAAGGTCTAAACCATTCAAACCACCGAATGCGCGTGCTTTTTCTAGTGCTTCTTGTTCAGTGATGTTTTCGCCTGCAAGAATACAACCGTTTTGTGCACCTTTATCACGTAAAATACGTGTTAATCGTCGCGTGTCGATGTCAGCAATGGCAACTACATTGTGCTGTACTAAATATTCACCTAGTGATTGTTCAGCACGGAAGTTACTGTGTAATAAAGGAAGGTCACGGATAATTAAACCGTTCGCCCATACTTTATGAATACGACCTGATTCTGTGTCTTCTTCATTGCAACCCGTGTTACCGATATGTGGGTAAGTTAAAGTTACAAGTTGCTGTGCATAACTTGGATCAGTCAAAATTTCTTGATAGCCAGTCATGGCAGTGTTGAAAACGACTTCGCCAGTCGTACTACCCGGTGCGCCAATCGAAGTACCTTTAAAGATAGTTCCGTCGGCTAGGGCTAAAATTGCTGGGGTGCTCAAACCAAAGCTCCTGAAATTTAGGCTGTAAAAAAGCGAGAAGACGAAAAAAAAGGAAGGCTATTTTTTTAACCAACCCTCCTATGTCTGCTCGCTTGAACTTAACACGGCATTATACGCAGAATGACCCTTGAAGTCCAATGGCTTTGCAGCGAAAGTATAAGATAAATGGCTTGCTTTTTGCATGGAAGTCTGTTTTGTAGACAATGTGAGAAAATGTAAGCAATTAATAATTGTCAGACAAATCAAATCTTAATTTTTATCAGATCTACTAATATAGCTTAAGTCAACATAACAATAGGAATAAGACAAATGACTACAGCCCCGAAATCTACTACATCTAAAAAAGTTACCCCAAGCGTAGTCAGTGAAACTGCCGAAAAGCTTGAAAAAGTGGCGGTTGAGGCTAAAGATCAGGCAATTGAAACCATCGAAGAAAGTAAAGAAAAGCTTGAGGTTGAAGCGAAGCAGTTAACTGATACTGTGCAGGAACAGCTACGTCAATTAAAGCAGGAAGTGTTGCAGCGTATTGATACTCTAAAAGAGCAGATTTTCGGTTCGCAGAAAGAATTAACTGAATTAAAAAGCTTTATCAAGACAGAATTCAGCGCAGTCATTGAAGACCTGTCCAATCTGGGTAAAGAGCTGAAAGAAGATGTCAGCCAGATTTCGACCAAGCATAAAGAGCATTTGACTGGTACGTTTAAACGTTCTAAAGACAGTACCATTGAAGTATTGAAAAAAGTTAAACCCGTCATGAAGACGGAAAGCTCGGACAAAAGTCCTGAGCTGAAAAGTTAGGCTGCGCTGAAAGGCCGCTATTTAAAAAGGAGAACAATGATATGTTCTCCTTTGTCTTTATGCAGCAAAACGGACTCACAATAACAATTAGAGGGGGTCACGATGCCACAGCATTATTTTATAGGTGTACTTATTTTACTGATATTGATCATGCTGCTGAATCTGGAAAGCGGATTGAGGCGCATACTTTATCTGGGTGTAATCCTGTTATGTCTTGGAATACTCGGACCAGTATTTGGGAGCATTCTTCTAATGATCATTACTTTTGCTTTTATACTCTATGCTGCCGTGAAATCTATTCAGGAACAGCATCATCTGCATCATTAAAACATGTACACGGGAAATAATCTAAACTCCATAATAATGAAATACACGATCAAGATGATTTTATTGTTTTAAACAAAAAACGTGAGACTTCAAGTCTCACGTTTTATTCGCCTGTTACCCATTCTAGTGGCTAACCCAACATCTGGCATCAACCTGTTTAAAATATGTGCAGCCAGTCGCGTTTATTATGAAAATCTGCCTGAGGGCTACTATGCTGCATGGCATAGAACTGATCACCTTGCGAGGTTTTTAGAACAGCAGATAAACCCAGGAACAAGTTTTCCCATTTCAGTTTATGGGTTGCCATAAAATCAGTCAGATCCAGACTGACATTGAGACCATAATGCGTACGTTTGAGCTGATTCAACTCAATATCATTCGCAGCCTGCGGTGGCATATCTTCAGGATAACGGTATTCTTCAAATTGATAAGCCTGCCAGGCCTGAGAAGGGGAGAGATTAATCTCACGATAAAAATCTTCACCCTGAACCCCAATAAAAATTTCGAAGCAGGTCTGTTCCCACAAAAAATCCTGACGCGGATGAGCCGTCACCATGTCGGGCCACAGGATGTACTGATTGGGATCACGAATCCAGAAGCCCACATTTAAACTGCATGGGCCTTGCTGTTCAATGGCGGCAACCAGAGAGATGGCCTGAAAACGGCGATCAAATGCGCTAAGTTCGTAACTTGCCATAAGTCCTGTACTTAGTTTGAAAGATGAGCGAAACGGACAAGGTTGGACAATTTTTGGTTTTGTTTTGCAGCTTTTTTGTAAAGCAGTGCAATCTTACCAATAGTTTGAACCACCTCAGCGCCAGTTGCTTCTGCAATTTCAGTAATCAGTGCTGAACGTGCTTCGCGATCTTCGGCCACGATTTTTACTTTAATCAGTTCGTGGTCGTTTAAAGCACGTGCCAATTCTTCGATAACATTTTCAGTCAGGCCTTTGTCACCCAGCATAACCACCGGGTTTAAAGCATGTCCGATTTGACGTAAACGCTTACGTTCCTGAATAGATAAAGACGCCATGAGAGATAACCTGAATTTTAAAACGGCTTAGTATAGCAAAATCAAAAAACAAACGCTTTAAATTATCAGGAAATAATCACTGCGCATATCTCCTGATAAGGAGCAAAACTCCTAGATTTAGATACACATGTATACTGCAAAATATGTCTTTTTCACGTACAATTAATAATTAGACGTTTTTTTATTTAGAGAGTTATGGCTACACGCATTACCAACCAAAAGTTATCTAAAAGTAGTCGTGATTGGATGAGAGAGCATTTAGACGATCCTTATGTGAAAAAAGCACAGAAGGAAGGCTATCGTGCGCGTGCAGCATATAAGCTCTTAGAGATGCAAGAAAAGTACAAAATCATCAAACCGGGTATGACTGTGGTCGACTTGGGTGCCGCACCCGGCAGTTGGTCGCAAATCGCCGGTAAGCTAGTCGGTGACAAGGGTTTATTGATTGCATCTGATATTTTACCAATGGATGCATTACCGGATGTAACGTTCTTGCAGGGCGACTTTCGGGAGGAAGAAGTCTTCCAGAAACTGTTAGAAATTTTAGATGGTCGTACTGTAGACGTTGTAATTTCAGATATGGCCCCCAATACATCAGGTAATAAGGCTGTAGATCAACCGCGTCAGATTTACTTGTGTGAACTTGCACTGGATTTTGCCAATAAGGTGTTAGGCCCCAAAGGTCAATTTGTGGTAAAAGTTTTCCAAGGCTCAGGTTTTGACGAATTTCGTAAGCAAGTGGTTGATAGTTTTGATGTTCTTAAAACATCTAAACCTTTGGCATCACGTGCTCGCTCCAAGGAAGTTTTCCTGATTGGGCAGGGACGTAAGAAGGCTTTAAAATAAGTCTACTTGCCAAGTCGTTAAAAATTGTGCATTTTGTAAGTTTTCATATAATTGTAAGTTGATTTACAGCTTAAGTATTAAGGTCACCCTGAACAGGGCATGATCAAATTAGATTGGAATGGGAATAAAGCTTTGAGCGATCTTTTTAAGAATGCCGTATTGTGGCTCGTGATACTGGGTGTGCTGGTGTTAATCTTCAGCAACGTCAGTGACCGCAATCAACCGACTACAATGAACTACTCAGAGTTTGTTGCCGCGGTCAATGCTGGCCAAATTAAACAAGTTGTGATTGACGGCGAAAGAATCCGTGGCGAAAAAACAAACGGTTCAGAGTTTGAAAGTATTCGTCCGGCAGTTCAGGATCCTGAGCTGATGCCAAGCCTCATTAAAAATAATGTTGTGGTCGAAGGTGAAGCACCACAGCGTCAAGGCTTGCTCATGCAGTTGCTTATTGCAAGTTTCCCTGTACTTTTAATCATTTTGTTATTCATGTTCTTTATGCGCAACATGGGTGGCGGTGCAGGTGGTAAAAACGGCCCAATGAGTTTTGGTAAATCTAAAGCCAAAATGCTGTCTGAAGACCAGATTAAAGTCACTTTTACTGATGTAGCTGGTTGTGATGAAGCCAAGCAGGAAGTGGTTGAAATCGTAGATTTCCTCAAAGATCCAACCAAATTTAAACGTCTGGGTGCAAGTATTCCACGCGGTGTGTTAATGGTGGGGCCTCCAGGTACAGGTAAGACTCTACTTGCTAAAGCCATTGCAGGTGAAGCTAAAGTTCCATTCTTTAGTATTTCAGGTTCCGACTTCGTTGAAATGTTTGTCGGTGTCGGTGCATCACGTGTGCGTGACATGTTCGAACAGGCAAAACGCCATGCACCATGTATCATCTTTATTGATGAGATTGATGCAGTCGGTCGTCATCGTGGTTCAGGTACTGGTGGTGGTCACGATGAACGTGAACAGACCCTCAACCAGATGCTGGTAGAAATGGACGGTTTCGAAGGTAATGAAGGTATTATCGTCATTGCTGCAACCAACCGTGCAGATGTACTGGATAAAGCTTTACTTCGTCCAGGCCGTTTTGACCGTCAGGTTGTTGTTGGCTTGCCAGATATCAAGGGTCGTGAGCAAATTCTGAATGTACATTTGAAAAAATTGCCTTCAGTGACAGGGGTAGATGTTAAAGTGCTTGCACGTGGTACACCAGGCTTCTCCGGCGCCCAATTGGCCAATCTGGTGAACGAAGCTGCTTTGTTTGCTGCACGCCGTAACAAAAACACTGTCGATATGCATGACTTTGAAGATGCAAAAGACAAGTTGTATATGGGTCCTGAACGTAAGTCGATGGTCCTTCGTGAGGAAGAGCGTCGAGCGACGGCTTATCATGAAGCAGGCCATGCAATTGTTGCTGAAAGTTTACCAGGTACAGATCCTGTGCATAAAGTAACGATCATGCCACGTGGTTGGGCTTTAGGTGTTACCTGGCAGCTGCCTGAATTTGACCAAACCAGCCATTACAAAGATAAAATGCTGAATGAAATTTCTATTTTGTTTGGTGGTCGTATTGCTGAAGAAGTCTTTATTAACCAGATGTCAACAGGCGCTTCCAATGACTTTGAACGTGCAACCAAAATGGCACGTGCGATGGTGACCAAATACGGTATGTCTGACAAATTAGGAGTCATGGTCTATGAAGAAGATGCACAGCAATCATTTATGGGCAGTATTGGCAGCCGCAGTATTTCGGAAACCACACAACTAGAAGTTGATCGTGAAATTCGTCGAATTCTGGATGAACAATATAAAGTCGCACGCAATATCCTGGAAAGTAAAAAAGATGTTGCCCATGCGATGGTGAAAGCTTTAATGGAATGGGAAACCATTGATCGGGATCAAATCCGTGACATTATGGAAGGTCGTGAACCTCAACCCCCAAAAGTTTATGTTGCAGAAAATCCTGTGATTGACGTAACACCAAATGATGGCCCGTTGACACCTCCACCATTGCCAGCCAATTAAGCTTAATAAAAAACCACCTTCGGGTGGTTTTTTATTGCAGCCATTTGAGCCACGGGTTAAAAAATCATTTCGCTATAAACGATATAACATCAAAATAAACTATGAGAATGAGATTATTCAACTATTTAAGATAGCAAATATCTACAGCATATTAGAAAGTGAATGGCTGCAGATGAAAGAATGACCGTAATGCCAACTTATGCATTATTCAAATAAAACCTGCTTTAAAATTTAAGTATTGGTTATATTCATCTTTGCTTTAATTAACTATCCATAAGACAATATCAGGGTTATTGTGAAATGAGTATTGAATCATGCAGCTGATGCCTTTGTTACCACATGTATGGACATTTGGTGATTTAAAATTGGACTTATCCCAGCCGCATGTAATGGGGATTCTCAATGTCACCCCGGACTCTTTTAGTGATGGCGGCCGGCATAATCAAAAAGAAGATGCAGTTGCTCGCGCACTGGAAATGATGGCCGAAGGCGCAACCGTGATTGATATTGGTGGTGAATCAACCCGTCCAGGTGCAGCAGCGGTAGAAGTGGAGGAAGAAATTCGCCGCGTGGTGCCTGTCGTTGAAGCTTTATCCAAACATAATGTTATTCTCTCGATTGATACGTCGCAACCTGAAGTCATACGCGCAGCAGTTCAGGCCGGTGCGCATATCTGGAATGATGTCCGTGCTTTGACTCGGCCGAATGCATTGCAGACCGCAGCAGAACTGAATATTCCAGTGATCATCATGCATATGCGTGGTGAGCCGACCACCATGAACAATCTGGATCAATATGAGGATGTTACTGTTGAGGTGATTCGCGAGTTATCCCAACGCGTTCAGGATGCCTTGGATGTTGGAGTAAAAGCAGAAAATATCATGATCGATCCAGGCTTTGGTTTCGCTAAAAATGCCCAGCAAAATTTACAGCTGCTGAACGAATTTTATAAACTGACAGAAATGGGCTATCCGATTCTGTCTGCTTTATCTCGTAAACGCTTTATCGGGACAGTGCTAGATGGTGCAGCACCGCAAGAGCGGGCAGTAGGCTCTGCAACAGCACATTTGTTGAGTATTCAGCAAGGTGCCTGCATGGTACGGGCACATGATGTTAAGGCTACAGCCGATGCGATTAAAGTCTGGCAAGCCATGCAAATGGCTTAGAAAGCGAGGCTGGGAAATCCCTACATTGGCAATGTTGTTTGGCTTTTAAGCAACAATATGCTATATAGGCACGCTTAGATTAGATAGTCATCCTTTAGAGTGCCTGTAATGTTTGCAGATTTACTTCTCCCCATGTTCGATGATGAATATTATCCCGATATTCTGGTTGCTGAAATCAAACAGCATATCGAACGTTTTGCCCAAAAAGTTGCTAAATCAGGTTTGTCAGATCAAGAAATTTATCAGCTTGCCAATCTGACTGTGGCTGATATTAATGTCATGAAACCTCAGTTTGAAGATCTGGATTCATCTCTGGATGATAGCGCTGCAGATTATATTGCCGAAGCCATGATGATGGTGGTGCAAGAGCATGGTCTGTTTGAGATTGAAATGGAAGAACTGATTACCAATCGTGAATGGTGATTTAAGAAAACCCTGCAGCTGCAGGGTTTTTTATTATCTGTTGAAATACTCTTTAAAGCTATTAAAGCGAATCGAGCTTAATAATAGTTGCTCTTCATTCATGCATTGCTGATAGAGATTTTGGTAATAAGCTTGCAGATTCGAGTGGCCCTGAACCTGTTGTGGTGTTTTTGATCTGGATTGTTGATAAGCCCAAAAAGCCAGTTGCCGGAGTTTCTGCAATTTGATCTGATCAATTGCGCTACAGGAGCTTTTAAATAAAGGTTCTAGGATGACCACCCCAAAGGAGGAAATCGCTAAAAAAATCATGCTGATAATGACTAGCACATCCGAATGAACCAGATAAAGGTTAAGCAGCAAACATAGAAAAATTGGAATTTGCAGATAGAGGCAATGTTGCAAACGCTGACCATAGGCTTTGGAGCTGTACTGTGCCTGATATTGCGCATAACAAATATAAGGATACAGTAGTGCCATCAGCATAATTAAGGTGACATTAAACGCAATCGTGGCATTTTTGAAAAAATAATATTCCAGAAATACCGAGCTGATACTACAGGCTACACAGACCAGAAGGGACAGTAAATTAATCGCGATAACGAACTGGATATTTTGCAGGGCATTAAATTTAAAGCGGCTATAATGCAACTTTAGAAAAAAAGCGTCTGGATGACGTAATTGTAATGTGGCGAGATCGAAGTGTTTTAATTCTGACATAGGGGATTTCGCGCTAAAAAATAAAATTCAGGCACAAAAAAACCAGCACAATGCTGGATTTTTTATTGCACCATTTTAATAAAAATTAAAATGGTGCCCGAGGCCAGACTCGAACTGGCACGCTTTGTGGGCGGGGGATTTTAAATCCCCTGTGTCTACCGATTTCACCACTCGGGCATGTGCGCAATAATAGAGGACGAAATAAAGCTTGGCAAGCAAATTTCTAAATGATCGCTTTCTTTTCAAGCAATTCCATCACTTCTTATCTACAAACTAGGTCTATCTACCTGTTCTCTTAATGAAGAGTTGTAGATATTTAATAGAGAGAATTAAGAGTGATTGATATTACTATGAGTTATCTTTCAGATAACTATCGATGTCCAGATACTTGATGGTTTTGCAATATTGATGCTCATATTTCAGCAGTCGCGTATATAACCCGGCATAGTGATTTAATTGCTGTTTTAGTTCGGCATGCCGAGGATCATGGCTTGAATAAAAACGTAATTTTAGTCGGATCAGACAGGTCTGTTTATAAGCCCAGAAGCAGATTTTACGTAATTGTTGCAGCTGGTAATGTTCAGCATTCTGGCTATTTGTTCGGAATAAATTCTCCCGATAAAAACGTACAAAGCCAAAGCTCACACCAAAGAAGAAGAGAGTCCACATCAGCAAACTGCTTTTCATAAACAGTAAATTTAAAGCTAGCAAAAGAATTACAATAGCCATTTTGATCGGAGTGTGACGCAATGACTGGTACAGTGAATAAGAAGAATGCTGAATCTGTTGCAAAATCAAGGTAAGACTCAACATCAAAAACAACAGAATGCCTAAAATGGCATAACTCTGTGCCTGAAATTCGCTGATTTGCATAAAAGCATGCTGTAGCAGATCTCGTGACATCAAACTTATGGGAATAAAAATCATGGCGGCCAAAGTCCATGGAATAAAAGACTTGGCTTTATCCCAGATTCCTCGAATTTTGATCTGGCTATAGAACAGGTAATTGCCTTTAAATGCAGCCGGATACTGTCGTTTAAGTTGCTGTAACAACAGCGTCACTTGTCTAGTGGGCATCATCCTAAGATTAATTTAATATTTAGATGAAGCACTATAGTCGATTTGGCGCAAAATCGCAGAAGAAATGCAGTTTCAGAACGTAGCGCTGTTTTAATCATGAAGATTTTGATTTTTTAGCGTCGAATTATGCGAAAATAGCCCATTCAAGATTTATTTTTTTAAGGACAGTTTATGACTGATCAATCTCCTCAGGCGTTAAGCGACATCGAAATTTTAGACATCCTGCAAAGTATGAAAAAGGATGAGCTAAATACTGAGGCGCAAGCAGCAATTCGTCAGGGTGGCAAAGCTGGTCGTCAGGAAGCACATAAAGCAGCCTTGGTAGCATTGAATCAGTCATTTGAAGACAAATTTGTCGAAGCGGTATCGTTGGCTTTGGGTTTAAATTCGGCCCAGATCAAAAAAATCCGTTATAAAAAAGACCGGATCCGTATTTTAAAAGCGCACGGTATCGATTATATGGCGATTGATGGTGCTGAAACTGCACAGGTATTGTCACAAATTGCACAAGCAATTGTGCGTGAAGATGCCATTGTCACCCATGACCTGCACAATATTTTTCCGTTCTGGAAAGAAGGCTGGCCTATGGTGCAATTCGATAATGCTTATAAAATTTTAGAAGATGATATCCAGATTCACTATCAAGCTGTTCTAGAGGCTTTATTAGCGAAAGTCTAAATTATAAATAGTTTTAAAAAGCACCTTCGGGTGCTTTTTTAATCGCGATACATCAGTGCAATCAGCCAACTGATGGGCAAAATAAATAAACGCCACCAGGTGATCAAGGGCCAATAAAAATACTCTCCAAACCTCAAGGTCGAGTCGAAACCTTGTCGGCGACGTTCATGCGGATAGGGAATAATGAAAACGGTTAAAACCAGCATAATGATGGCTGCCAGTAAGAGCAGGGGATTCTGCTGTTTGGCAAAAAAGAAATAAAATAAATACAGAGCGGAATAAAAAAACAGACATGCCAAAAATGCAGAAATATTCATTACTCACCTTATGATTTTTTTATTAGAATAATTTTTTCTATTTATTAGAAAGAAGAACCAGACTAATCTGATTCTTCTTGAATAACTGAATTGGTTTCGATTAAGCGGGTCACCAGTAACTGGTCAATTTTAAAGTGATCGACATCCACCACTTCAAACTTATAAGCACCAAATATCACTGCATCTGCAGGACGTGGAATCTTGCGTAATTTATACATCATAAAACCAGCGATGGTTTCATAGTTTTCATCATCAGGCATTTCATCAATTTCAAGCGCATGCTTGATATCTTCAATCGGTGTGCTGCCTTCAATCAGCCAGGAATTGTTGTCACGTTTAATAATTTGCTGATCGGCTTCAATAGGCGTCACCCAGTCACCCATCACGGTAATCATAATATCGGAAAGGGTAATCACGCCAACGACCAGCGCATATTCATTAATGACGACGGCAAACTTTTCCTTGGTGGAGCGGAAACGGTCCAGAACTTCTGATAAGGTTAAAGTATCCGGAATGGTCAACACATTACGGATGGTATTTTCATTGAGCTGCAGCAGTGACTGGTTATTCAGAATACGCACCAGAATGTCTTTGGCATCGACATAGCCAATCACACTGTCGATGTCATTGCTGCATACCAAAAATTTGGAATAAGGATATTCCGCCAGCTTTTGCCGAATACTTTCTTCCGGTTCATTTAAGGTAAAAAACACCACATTTTCACGTGTGGTCATACTCGAAGGCACGTTACGTTCTTCCAGCTCGAATACGTTTTCAATGAAATGGTGTTCCTGCTTCTGGAGTACACCGGCCTGTGCACCGGCATCCATCACTGCAGAAATATCATCAAAAGTAATATTGTCATCACGGATGGTATTCACTTTAAACAGACGGAACAGCATGTTGGCAATCGCGTTAATGAACCAGGCCAAAGGTTTACAGACTTTAATGAAAATCTGAATTGGCTCGATGACTGAGACTGCGATCTTTTCTGGCGCAATCATGGCCAGACGTTTCGGCATCAGGTCCGCAAATAAAATAAATAATGAAGTGACGACAGTAAAGGAAAGCGCAAAGCTGATATTTTCAGCCCAAGGTCCTTGGTAAAAGCGGGAAACAAAATTATAAATATAAGGACGGAAGGCGCCTTCACCTAAAATACCGCCGAGAATGGCGACTGCATTTAAACCAATTTGAGAGGCTGCAAAGAAGTCCGCAGAATTTTCTTGTAGATCTAAAACTTTTTGAGCGCGATGTTCACCCGATTCAGCCAGAATTTTCAGTTTGACTTTACGGGCACCTGCGAGGGCGATTTCTGTTAAAGATAAAAAACCGGCCCCCGCGATGAGTATTAAGATAATCACGATATTTTGTAAGAGGCTCACAAATCCACCTGTGGATAAATAATATCTTAGGATATTTTTAGCATAAAAAAAGACTTGAGGTGTAACAATGACAGCTCAAGTCCTCAAAGTATAATCTTCAAAAATAAGAATTTAGAAGATTGTAAGGTTAATAGTTTGAAAATTGAGAATTATTGCTCAGGAATTCACGATTTTCCTCTTCAATCATTTGCCGTGCAACATATAAAATCAGCTGACGTAACCAGCGATGTGCCGGATGATGATGCAATAATGGGCACCACGCCATTTTCAATTCAAATTCCGGAATATAAAACGGCGGATCTTTTAAAATCAGATTGTGATTTTTGGCTTGCAAGCGCGCAATACGTGAAGGCAGTGTTGCAATCAGATCTACATTGGATGCTAATAAGCCTGGCATTTGATAATGACGGGTAAATACCGAAATCTTACGTTTCTGGCCAATACGTTCCAAAGCCTGATCAATCCAGCCTAAACCGGCCTGTTTTTCAGGATTCACCCCGAAACCAACACCCATACCGGTTTTAGAAACCCAGATATGCTGTGCATCCAGGTAACTTTTAAGGTTTAAGTTGCTTGCGGCAGGATGCTTGTTATTTAAAAGACAAGAAAAGCTGTCACGCCAGACCAATACCTGATGAAAACTTTGCGGAATCTCATTAAAGCGGTTGATTGCCAGATCGACCTTGCCCTGCTCCATATCCCGATAAGACACGTCACTTGGCGTCAGGAAGTCGAGAACAACATTTGGAGCTTCTGAACGCAAGGCTTTGACTAAGCGTGGTACTAAAGTGGCTTCGGCATAATCCGAGGTCATGATCCGGAAGACACGATTTGAGGTATATGGACGGAACTCGGTACGCGGTTCCAGAATCATGGACAAGTCAGCCAGGGCATCCCGAATGCGGGGCTGCAATTCTAAGGCACGTTCAGTGGGTGTCATGCCTTCAGAAGAGCGAATCAGGAGAGGATCATTAAATAAATTGCGTAATCGGCGTAAAATGTTACTCATGGCAGGCTGGGTAACACCCAATTGTTCTGCTGCACGGGTGACATTTTTTTCGCGAAGAAGTACATCAAGATAAATTAATAGATTGAGATCGACTCGCTCCAGATTCATAAAAGAAATACCGAGAATAAATACAAGAAATTATGCTCATTATGCCATAACTGACGGGCTTTGTGTAAAGCACCGATGAAAAAAAAGCCATGATAAAACAACCATAGTCTATGGAATTTGTTTAGGTTGAGCTGGATTATCAAGGTGTTTTACTAGGGGGGAATAGGAGGGATTTCTGAAAGCTGATCTAGTAACTTGCTCTCTATAGACTCACCCTTAATACGCTAGTTTTATAGGTAGATATTATGAGTTTGATATATGAATATTTGCGTAAAAAATAAACCAATAAATTCATGTCTTAAGACTAAGAAATAATCAGAAATCTTTATTTTTGTGCAATAAAATAGTATCTGCCCCCGTCCCAGACTTAAGTCTAATGAATTATTTTTAACCTTTGTGTCTAAATTTTACTCATTAATATTCTTTAATAAATTTATATAAAACAGTATTTTAATTTGTTGTTTTGAAACTTTACTAAGACTTTGATCTACTCATTTTTTAAATAAATACTGAAGATTCTTGCAGACTATTGGATTAATTTTCATAAGCCAACTAATCTTTAGTTATCCCAACGGATCGTCGAAAATCTGAACAAGTCATTGAGGGTGTGATTTGAGCGGTTCGTTGCAGAAAAATCCTAATATTATTACAGGAATATATCATGACTACATACCAAACAGCGATTGATGCAATCCGCGAATTAAAAGCGAAATTCGGTAACACTTGGGCAGACATCAGTCCTGAAGATGCTGCGCGTATGCAACTTCAAAACCGTTTCAAAACTGGTTTGGACATTGCGAAATATACAGCGGCAATTATGCGTCGTGATATGGCTGCTTATGATGCCGACTCTAGCAAATACACTCAATCATTAGGTTGCTGGCACGGTTTTATCGCGCAACAAAAAATGATTGCGAACAAAAAATACTTCGGTACAACTGAACGTCGCTACATCTACCTTTCTGGCTGGATGGTTGCAGCACTTCGTTCAGAGTTCGGTCCACTTCCTGACCAATCTATGCACGAAAAAACATCTGTTCCTGCATTGATCGAAGAAATCTACACATTCTTACGTCAAGCTGACGCGAAAGAACTGAATGATCTTTTCCGTGCGCTTAAAAAAGCTCAAGAAGCGGGCGATACTGCTAAAGCAGCTGAAATCACTTCACAAATCGACAACTTCCAAACTCACGTTGTGCCAATCATTGCTGACATCGACGCTGGTTTCGGTAACGAAGAAGCAACTTACTTGCTTGCCAAGAAAATGATCGAAGCGGGTGCTTGTGCACTACAAATCGAAAACCAGGTTTCTGATGCGAAACAATGTGGTCACCAAGCTGGTAAAGTAACTGTTCCACACGAAGATTTCATCGCGAAAATCCACGCACTTCGCTATGCATTCCTGGAAATGGGTCTGGACGATGGTATCATTGTTGCACGTACTGACTCTGAAGGCGCTGACTTGACTCAAAAAATCCCAGTGGTTAAAGAGCCAGGCGACATTGCTTCTCAATACATCAGCTACTTAGACACAACTGAAATCGACATTTCAGAAGCGCAAGAAGACGAAATCCTGATCAAGCGTGATGGTAAACTTCACCGTCCTAAACGTCTTGCTTCTGGTCTATACCAGTTCCGTGAAGGCACTCAAATCGACCGCGTTGTACTTGACTGTGTAACTAGCCTTCAAAACGGTGCTGACCTGCTTTGGATCGAAACTGCGACTCCAAACGTAGCTGAAATTGCTCACATGGTTAACCGTGTTAAAGAAGTTGTTCCAAATGCGAAACTTGTTTATAACAACTCTCCATCGTTCAACTGGACTTTAAACTTCCGTCAACAAGCTTACGACCGTTGGGTTGCTGAAGGTAAAGACGTATCTGCATACGACCGCGCTAAATTAATGAGCGCTGAGTACGATGCAACTGAATTGGCTGCTGAAGCTGATGAAAAAGTTCGTACCTTCCAGGCAGATGCTTCTCGTGAAGCAGGTGTATTCCACCACTTGATCACTCTTCCGACTTACCACACAGCTGCGCTTTCTACACATGAGCTTGCTCAAGGTTACTTCGGTTCTGAAGGTATGTTGGCTTATGTTGCTGGCGTACAACGTAAAGAAATCCGCGGCGGTATCGCATGTGTTAAACACCAGGCAATGGCTGGTTCTGACATCGGTGATGACCACAAAGAAATCTTCGCTGGTGATAACGCGCTTAAAGCGGGTGATGATTCTAAAAACACAATGAACCAGTTCAGCGCTTAATCCGCTCAATTGATTCACCAAAAAACCCTGCAGACGCAGGGTTTTTTGTTTGAAAAAATGCTATTAATTTAGGGATGCGCAACCTCAGGAACGTGTACAGCCAGGATTATCCATAATTTCTCCATGATTGGTTTTTATCGCAGTTTTATGTGTTTAATTCTTGCAATCTGCTGCTATGTCACTGAATATTCAAATATAGACTGCTTGTATTTTGCACGACCTCTATCCCCAATTAATTAAAAGTGACTCGGACTTATGCTGTCTAAATTTTTTATCCACCGCCCGATCTTTGCTGCAGTACTGGCGATTATGGTCATGGCAATTGGCATGTTCGCGGTAATGAACCTGCCAGTGGAACGTTATCCGGATATTGCACCGCCACGGATAACAGTGGCAGCAACCTATAGCGGTGCTTCTGCGGAAACTGTAGAAGAAAGCGTGACTCAGGTGCTGGAACAGCAGATTAAAGGTATCGATCATTTGCTGTATTTTAGTTCGAGTAGTGATTCTTCGGGGCGTAGCCGGGTCAGCATTAGCTTTGAAAATGGTACCGATCCGGATACTGCACAGGTGCAGGTACAAAATGCGATTAATGGCGTTCTGAACCGCTTGCCAGAAGATGTGCAACGCCAAGGCGTTAATGTCTTTAAGTCGCTTGGTGATACGCATATGGTGATCAGCCTGTACGATGAATCTGGACGCAGCAACAATATTGAACTTTCTGATTATCTGATGACCCATCTGGAACAGGATATTTCCCGAATCGAGGGAATTGGTGAGGTGGATGTCTTCGGATCACAGTATGCGATGCGGATCTGGCTGGACCCAAGGAAATTAAAACAATATAACCTGATGCCAAGTGATGTGCGTGCCGCAATCGAATCCCAGAATACCCAGGTCGCTGCAGGTGCAATCGGTGATTTGCCAACAGTGGAGGAGCAATACCTGAATGCCAAAGTCACTTCGGGTTCGCGACTGAAAACCGTGGAAGAATTCCAGAATATTATTGTCAAATCGGATCGTGCCGGCAGCTTTATTTATTTAAAAGATATTGCTCGGGTGGAACTGGGTGCTGAAAATTATCAGTCTTATAGTACCAATAATGGTTATCCATCAGCAGGTCTGGGTATTTCGCTGGCCTCAGGGGCCAATGCCATTGAAACCTCTAATCTGATTAAAGCTGAAATTGCCCGGATTTCTCAGCAATTGCCTGATGGCTACAAAATTGCCTATCCACGGGACAATACACCTTTTGTACAGGAATCAATTAAAGAGGTTGTAAAAACCCTGTTTGAAGCAGTGATTCTGGTGATCATTGTGATGTTTATTTTCTTGCAGAACTGGCGTGCGACTTTAATCCCAACTGTGACGGTTCCAGTGGTGATATTGGGGACGATGGCAGTCCTCTATACGCTTGGGATGAGTATCAATACGCTCACATTGTTCGCTCTGGTATTGGCAATTGGCCTGCTGGTCGATGATGCAATTGTGGTAGTAGAAAATGTCGAACGTCTGATGCATGAACAGAATCTGTCTGCGCAGGAGGCAGCTTTAGAGTCCATGCAGGAAATTAGTGGGGCACTGATCGGGATTACTTTGGTGCTGACCGCAGTATTTATTCCCATGGCTTTCTTTGGCGGTTCTACCGGGGTGATTTACCGTCAGTTCTCTATTACCCTGGTTGCAGCCATGTCTCTGTCCCTGATGGTGGCGCTTGTTCTGACTCCCGCACTGTGTGCCCTCATTCTCAAGCCAAATCCTCAACCAGCCAAATGGGCTGCATGGTTTAACCGGAAACTGGATCATCTGAAACAGCGCTATCTTAAACTGGCTCAGATGACGATCCGGCATCAGGCGGTGTGTCTGGTGATATTTGCCGGATTGATCTGTGTATTCGGTCTGTTCTACCGGGCCTTGCCGACCAGTTTCTTGCCGGCTGAAGACCAGGGGATTTTAAGTCTGCAGATTAAATTGCAGGAGGGCGCACCGCTGAAAAATACCATTCAGATCGGAGAGCAAGTCCGCCAATATTTTCTCGATCAGGAACAAGCCAATGTCAATCTGGTGATGATCCGTTATGGGCGAAATTTCTCTGGAACTGGTCAGAATCTGGCGACCGGTTTTGTGGCATTGAAACATTGGGATGAGCGTTCAGGTCAGGACAATACCGCACAAGCGATTCGTGAACGGGCCCTGAAGCATTTTCAAGGCAATCGCAATGCACAAATTAACGTGTCCATGCCACCTTCAGTCAATGGTCTGGGACAAACTGATGGTCTGGATTTCTGGATTCGTGATATTAATGGCAATGGCCGACAATATCTGGAACAGCAGTTTAAAGCACTGGAAGCTCAGACCGGCAATTACACCAGTTTTGAAAACCTGGGCAAACGTTCTAATCCGGACAAAGCAGAGTTGCGCGTCAATATCGACCAAAAACAGGCCATGGCCAATGGTCTGACCCAATCGGCAATTAACAGTACTTTATCCAGTGCCTGGGGCGGCAGTTATATCAATGACTTTATTGATCGTGGCCGGATTAAGCGGGTAATTATGCAGGGGGATGCAGAATTCCGTTCCAAGCCGGAAGATCTGGCGCAGTGGCATGTACGCAATGACCAGAATCAGATGGTACCTTTTAGCAACTTCTCGCAAGTGGACTGGAGTGGTGGTCCTGAAGTGGTGAACCGTTTTATGGGCTATACCGCGCTGCAAATGGAAGCAGACCGGGCCAAAGATAGCAGTTCCGGTCAGGCTATGCAGGATGTGGAAGCACTGATTGCCGAACAGGAGGGAGTCGATGTGGTCTGGAGCGGTCTTTCCTTTGAGGAGAAACAGTCGAGTAATCAGGCCATCTGGCTTTATCTGATTTCAATTGGTTTTATTTTTCTTTGTCTGGCGGCATTGTACGAAAGCTGGAGTATTCCTACTGCAGTCATGTCTGCGATTCCATTGGGTATTGGTGGTAATATCATTTTCAGTTATCTGGCGGGTTTCCCAAATGATATCTATTTCCAGATTGCATTGCTGACCACCATTGGCCTGTCCTGTAAAAATGCCATTCTGATTGTAGAATTTGCTTCGCTGGCACAGCAACAAGGCAAATCTGTAGTGGAAGCGGCTCTTGAAGGTGCATCTTTGCGTTTGCGTCCAATTCTGATGACGTCTTTGGCATTTGGCGCTGGGATTTTGCCTTTGGTCTTTGCTACTGGTGCTGGCGCGGTGAGCCGTCAGGAAATTGGGGTAAGTGTACTGGGCGGGGTGATTTTTGGAACTGTGCTGGTTCTAATTTTTATTCCCTTTATGTATGTTCTGATTCGTCGACTGATCATTAAAAAATCGCGTGCTTAATATACAGAAAAGATTGCAAAGCTAAAAAATCCCCGTATTGACGGGGATTTTTTATGGCCAATCATTTATCCGATGACTGGTTAATTTTGCAGCATGGTTTAAAAATTGCTATAGAAATCATCTATTGATAACAGAATGCATCGTGAGAATGCATCTGATGGGGATTTCTAGTTTATGTTGTCGCGCTTTTTTATTTATCGTCCCAAATTTGCAGCAGTTATTGCGATTTTCATGATGAGCCTGGGAATATTTGCCCTGCAAAAAATTCCCGTTGAACATATGCCGAATATGGATGCGCCAGCACTAGGAGTTTATGCAGGCTATCGTGGAGCATCGGCAGAAACTGTTGAGCAATCGGTTACCCAGATTCTGGAACAGGCAGTCAAAGGGATTGAAGGCCTGGAAACCTTTCATTCCAGCAGTTCGGTAGGACGTGCTCAACTTGATTTGCAATTTGAACAAGGGGTCGATCTGGATCAAGCCCAGTTACAGGTGCAAAACGCCGTCAATGGTGTACTGGGTCGCTTGCCGGAAGAAACCCAGCAAGGCGGGGTCAATGTCTATAAGTCAGGTTATGATCAGTTTGCGCTGTTAAGTTTATATGATGAAAGTGGTCAAAGTACCATAACCGAACTTTCAGATTATTTGATGGTGCATGTAGAACCTCGTCTGTCACGTATTGAGGGTATGGGGGAGATCGAGCTGTATGGTGCTGGCTATGCCATGCGGATCTGGCTCAATCCCCACAAGTTAAATCAATTCAACCTGATGCCCAGCGATATCCGTAATGCCATAGAAACCCAGAATGCACCATTGGCTTCAGGTGCGATAGGCGGTTTGCCAACCCTCGAGGGTCAATATCTCAATGCCAAGGTAAGTGGTGGTTCACGTTTAAGCAGTGTTCAGGAATTTGAAAAGATCATTGTGAAAACGACTGATTCCGGTTCATTGCTGTATTTAAAAGATGTTGCGCGAGTAGAACTTGGTGCAGAAAGTTATAACCACATTAACTATACCAATGGTCAGTTATCTTCAGCTTTATCCATTACTTTGGCCCCTCGTAGTAATGCCCTTGCTGTCTCGGAGCAGATTCAGGCGGTATTAAAAAATGCGCAAGCCAATTTGCCGCCACACTATCAGTTGCGTATGACCATGGACAAAACGCCATTTATTACCGGTTCCATTGAACAGGTGGCCAAAACACTGGTTGAAGCCATTTTTCTGGTGATTATCGTGATGTTTATTTTCCTGCAGAACTGGCGGGCCACCATTATTCCTGCTGTCACCATTCCGATTGTGGTTCTGGCCACATTTGCCGTGTTGTATGTTTTGGGGATGACCCTGAACAGCTTTACCTTATTCGCCCTGATTCTGGCGATTGGCCTATTGGTGGATGATGCCATTGTTGTAGTTGAAAATATTGAACGGCTGATGCATGAAGAAAATCTGGATGCCAAAGCTGCGGCCTTAAAGTCGATGCAGGAAATGAGCGGGGCACTGGTCGGCATTACATTGGTGTTGACTGCAGTATTCATTCCCATGGCATTCTTTGGCAGTATCACCGGCGTGATTTATCGGCAATTTTCCATCACTTTGGTGGTGGCCATGTTGCTGTCATTATTTGTTGCCTTGATTATTACCCCGACATTTGCAGCACAACTGCTTAAACGCAAAACTCATCAAGCACGCTGGGCGCGAAGTTTTAATCGTGGTATGGATCGGCTCAATGCAGGCTACCAGAAAGTGTCTGCAGGAAGCATGCGATTTAAATTCGGCATGTTGGCATTGTTCGGTATCTGTATCCTGGGGTTTGGATGGGTTTATAAAAATTTACCTGAAGGTTTAATACCTACTGAAGACATGGGCTTTGTGATGGGACAGATCGTAATGCCCGGTAATGTGCCACGCTCCGAGATTGAGAAAGTAGGACGTGAAGTGCAAGACTATTTAATGCAGCATGAATCGGAACGCATCAAGAGTATCGGCGTCTGGTATAGCGGAAATAACGTCGGTGTGGGGCCTTATCGTGGGCAGCTCTTTGTGGTATTGAAGGACTGGGCAGCACGTAAAAATCCCGAAGATTCGGTTTTTGCCATGGTAGATCGCGCCCAGAAACACTTTGCCAATCATGCCAATGCCCAGATTTTCTTTATGGCACCGTCCATGTCGAGTAATGGGCGAGTCGTAGATTTCTGGTTACAAGATTTGGATTATAAAGGGGCCGGGTTTTTACAGGAGGCATTTGGCCAGATTGAGTCACGCGCCCAAGGACAAGCATCCATTGAATTTTTACAGTTGGACCAGCCCAAAGAGAGTGCTGAGCTAAATATTCAACTCGATGTTGAGCGCGTATTGAAGCATGCTATTCCCCAGCAAAATGTCAACACTACCTTGGCTGCAGCGTGGGGTGGTACCTACATCAATGACTTTATTGATCGTGGGCAGATTAAGCGTGTCATTATGCAGGGTGAAGCTGAATACCGTTCCAAACCTGAAGACCTGGCCCATTGGCATGTCAGAAATAACCAAGGTGAAATGTTGTCTTTTAACCAGTTTAGCAGCCTTAACTGGCAGGGTGGTCCAAACAGTATTAACCGCTATATGGGCTATAATGCCGTTCCGGTCTATGCCGGCATTCCAAAAGACAAATTCTCCAGTCAGACCATGCAGGATGTTGAAACATTGGTCGATGAACAGGAAGGTGTGAACCTGGCCTGGAGCGGAGCCGCACTGGAAGAAAAGCGCAGCAGTGGTCAGGCCATTTTCCTTTACATTATTTCTATCGCATTTATTTTCCTGTGCTTAACGGCCTTATATGAAAGTTGGACAATTCCTGCGGCAGTCATCAGTGCCATTCCATTAGGGATAGGTGGCAGTATCTTATTTTGCTGGGCTTTTGGTTTCGCCAATGACATCTTTTTCCACATTGCTTTACTGACGACCATCGGCCTGTCCTGTAAAAATGCCATTTTGATTGTGGAGTTTGCCGCACAGGCAGAGCAGGCAGGCAAAACCACCTTAGCTGCAGCTTTGGAGGGCGCAAGTTTGCGCTTACGTCCTATTTTGATGACCTCTATAGCCTTTGCTGCCGGTGTACTTCCTCTAATTTTTGCGACAGGGGTGAGTGCGATTAGCCGTCAGGAAATTGGTGCCAGTGTTTTTGGAGGGGTTATCTTTGCGACCATTCTGGTACTGTTCTTTATTCCATTTATGTTTGTCTTGATTCGAACTCTGTTTCGTGTCAAAGCAACAAATAAAGTTATACAAATCAATCTAGAAAATCAGGAATACTCACTCTAGGGCGGGTAGCTTTCATACCTGCAACAAATAATGGTATGGGAATGCAGCATCAAGAAAAAATACAGCAGTTACATGAAACTCTGCTTACTGGGAACAATAATATTCACCAACTTCTACAGCAGTTAAACATTGCCGATCAGGCCAGAATTTTGTCGGAACTTGGACCTGCGGAACGCTATCTGCAATTTCAGCAGCTAGAGCGGCAGGCCGAGGTGCTGGAGTTCTTGCCACTGGCCATGCAAATCCAGTTGGCTTACCAGTTTCCTCCAGATCAGCTGGCCAGTCTGATGGATGCCATGCATTCAGATGATTTTATTGATTTATATAAGCAGATGCCTTATGAAATACAGCAGCAATTACTGGGCAAGCTGTCTACTCAGTCGCTGCAGGTGCTGCGAGAGCTGCATGCCTATCCGGAGGAAACGGCTGGTGCCTTAATGAGTTCGGACTTTATCACACTGGCGCCGGAACTTAATATGCATCAGGCGATCGAAGTACTGCGTGATATTGCCGGAAATCATGACACTTTATATCTGATCTATATTGTAGATGCGCAGCAGCATCTACTGGGTGTGATTTCCTTGCGGCAGATTATCCAGGCAGCGCCGGATGCCACGATTGCCGAAGTCATGACTACGGATGTGGTGTATGCCACAGTCGATGAAGACCAGGAACAGGTCGCCCGTACCTTGGCCTATTATGATTTTATTGCCTTACCGGTAGTCGATGCTGCACAGAAGCTGGTCGGCATTATTACCTATGATGATGCCATGGATATTGCGGAGGCTGAAAGTACTGAGGATATTTTGAAATCTGGTGCCGTCACACCTTTGAACGAACTCAGTCTGAAAACTGCACCGATCTTTAGCCTGTATCAGAAACGGGTATTCTGGCTGGTGATACTGGTTTTCGGGAGTCTATTGTCTGGAATTGGGATTGCGCATTTTGAAGAGATTATCGCCTCCCATATTGTGCTGGTATTTTTCCTGCCTCTACTGGTCGGCAGTGGCGGAAATGCAGGTTCCCAGTCCGCTACCTTGATGGTGCGCGCCCTAGCCACAGGCGATGTGCAGTTTAAGGACTGGTTTAGTCTGCTTGGACGTGAATCTCTGGTTGCCTTATGTCTGGGAGGCACCATGGCGATTGCCGTATCCATCTTGGGGTATATAAGAGGTGACTGGATGGTCGCTGTGGTGCTGGCCTTAAGTATGCTTGGTATTGTACTGATGGGCTGTCTGATCGGCATGAGCTTGCCATTTATACTCAATAAATTAAAGCTGGATCCGGCCAGTGCCTCAGCACCACTGGTTACTTCAATCTGTGATGCCACTGGTGTGATCATCTATTTATTTATTGCATCTAAATTACTATTTTAATCTACAACTGGATACACCTTAAATTAAAAAATACTTTATGCTCAATTACATTGGTTTCATTTCTGGAAAAATACATGCCTCATCCTCAACAAAAAACAAAACTAAGCCAGCAAGAAGTGATACGTCTGGAACGTGATCTGGCCAAGTTTGCCAATATGATGGATTCAGTGGTGCGTATTCCGTTTACCAAGCAAGGCGTGGGAGCAGATGCGGCTTTAAGTACGATCCCGGTTGCTGGAGATATTGCCGGTTTTGTGTTGACCTGTTATGCCATTCATAAGGCCAAACAGATCGGGGTGCCGAGCGCCAAACTCAATCCGGTCATGAAACTGGCAGTAATAGATGCAGTGGTTGGATTTATTCCTGTGGCTGGTACCGTCTTTGATATTTTTATCCGGCCGAGTCGCAAGGCGCTGGATGTCGTGCATCTGCATATACGTGAGGAATATCAGATTAGCAGCGACCGGCATGTGGTACATCCATTTCTGCATGAAAGTCTGGAACGTAAACAGCAGCAATCTGCTTTCTGGCGGAATCGTGTCGTGGCCTGGATCTGGATTCATATCCCGGATATTTTGGGCACCATATTCCTGATCCTGTTTGTTTTCGCGATCGGATGGGGCATTATGGCGCTGTATCAATGGATCAGCTGATTAAATTGAGCTAAAGAATACGCGAATGAATCCAATAAAAAAGCCTGCAATTACTGCAGGCTTTTTTGAATTAATATGGGTATTACTTGTGCATGTTTTAGATTAAGCACAATCAAGCTGTTGTAATGCAGCGACACGCTGTTCGATGCTTGGATGCGTCTGGAACAATGCAGCAAGGCTAAAACCTTCCTCTTTACCCGCAGAAATCGCAAATGCTTTCATTTCTTTCGGCATGGCATCTGGCATTTCAGATTCTGCCTGTAAGCGTAGTAATGCTGAAATCATGGCCTGTTTACCAGCCAGACGTGCACCTGCTTCATCGGCACGGTATTCACGGTGGCGCGAGAACCACATCACAATAGACGACGCAAGAATACCGAACACGATATCTAGCACAATAGTAATCACGAAATAGGCAATACCCGGAGCTTCACCATCTTCACGACCAAAGACATTGCGATCAATAAAATCACCTGCGACACGTGCGAAGAACATTACAAAGGCGTTCACCACACCCTGGATCAGGGCAAGAGTCACCATATCGCCATTGGCAACGTGACCGATTTCATGCGCCAATACAGCACGAAGTTCGTCTTTGTTCATACGCTCAAGCAAGCCGGTTGATACCGCAACTAGAGCATCGTTTTTATTCCAGCCAGTGGCAAAGGCATTGGACTGGTAAGAAGGGAAAATACCCACTTCCGGCATTTTAATGCCTGCACGCTGAGAAAGCTGTGCAACTTCATGGAGTAACCAGGCTTCAGCTTGGTTACGAGGAGCATTCGGGTCAATCAGTTCAGTACCCGTGGTTTTTTTCGCCATCCATTTAGACATGAACAGGGAAATGATTGAGCCGACCATACCGAACACAAAACAGATGACCAACAGGTTGCCTAGATTCAAGCCACCTGCGCCATGGTAACTACCGACACCGAAGAGTGACAAGATAATGCCAGCTACAACCAGTACCGCGAGGTTGGTTAGCAAGAACAAACCAATCCGCATCATTGAGAAATCCTCTTATTACAGAAAAATAATCTGATTATTAAATGTAAATCATTGAAATCAATATGAGGCGAAATTGAGAAGAATTCAAGGAAAAAATAGCATTTGGCTACAAAAAATACAGGGTATTTTTTGTTCGAATTAAAACATAGGTGTTTAAAAATAAAGCTGTTTAGAGATTATTCACTCAAATAGATCTTTGCTGATGCCGTTGCATTTGCAGTGGCATAAGAGCCTGCGGGTGCATCCGTGAAACTGCCATCGGCCTGTGCGATGATCTGACGCTGATACTTGGCAGCCTGAATATTGGAAGCGGTGGTGGAGCCCGTGGAGTAATTGTCGGAGCTGGCAATAATACGCCCCTGACTCGACGCAGGGCTAGGTGAAATACTATTGGTGCTCAGGCCTTCGGTATACAGATTCTGATAGCGACTGGTCACACGGCGCACATAGTCCTGGGTTTCACGAAAGGGCGGAATACCACCGTATTTGCTGACATTGCCTTCACCGGCATTATAACCAGCCAGTGCCAGACTGGTATTGCCATTAAAACGTTTCAATAACCAGGCCAGATATTTGGCGCCCGCCATAATATTCTGCTGGGGATCATAGGCATTGCTGACATTAAAACGACGGGCAGTGGCCGGCATGAGTTGCATCAAGCCCTGTGCACCGACTGGTGAACGCGCATGTACATTGAAACCAGATTCAGTATGCATCACGGCTTTAATCAAGCCTTCAGAAACGCCATAAGTTTGGGATGCCTGACGGATAATCGAGTCATAGGCATTTTTATTTCTACTATAGCTCGGCAACACGGAAGCTTCACTAGAGCCCCAGTTGCTATAACTGTGAATATTGCTGTCTGGATAATAAGTCTTCTTTTCTACCTGTAAGTGATTATAGCGACTTTTCTTGTTGGTCAATAAAGTACTGCCATTACTGTCACGTAACTGGTAAATCGTTTGACCGGCATAAACAAAATGACAACAACCTGCCAATAGCAAGCTGCTGATCCCATAACGCCCCAAAACATGTACATTTATTTTCATTGTTTATATTAAGTAAACACAATAGAGAAAAATTTAATCAAGAGTTTAACAAAAAATTACGGAATGAAAAGACTTGTGCGCTGCATTTATAAACGAGTTTGTAAATGCAAGTCATTTTTTACATTTTAGCAGTAGAAAAAAAAATATGATTTAATTTAAAACCTTAGGCTTGACAGGTTTAAGTTGTTGATTTTTATATATAATTAAATTGATCAAAAAATGATCAATTTAAAGAAAAGCCTTATCTTTTGAGCCGGACAAGTTGTCAAGCCTGTTTCAATCCACAAAGTTATCCACAGCTTTTGTGGACAACTGTGGAAAAGTCCAAAAGATAAGCATTTTGCCTAAAAAGTGAACGCAATCGTTCAATATATCAATCTAAATAAAACATGAAAATGAAATTAATAAGACATTTTCATGAAAATAAATTCTTTTGATGCGATACGGGGCCGAATCGGCTAAAATTGCGCGGTATTTTTATTTATGGGTTAATCTCGTCTATGTACTCGCCAGTTGAGTCCGAACAAGGATTTAATTTCAAACCTGAATTGCCAACAAGCTCAGCCTACTACCGTTTGTTGAAGAAGCTTCGCCGCCAGGTCGGACATGCCATTCGTGATTTCAAGATGATTGAAGAAGGCGATAAGGTCATGGTGTGTATTTCTGGTGGTAAAGACAGTTATACCCTGCTAGATATCCTGCTGCAGTTCAAGCGTATTGCACCGATCAACTTCGATGTGGTGGCCGTCAATCTGGACCAGAAACAGCCAGGTTTTCCGGAAGATGTATTGCCGCGTTATTTAGAAGAAAATAACATTCCGTATTACATTCTGGAAAAAGACACGTACAGCATCACCAAGAAGCTGACACCTGAAGGCAAAACCTATTGCGCCGTCTGTTCGCGTTTGCGTCGTGGTTCTTTATACGGTTTTGCACAAGAAATTGGTGCGACCAAAGTTGCTTTAGGCCATCATCGTGATGATATCTTGGCGACTTTTTTCCTGAACCTGTTCCATGGCGGCAGCTTGAAGGCGATGCCACCGAAACTGCTGTCTTCAGACAAAAAGAATATTCTGATTCGTCCACTGGCGTATGTGGAAGAAAAAGACATCATCAAATATGCAGAAATGCGCCAATTTCCAATTATTCCATGTAATTTATGTGGCTCTCAGGACAATCTGCAGCGCGCAATTATCAATGACATGTTACGTGATTGGGATAAAGCACATCCAAAACGTCTACATAGTATTTTTGGTGCCTTGCAAAATGTCTCGCCATCGCAGCTGGTCGATCGTGAATTATTTGATTTTGAAGTGCTGGACAGCCAGCGTGAATTCGACTTCAAAGGCAGTGATTCGACTGAAGAAGCCGTGGAAGGGGAGAATCGCCGGATCAATATGGTCAATCTGGGCTTTGCTGCAGAATAGTTTTAGAATTTGCAGACATTAGCCTGCGGGTTGATGTCTGTGCTGTAAATAGAAATAAAATAGAACTACAAAAATTGAACGGCGCGTACAAAATTCGTTAGCCTTTGCGCTAATGATCATGATATAACAAAGCACAAGCATAATAGCTTCAACATGATGTCGTCTGGATAGCCGACACAAATGAACAAATAATTTGAGGAAAGATCATGCCTGCTTTTTTAACTGATGATTGGTTTTCAACTGTAGAAACTCTAACTGCGCAAGCTGGCGATTTGAATCTGCCACCGGCTTTGGCGAACCTTGCGATTAATTTGGTTGTAGCGGACACTACAGGTAATACTGAACTCTCTTTAGATGGTGGGGCAATCAAAAAAGGTTTGTCTTCAAACGCCAAAACCACGTTGAATATGGATGGCGAAACCTTACGTAAAGTTTTCCTGGAATTTGACATGGCTGCTGCAATGCAGGCGTTCATGACTGGCAAAATCAAAGTACAGGGTGATATGTCACAATTGATGGCACTTCAAACTGCCAAGCCAAGTCAGGAACAGAAAGACCTGTTCAAGAAAGTGCTTGAAAATACTACGGCTTAATTCTTGCTGGGATTTGCTCGAATAAAGACGAAAAAAGCTTACCCTAAGGTAAGCTTTTTTTATGGCATTGTGATCAATGTGCAGGGTTAACCTAGATATTCACCAATTGCGGTGTGGTCTTGATATGTTCCAGATAAGCACGAATACGAGTTACATATTGTACTGCTTGACGGTAACGACCATTATTGGCTTTATTCTGATCCAGATAGGCATATAGGTTGACCCAGTTATCCGGGTTCTTGCCTTGTGACTGGATACGTTTTTGCAACTGATTCACTGCACCTGGGCCCATATTATAAGCTACTAGTGCAAACCAGTTCCGATCTGGAAATGGAATATGATCATAGCGACTAAGCATTTGATCATAATACTTGGCACCACCCTGAATACTTTGAGCCGGATCAGTACGGTTACTCACGCCCATGGCTTTGGCTGTACTGTTGGTCAGCATCATCAAGCCGCGAACACCTGTTGGAGAAACCGAATTTGGTTTCAGATAAGATTCCTGATAACCAATGGCGGCCAGTAAATGCCAATCCAGATCATATTGCTGTGCGGTCTGTTTAAAGCTAGCTTTATACATCGGCAGTCGGTTGCTCAAGTCACGTTGAATGGTTGTCCAGGATTCCTCTTTCACCACATTCTGATTATAAAATGAAGCAAGCTGCTTGATGGCACCGCTTTGTTTGCCTTTACAGATAAACGCACTGGCAGTCTGGCTTAAAGGATCGGTGGCAGATTTAAATACCAGATTTAAATTGGTATTCAGGCCATTATTTACCAGAATTGACTGATCTCCACACGTGGCTGAAAATGAGGTCAATTTCTTATTTTCAATTGCACTTAAATCGGTCGTGGTCATGGCCAGGTTGGCTTTGCCCTGCGCAACCCACTGTAGGGCGGTCTGATTGTCAGGAACAATCTTAAAATTGAGCTTTACATTCAGGCTGTTGGCATAGTTGCGAACCAGATCATAACCAAAGCCATGCAGATGTTGCCCATCCTGAAATACAGTAGTCGGATTCGCAATCGCAACTACGGTTAACTTATTGCTGTTTACCACATGATCAAACTGGAGTGTGGTCTTACTTGCATTGATACTGTGTAGTGGAATAAATGCAGTGCTCAGTACAAGTACTTTCAAAGGGAGAGAGGAAATTACAGATCTTAGGCAAAGCCTCGACCCAGTGGATGAACTACTGTGCATGTTGTCTCCGCTACAAAGTAATTTATGCCCTAAAAATCACAGCTAAAACAGCCAGAGATTTTAACAGTTTGATAAATTCAATAAGGGTTGGGCAGTCATGACGTCATTCAAAATGACAAGAGATTTAAAGATAATTATGTAGAAAAACTACATAGTTTAAAAAGTAAGCATTTCCGGAAATTGTTGGCATATTAATGATCTGAAAAACGATTGTCAAATTTTGTACACAAATTATTTTTAAAAATAATTTTAAATTATTGAAATATAATAGTAATATTTTTTGAAATTTGGCATTGTTTTAAAATGGTAAATAAAATAAGCTGTTTGTGAGTTAAAACAGTGAAAATATGATCAGCAAGATGTATGAAATCTAACTTAATTACTCGTGGCGGACACGATAAATTGGTGGCAGAACTTAAGAATCTCTGGCATGAAGAACGTCCGGAAATTACCAAAAAAGTGAATTGGGCAGCCAGTCTCGGTGACCGTTCTGAAAATGCGGATTACCAGTACAACAAGCAACTTTTACGCAAAATTGACCGCCGGGTTCGCTATTTGGGAAAACGTCTGGAAGAGCTGAGAATTGTCGATTTTTCTCCAGAGCAGGCAGGCAAGGTCTATTTTGGCGCCTGGGTGGGCATTGAAAATGAAGAAGGTGAACAAAAGACTTTGCGCATTGTAGGAGTAGATGAAATTTATGATCATCATCCGCAGCATATTTCGATTGATTCGCCGATGGCACGCGCCTTACTGGGCAAGCAGATTGATGATGAGGCCGAGGTGCTGACACCCTCTGGAAAGAAGCTCTGGTTCATTAATTCAATTCGCTATGAAAAGCCAGAAAATTCAGAAGATTAATTGAATTGATTTTATTTTGTGCAGTTGATTCGGTAAAAGCATAAAAATATTTGCCAAGCATGATTTTTGTTTATATTATGTCGGCCATGGAAGCGTGGCAGAGCGGTTTAATGCACCGGTCTTGAAAACCGACGAGGGTGTGAGTCCTCCGTGAGTTCGAATCTCACCGCTTCCGCCAAATTTGACTATCTAACACGAGTTAGCGCAATTTAAGTTATTGATTAAATTCGTTAATGTTGGAATTTAACTGTACGAAACACGTTGACACTCGGCGTAAATTGGCAGTTATGAAGTAGTAAAAAATGCAGCAAGCTAGTCTTACTGCATTTTTTTTGCCTGGTTATTATGGCAACGCGTAGTCTCAAAATTGACCGCTCTAGAAGTCCAAAAAGCAAAACCTGATCCAGGAAAAATAATAAAACTTTCAGATGGCGGAAATCTCTATTTTCGTGTTGATCCGAACAGGAGTCGGTATTGGATATTTAATTATAGCCGCCCATATACGGATAAGCGCAATGAAGTATCGCTTGGTACGTATCCTGAAGTTTCACTAGAAGATGCACGTAGACGACGTGATGTAAAGCCTCAATCAAGAAAGACATTAATCCTGACTCACAGCGCCTTCAATATAATTTCAGAAAAATTAAGAAGTTTCTTTTTCTATCAGCTCAAAGATCAGTTTAACTGCCACCGTCTCGGATTATCTTAAAATTAGAGTAATTTTTCTTCCAAAAAAGTCGTATATCCATGATGATCTTGAGTGTTTATATTGCAAGCCAAGACATAGTGGATATTGCTGAAGAGGGAAGTAAATGGAATTAAAGCAATTAAAATATTTTGTCTCAATTATTGAGTCAGGAAGTTTGGGGAAGGCTTCTCAAAAACTTGATGTTGGAACTTCTGCCCTCAGTCAGCAAATTGCTAAGCTCGAAGATGAATTATCGACACGCTTATTACAGCGAACTTCCACAGGGGTTACACCTACACCTTCAGGTTTGGCATTTTTTAAACAGGCCCAATTGGTGCTTCGACATGCCCAATATGCAGTTGAAGCAGCGCATTCATCACGTTTAACTGGTCATGTCAGCGTGGGTTTTTCACCGAGTATTGCTTCGGTTTTGGGTATACCGTTTATGCAATTGATGTCAGAGCGCTATCCCGATATTAAAATTCATCTGGTAGAAAGTCTGTCTGGAAATCTCACCAATTTGGTCAATTCAAGGCAGTTAGACATTGCCATTATTTTCACCCAAGATGTTGATGTTAATTGGGCGGTACAACCGCTATTAAAGGAACAAATGTTTCTGATGGCCAATCGTTCTTTACTCAAAAACTATGGTTATGAGCAATGCATTCATGAGGGAAAAATCGATTTAGATCGGGTGAATCAGTTACCTTTAGTGTTGCCAAGCCAAAGACATGGTTTACGGAAGTTTTTAGATCAAAAGGTGGAGTTATTAGATGTCGACTATGAAGTGGATGGCCTACATTTATTGATGAATTGTGTCAGCAATTTAAATATGGCGACCATTCAACCGGTCAGTGCGCACTTTGATTATTTGAAATCAGATATATGTTTACTCAAAGTCGTAGAACCAGAGCTCGATCGTATTAACTATTTAATTAGTCTCTCAGAAGAGGAGCTTTCTCCCGCAAGTCTTGCCACAAAAGTGGCCATTAAAAGCTGTGTTAAGAGCTTAATTCGCAAAGGACTTTGGTCAAGCGCAGAGTTATTAGACTTTTAGCGTATTTAGTATTATTAAAGACCTCTTTAAGATCCACTGCTTACGATGTCTTCGACATTCAGCTTAAATTGCTGGAAATTCGAAAGGGAAGACATCGAATGCATGATGTAATTGTGATTGGCGGTGGGAATGCCGCCTTATGTGCAGCCTTGACTGCAAGAGAGGCAGGTGCTTCAGTTTTAATTTTAGAAGCTGCTCCAAAAGAATGGCGTGGAGGAAATTCCCAGCACACACGTAATTTGCGTTGTATGCATGATGAGCCTCAAGATGTGCTGATTGATGCCTATCCAGAAGAAGAATACTGGCAGGATTTATTGAAAGTGACTGCTGGTAAAACGAATGAGCATTTAGCCCGTCTTGTGATTCGTTCAACGGCAACCTGCCGTGACTGGATGCGTAAACACGGCGTGAATTTCCAACCGCCGCTTTCTGGTGCCCTACATGTAGCTCGAACCAATGCATTCTTTATGGGTGGCGGTAAGGCGCTAGTCAATGCCTATTTCCGTAGCGCACAAAATTTAGGCGTAGATATTTTATATAACACCAAAATTGTCGATCTAGAGATCGAAAATAATGTCTTTAAAGCGGCTATTGCTGAAGATGGTAAACGCTTTGAAGGTGCTTCATGCGTGCTCGCTGCTGGTGGATTTGAGTCCAACCTGGAATGGCTACGTGAGGCCTGGGGTCAAAATGAAGATGGTGAATGGCCTGCGGATAATTTTATTATTCGAGGTACGCGTTTTAATCAAGGTAACTTACTCAAATTAATGATAGATCAAGGTGCCGATATTATTGGTGATCCTTCTCAATCCCACTGTGTCGCTGTTGATGCACGTGCACCGCTCTATGATGGCGGTATTTGTACCCGAATAGATTGTGTTTCCCTCGGAATTGTAGTCAATAAAAATGCGGTGCGTTTTTATGATGAAGGTGAAGATTTTTGGCCTAAACGTTATGCCATTTGGGGGCGTCTGGTCGCCAAGCAACCTGGACAAATTGCCTATTCTATTATTGATTCCAAATCTGTGGGGCGTTTCATGCCGCCCGTATTTGAAGGCACTATCGCGCATTCAATAAAACAATTGGCACAAAAATTAAATCTAGATGAACAACAGCTCATTCAAACCGTTGATAACTATAACAAGGCCTGTGTTAAGGGTGAGTTTAATCATACGGTGTTAGATGATTGTCATACTGAAAATTTAACTCCAGCCAAAACCCATTGGGCAGTTCCTCTGGATCAGCCACCATTTTATGCCTATGCCTTAAAGCCCGGCATTACCTTTACCTATCTCGGCTTAAAAGTTGAAGATGATGCCGCGGTGCGCTTCGATGGGAAAGCAAGTCCAAACTTATTTGTGGCAGGAGAAATGATGGCTGGTAATGTATTGGGTCAAGGGTATACCGCAGGTGTCGGGATGTCGATTGGAACCACATTTGGTCGTATTGCAGGGAAAAATGCTGCCAAAGCCGCACTTGCACAAGGAGAATGGGCGTGAACTCAGAACCGAAGAAATTTATTCCTGTGGTGCAATTAAGTGACAATGAAACAGAAGTAAAACGCGCCCTACAAATTTGTAATGCCTGCCGCTATTGCGAAACATTCTGTGCAGTTTTTCCAGCCATGACCAAGCGTCTCGAATTTACTCAGGCTGATATCCATTATATGGCGAACCTTTGCCATAACTGCGGTGCGTGTTTACATGCCTGCCAATATGCACCACCACATGAATTTGGGGTGAATATTCCTCAAGCCATGGCACAGGTGCGTTTAGAAACCTATCAAGAGTTCGCAGTCCCTGCGGCATTTGGCGCAATTTACAAAAAAACAGGCATTCCATTGGTCTCAGCAATGTCGGTACTGTTTTTCTTACTCATGCTCGCTGGTGTTTGGCTAAACGAAACAGATCTGTTTGGTCGTTACCAAGGTGATTTCTATGCCATTTTCCCGCACAACTTCTTGGCGGTTCTATTTGGCTTGGTATTTATGCTGGCATTTATTTTATTGGGTTTAGGAGTTGCGAAATTCTGGAAACAAACCTCTAAAATTATTCCAGAAGGTGTCGCACAGCCCGATATTTTACAAGCTTCCAAAAATGTGCTGACCTTAAAATATTTAGATGGCGGACATGGCAAAGGCTGTAATGAAGAAGATGACCGATATACCCAAATCCGTCGTGTCTTCCATCATTTCACCATGTATGGCTTTTTACTCTGTTTCGCCGCAACCAGCGTGGCAACCCTCTATCACTATTTCCTTGCTCTGGAAGCCCCCTATGCCTACACCAGCTTGCCGGTCATTTTAGGCACCTTAGGTGGTATTGGCTTAATCATTGGCCCGAGCGGATTGCTTTATCTGAATATTAAACGTCATCCATTACATGGTGATGTCAATCAGAAGCCAATGGATCGTGGATTTATCTTCTTACTCTTACTGATCAGTATCACCGGTCTATTGCTACTGGCATTCCGTGACACCGCTGCAATGGCGTTGCTGCTGATTATTCACCTTGCAACCGTAATGACATTCTTCTTGACGATTCCTTTTGGCAAGTTCGCCCATGGTTTCTACCGCAGTGCTGCGTTATTGAAGTTCGCTGTTGAAGAGCGCATTGCCAAGCATCGAGCAAAAGCAAAGTAAACACCCAAGCCAGCCGATGACCTCTCTGGTCTAGTTTGGCACCAGGTAAAAATGGACATACATCAACAAATAATTCAGCAATAAGGATAGTTTGCTATGAAAAAATTGAAATGGTTAGCATTGGCTTGTACAGGCGCTGTATTGGTCGGTTGTGGTACAGGAAATGCATCTAAAGATCCTAGTCAGCCAACACGCCCTGAATGTATCGCACCAGCTAAACCGGGTGGGGGATTTGACATGACCTGTAAGCTTATTCAGTCAGGTTTTAAACAGACTGAAACCCTAAAAGACCCGATGCGTGTGACTTATATGCCGGGCGGTGTCGGAGCAGTCGCATATAACAAGATTGTAAATAACGATCCGGCAAATAATAACGCGGTGATTGCATTCTCTACTGGTTCACTTTTGAACCTGGTACAAGGGAAATTCGGTAATTTTACTGAAAAAGACGTGAAATGGCTGTCTGGTGTGGCCGTAGATTATGGTCTGGTTTCTGTACATAAAGATTCACCATTAAAAACGCTGGACGACTTAATGAAAGCCCTGCAAAAAAATCCAAAAGCAATCAGCTTTGGGGGGGCAGGTAGTGTAGGCGGTCAGGACTGGATGCAAACTGCCATTCTGGCGAAGAAAGCTGGTGTGAATCCTGCTGATATGAGCTTTGTGGCACTTGAAGGTGGTGGTGAAGTCCTTACTTCGCTGCTGGGTCAACATATTAAGGTGGGTGTGGGGAATATCAGTGAAGTAGGCGCTCACCTCGAAGCAGGTAATATCCGAATTCTGGCTGTTTTCTCTGACAAACGTTTAGAGGGTAAATTCTCTCAGCTGCCAACTGCAAAAGAGCAGGGCTATGATCTGGAATGGCCTGTAATCCGTGGCTTCTATATGGGGCCAAAAGTCAGTGATGAAGCCTTCAACTGGTGGAAAAATGCTTTTGATCAAATGATGGCTAACCAGAAGTTCGATGCAGTACGTGAAAATCAGGATCTGCTTCCATTCGAGTTGACCGGTGAAGAACTGACTGCGTATGTCTATAAGCAGACTGCGGAAATGCGTCAGTTATCTGAAGAATATAAATTGTCAAAATAACAAAAGGACTGAGTTGAAAACCATTTTCAGCTCAGTTTTTGTTTTGAGGGTAGATGATGAAATCTGAACGTATTCTTACGGGCATCATTGCGGTCTGCGGATTATTTTTACTGATCTATGCTTGCAGTTTTGAGGCTCCAATTTCCTACGATCCAGTAGGACCCAAAGCCTTTCCAATTTTACTCATGGGCTTAATTACAGCAAGTGCAGTCTATCTGACCGTACGTCCAGCCATCATGTTTGAACCGGTTGAACTGGGATGGACCAAGCATTTGCTGGGCAAACTGGTGCTGTGTGTACTGGCCTTGACTGTGTATGCAGTTATTTTTGAAGGGTTCGGCTTTATCGTTGCGACCTTACTCATGACCATTGCAGTGGGCAAGCTTTTCAATGGCAAAACCATTCCAGTGGCGATCACAGGTCTGGTGCTCAGTACGTGTACCTACTACCTGTTTGACCGTGTACTAGATGTGCCGTTACCACTCGGATTCTTCGGTTAAGGATGACAACGATATGGATATATTAAATTTTTTAATGATGGGATTTGAAGTTGCCTTACAACCACAAAATCTTCTCATTGCTTTTATCGGTGCATTTATTGGTACGATTGTCGGTCTATTACCGGGTTTAGGACCAATTAATGGTGTAGCCATCCTGTTACCGTTTGCTTATGCACTCGGTTTACCTGTAGACAGTGCTTTAATTCTCTTGGCAGCAGTTTATTTAGGTTGTGAATATGGTGGTCGTATTTCTGCAATTCTACTCAACGTACCGGGTGATGCTGGCGCGATTATGACCACGCTGGATGGCTATCCGCTAGCACAGCAAGGTAAAGCAGGCATTGCACTATCGCTGTCATCAGTCAGTTCGTTTATCGGGAGTACGATTGCTTTTATTGGAATCGTATTGTTTGCACCGTTATTGGCAAAGTGGGCGATTGCTTTTGGACCAGCAGAATACTTTGCATTGATGGTATTTGCCATTGTCTGCTTAACCGGTCTGGTAAGTACGCAGCCCTTTAAAACCCTGATCATGGCGCTGATGGGCTTAGCGCTATCGACTGTTGGGATGGATGCCATTACCGGTGTATATCGCTTTACTTTTGATAGTGTTGGTCTGAGTGATGGTATTGCCTTTACTACGTTGGTGATCGGCTTATTTAGTGTGAGCGAAATTTTATTACTGCTAGAACGTACTACCATTGGCAAAGTTGTGCTGAAACAAGGTAAACGCTCATTATTTAACGTCAAAGAATTCTTGAGCGCATTGGCTACTATCATCCGTGGCTCTCTGATCGGATTCTTCTCTGGAATTTTACCGGGCGCAGGTGCAACTGTAGCAAGTGCGATGGCCTACACCACTGAACGTAAAATGGCACGTGACAACAGCCAGTTCGGTAAAGGGGATTTACGTGGTCTGGCAGCGCCAGAAAGTGCTAACAATGCAGCTGCATGTGGTTCATTTGTACCAATGCTGACTTTAGGTGTACCTGGTTCAGGAACAACTGCGGTCATGATGGGTGCGTTAATGATGTATAACATTACCCCTGGTCCACAATTATTTAGTGAACAGCCAACATTGGTGTGGGCACTGATCGCATCTCTAATGATCGGTAACATTATTCTGCTGGTCTTAAACCTTCCATTGGTTGGCTTCTTTGCCCGTATGTTAAGTGTGCCAAGCTACATTCTGATTCCGATTATTGCGACAGTGAGCTTCGTTGGTGTTTATGCCATTCACTCTAATATCTTCGACCTATTACTATGCATGGGCTTAGGTGTAGCGGGTTATGTATTAAGAAAATTTGATTTCCCGTTGGCACCGCTAATTCTTGGTTTTGTATTGGGTGAACTCATGGAATCGAATTTGCGCCGTGCATTGTCGATTTCTCAAGGTGAACTGAGCATTTTGTGGAGTAGTCCGATCAGTATTGGTCTATGGATTATGTCTGCATTATTACTCATCCTTCCAATTGTACGTAAGTACTTATTTATTAAAAAACAAAAATCAATCTAATCCAAACATGATGGTCAACTGCATGTTGACCATCAGTGGTGAAGAGCATGAAAAATATAATGTTAAATGCCAAAGGATTGGCAATAGCTTTTGTCGGTGCATGGCTTGCAGTCTGGATGAAACTCCCTTTGCCATGGCTACTCGGTCCCTTGCTTATCACTCTTCTGATCGGAAGTTTCGGCATTCCAAATCCGTGCCATCCACGTTGGCGTATGACCGGTCAAGTGATTATTGGCATGGTGCTAGGACTATATTTCACACCTGCATTGTTAAATGCCTTATCCATCTATGCGATGTTTATTGTATTTGGCATTCTTTGGTCACTGGTCCTGAGCTTGGCTTTGGCATCACTTCAATACAAAGTAAATCAATTAGATTGGGCCACTGCGTGGTTTGCATCCGCGATTGGCAGTGCCAGTGAAATGGTCAATATTGCTGAAAAACATCAGGCTCAAGTCGATAAAGTCGCAGCTTCACACAGTTTAAGAATTGTGATTTTGGTCGTGTTGGTGCCGATCTTTATGGGGCTTTACTTTGATGTGACATGGTCTGCGCCTGTACTGGCTGTAGCCACTACTTCAGTTTTTTCTACAGTTTTACTGTTTGCGCTCGCACTCGTGGTTGCAAAGCTATTTGATGCTTTAAATGTAGTGAATGCCTGGATTTTAGGCCCACTGTTTTTAGTGGGAATGCTGTCTTATTTTGAGCTCATCAATCAAAGTTTTCCCGCATGGTTTATTGCTTTTGGGCAATTGTGTATTGGCTGGTCTTTGGGCAGTAAATTTCCATTCAGCTTTATAAGAGATAATCAAAAATTTTTAGTTTTCACACTCATTTTTAATTTTATTGCACTTGCGCTGTCCATTTTACTGGTGCTTTCACTGATTCAGTTTGTTTCCGTGGATGAAAAAGTCTTGCTATTAGGACTGTCTCCAGGCGGGATCGCAGAAATGTCATTAATGGCCAAAGTTTTAGGTTTATCGGTTCCGATTATTGTGGCTTTTCAATTGTCACGTTTGATATTTGTCATTCTCACTACACGTTTTTTTTATCGCTTAAGTCAAAAAATGTTTTTTTAGATATTGCTTGGACTAAATTTGTGGAGCATGCATGAATAGCAGTGTTTATGAAAGAATGTCTTATGCAGACAGTCTGTATAGCATCAAAAAAGACGGATTATTCTTAAAATTCATTCAAAACCAGGACGACCTAATTTGTTTTGAAGCTGTCAAAAACAATCCCCGTGCATTGAAATATGCCCATTATAAAAATGAAGCGATGTGCTTACTTGCGGTTTCCAATTATGGTGACTTATTAAAATATGTTCATAAACGTACAGAGCAGATTTGCTTAGAAGCCTTAAAAAATGAAGGTTTAGCCATTCGATATATTGATGCGCCAACTTTAGAAATGTGTATGACAGCAGTGCAACAAAATGGCTTTGCCTTGAAGTATGTGCGTCAGCAAACTGAACAGCTGTGTAGGTTGGCGGTTAAAAATAACCCGTATGCAATCCGCTATGTTCACGACAAAACAGAAGAAATCTGTCTGATTGCGGTGAAAAGTGATGGCAAGACCTTGCAGTACATTCATCCTCAAACAGAAAGAATTTGTGAACAAGCGATAAAATCCAATGCTGAAGCGATACGCTACATTCATCAGACCAGTATCACCATGCTCAAATACGCCATTAAAAAGAGACCTTATGTTATTCAATATATTGGAGAAGAGCACGAAGATGTATGGAAATATGCGATTCGCCAAAATACGGCAGTGATTAAATTTTTAAAACATTCCAATGAACATCTTTTGGCTTATGCCATTCAACTGAATCCAACCTCAATAAAATATATTCAAGATCCATCGGAATATTTATGCAAACTTGCCATTTCACTGGACTATGAAGCCATTGCTGTATTGAAACAGCCCCAAGAAAGCTTATGTCTATTTGCCTTGTCTCAATCAAGACACGCGATTCATTTTATTAAAAAGAAATATCTAAACGAAAATATTAAAAATCAATTTGTCGGTATGTATGGAGGGGACATTTAAAAACTCAATTTTTATGCAATAGGGATATCAATTAAAAAGGACAGACATGAAAATTAAATATCTTGGTTTTATGATTTTATTCGCAAGTGGATATGCGACCGGCACACATGCTGAACCAGTAATTCAAGCAGAAATACAGCAGTTAAAATCAGAAGTAGCCGCGTTAAAAGCACTTTTAAAACAAACCGACACTGTGCAACCAGAAAGCAAAGTATATGGGGTTCAGCCATCAGCATTCTTTAAAAACGGGCAATTGACATCAGGGGCAAGCGTTAACTTATACGGTTTTATCCGTGCTGATATGGCCTATCAGTTTGAAGGTGCAAAGGGAATTTTTAATAGCCCGCATACGGTTGCCTTAGAAGGTTCAGCAGATAAAAAAGCAACTGAAGATCGACTTGATACCACTTTAACCACCACACGGATCGGCTTGGATTTTAGTACACCATTAGAAGTTGACACTTTAAAAGGGAAAATTGAAGTTGATTTTAGAGGTGGGAGCAATAAAGATACGGTTCGTCTCCGGCATGTGTATTTAAATTATGGTCGCTGGTTAATTGGCCAGACGACGTCAACTTTCTTATCCACTGAGACAGCACCAGAAATGCTGGACTTTAATACTGCCTTAGGAGGCGGGACTACCCGTAATCCAATGGTACGTTACTCGCAACCGATTAATGCAGCGACCATGTATTTCTTAAGTTTGGAAAAAGGCAATGACGAAAACCGTTTACCGTTATTGGCAACCAAGTTGAAATATGATTTACCAAATGACCAAGGGTATGTGACTGCGCGAGGCTTAATTCAAGAAGTGCGTCTACGTGATGTTGATAATAAAACAGAGTTGGGTTGGGGTGCCGCGGTGGGACTGCATTATAGATTTACCCCATCTTTATTATTAAATGCCAATTACTCTCATGTAGCAGGAGATAATAAAATATTGCTGGCAACTTCAGATAATCGACGTTATCTCCTGGAGGGGGGTGACATTAAACTAATTGATTATGATGCATTTCAAGTGGGTACAACTTACCATTTCAATGAAAAGCTGAGAAGTTCTTTCGGGTATGGTGCTTTAATCTATGATGAGAACAATGACACTGCTAATAAAAAGCTACAACAAGGCTGGATCAATCTCATGTACAAACCATATAGACCACTGACTTTGGGGATGGAATATGTCTATGGAGAGCGCAATACTGTTAATGATCAAGAAGGTCAAGATAACCGTCTAGAATTGATGGCGAAATATGATTTTTAGAATTTGCTATGCATTAAAAGTTAAGAAATTCAATATCAGTTGATAAAGCTAAATTATTCGATGAGTGTATTTGTAATCAATTACTTGGTTTCGGCTGATTTTTAGCTGAATAAACTGCTTTTTATAGAAGTTTCGCTAAATTTTATTGCCAAAAATCTGATTTATTTATATGATGACGGCCATGGAAGCGTGGCAGAGCGGTTTAATGCACCGGTCTTGAAAACCGACGAGGGTGTGAGTCCTCCGTGAGTTCGAATCTCACCGCTTCCGCCAGATTTTAAAACCCCAGTCGAAAGATTGGGGTTTTTCTTTTTAAGCTGCAAATACTGAATCTTAAATTCCTCGGTTCTGAAATCAAGCCACCAAATCTTGAAAAATGGACACATCAGCTAAATATAGAGTCAGAAGCATCAACGCGCTATCATACGCCCAAGCATCATATGGATCTCATTATGAAAATTGTCGCAGATGAAAATCTGGCATTTACCGATTACTTTTTTTCCGAGTTTGGTGATATTCAACATCGTGCAGGACGAACCTTAAGTGCTGATGATGTCAAAGATGCTGATAGCTTGCTGGTACGCTCAGTGACTCAGGTCAATGAAGCACTGCTAAAGAATAGTTCGATCAAATTTGTAGGAAGTGCCACCATCGGCACAGATCATTTGGATATTGCTGCATTAGAACAGCATGGGATTCAATGGAGTAATGCAGCCGGCTGTAATGCGCAAGCAGTGGCTGAATATGTGATTACCGCGTTATTGCATGTACGTCCTGAATTACTCGATGCCAATGCGAAGTTTACCCTGGGTATTGTCGGTTTGGGTAATGTTGGAACCCGACTGGCCTATATGGCGAAGCTCTTGGGCTGGCGCGTGATTGGCTATGATCCTTTGGTGCAAAGAGAGCAGGTTGATCAAGTTGAATTTCATGAATTATTGCAGCAGGCGGATGCAATTTCGATTCATGTCCCTTTAACCAAAACAGGCGCATATCCGACTTATCATTTATTCAATGCTGCTGCATTGGTACAAATGCAGCCTGACGCGGTCCTGATTAATTCAGCACGTGGGCCAGTCATTGAAGAAGCCGCACTGATCCAGGATATACAGGCGACACATCGAACCGTGATTTTGGATGTATTTGAACACGAACCGCTGATTTCAGCAGAACTGCTGGATCTGGTGACTTTGGTCACCCCGCATATTGCCGGCTATAGCCTGGAAGGCAAGGCACGTGGTACCCAGATGATCTACGAAGCTTTTTGTCAAACTTTTGGTTTTGCAGCCAATAAACAGTTTGAATCCCAGCTGCCTGTCTGTGAGCAGTTTTTTCAGGGGCAGGATTTAAAAATGGCTTTGCAACAGCATTTATCCCAAATTTATGACATTGCTCGTGATGATGCCAATCTACGTGCCTGTCTCAAAGAAGGTAAAGTCGATCAGCAGGCATTTGATCATTTACGTAAAACCTACCCACTACGTCGTGAGTGGGCAGCACACGGTGGGCCAAAGGCATGACGATGACGTATCAACTCACTTGTGACCTTCAAGCCATGCATGCGCGTGCGAATTTATATCGTCAAATCCGTCAGTTTTTTGCTGAGCGCGATGTCTTAGAGGTTGAAACACCGATTTTATCTCAAGCCGGTGTGACCGATGTACATTTGACCTCGATACAGGCCCAGCGCCATGTGCTGGGTAAAGCGCATACGCATTATTTGCAGACCTCACCTGAGTTTGCCATGAAGCGCTTATTGGCCAGTGGTTCTGGACCCATTTATCAAATCTGTAAAGTCTTCCGTGATGATGAGCATGGGCGTAAGCACAATAGCGAATTTACCATGCTGGAATGGTATCGCCCGGGGTTCAGTTTAAAAGATCTGATGTTTGAAGTATCTGATCTATTGAATGTGACCTTGAAAGCACGTTTTGGCGAAATCCGTCCGACCATTCTGAGTTATAAGCATGCATTTATGGATCGTCTGGATCTCAATCCGCTACAGGCAACTTTACCAGAACTGAAAGACTGCTGCCGCCGCGTCGGTCTCAATCTGGACCTGGGGAATGACCGTCTGGGCTATATCGACCTGTTATTTTCACATATGGTTGAACCGAGTCTGGGGTTTGATACCGCAGTATTCCTGACCGATTTCCCCCCTGAAATGGCTTCTTTGGCCAAAACCCGAATCGATGAAGATGGTGAACTGGTCGCCGCACGTTTTGAACTGTATATCGAAGGTTTAGAATTGGCTAATGCTTATGATGAGCTGATTGATGCTGACGTGTTACGTTCACGCTTTGAAGCAGATAATGCTGAACGAGCCAAGCTGGGCTTGCATGTCATGCCGATCGATAAATATCTATTGGCAGCTTTACCGAATATGCCAGAATGTTCAGGAATTGCCCTCGGAATTGACCGTTTGCTGATGATTGCAACCCATCGTATGAAACTGGAGCAAGTAATCAGCTTTCCAGCAGATATTTCCTGATGGTACTGATTCAATATTTCTTAATTTTTTTGTGATAAAGAGAAACTAAGCCATTAAAAAAGCACCCGAAGGTGCTTTTTTATTATTCAATCGCTACGGTTTGTTGCGCTTTGAGCTGACCAAGTGCCTGAATCCGTCGTTCAATCAGCATTTCGCCAATATCCGGACCCTGAATATCGGCAGGAAGGTCTTGTGCCTTGATGGCACGTACGGTCTGCATGGCATCAAGAATATACTGTGCTTGTGGATAAGCACGATCTTCCAGACCCAGGCGGCCACGTGAATCACATTCACAAGCCTGTACAAAAGCTTCAACACGTTCAGGACGACGTAATACATCCAGGCGTTGCAATAACCGCCATAAAGTCCCTGGTTTAAGATTGAAGGCCTGATGACATTTCAGATGTTCTTTGCACACCGCCAAAGCCAGTTGCTTGGTATAAGTCGGCACTTTTAAACGCTCACACAGTTCATTCACTGGTTTGATGCCACGTTCTTCATGCATGATATGTCGCGGTAATTCTTCAAGCGGCGTTAAAGCCTTGCCTAAATCATGCACTAAAACGGCAAAACGTACATCCAAGCTGTAGTTTTGACGGCAAGCCTGCTGCAAGGACATCATGGTATGAATGCCACAGTCAATTTCCGGATGATATTCAGGACGTTGCGGAATGCCATATAAGGCATCAATCTCAGGGAATAGCACCTTCAAAGCACCACATTGACGTAATACTTCAAAATACACATCAGCATGACGTTCCGATAATGCACGCGAAGTTTCTTTCCAGACACGTTCAGGTATGAGCGCATTTAATTCGCCAGATTCAGTCAAGCGCTGCATCAATGCCATGGTTTCATCGGCAATCACGAAACCTGCACTGGTATAGCGGGCAGCAAACCGGGCAATCCGCAGTACCCGTAATGGATCTTCAACAAAAGCGTTGGAAACATGGCGTAGAATCCGGTTTTCCAGATCTTGCTGACCACCATAAGGATCATAAATCTGACCAGATTCATCCATGGCCATGGCATTAATGGTGAGATCACGCCGGATCAGATCCTGCTCTAGCGTAACGCTAACATCGGTATGAAACTCAAAACCATGGTAACCATGCCCAGATTTACGTTCTGTACGCGCCAGTGCATATTCTTCTTTTGTTTGGGGATGTAAAAAAACAGGAAAGTCTTTGCCTACCGGCTGATAGCCTAGCTCAAGCATTTGTGCGGGAGTTGCACCCACGACGACATAATCTTTTTCGTGATAGGGGTGTCCGAGCAAATGATCTCGAACGGCGCCGCCTACTAAATAAACTTGCATGAAAAAACCTCTATTCTTAGAAGCATCATGCTACAGAATAGAGGTTTTCTCAAGTTAAGAAACGAGGCGAATGCGTCGTTATCTTGTCATTGGCTTAAAGTGCATCTTGTTCCGCTTGCTGGATTTCTGCCACAGTGAGCGCAGTCATATTGATCACACGGCGCGTAGTTGCAGTCGGTGTCAAGATGTGTACAGGTTTTGCCGCACCCAGAAGAATTGGACCAATGGTCACGTTGTTGCCTGACGTTGCTTTTAACAGGTTAAACGAGATATTGGCAGCATCCAGATTTGGCATGATCAGCAGGTTTGCAGAGCCCTTGAAACGTGAATTCGGGAATGCAAACTGACGAATGTTTTCATCCAGTGCTGCATCGCCATGCATTTCACCTTCAACTTCCAGCTCAGGCGCGATTTCAGACAGAATATCATACACTTTACGCATTTTTTGCGCGCTGGCATCATGCTGGTCTGAACCAAAGCTTGAATGAGAAAGCAGGGCAATACGTGGTGTCATACCAAAACGGCGCACTTCTTCAGCCGCCAGAATGGTCATTTCAGCCAGCTGTTCAGCCGTAGGATTGGTGTTGACATAGGTATCGGCGATGAACAGGTTGCGGTCTTCAAGCATCAAGGCATTCAAGGTAAAGAAAGTGTTATGACCATCTTTCTTGCCAATGATGTTGCTGACGAAGTCCAGATGAATATCGTAGCTTGAATAAGTACCACACAGCATACCGTCTGCCATGCCATGTTTTACCAACATCGCAGCGATCAGGGTAGAGCGGCGACGTGCTTCACGCTGTGCATATTCAGGCGTTACACCCTTGCGCTGCATGATATTGTAGTAATCATCCGCGAACATTTCATAGTTCGGGTTCTTTTCCTGATCAATGATAGTGATATTTACACCGTCTTCAAGGCGTAAACCCAGTTTCTTGATATTGGCTTCGATGACTGCCGGACGGCCTACCAGAATCGGTTTTGCCAGACCTTCATCCACAGCAATTTGTGCAGCACGTAATACACGCAGGTCTTCACCTTCAGCATAGGCAATGCGTTTAGGATCAGATTTCGCCTGTTCAAAGATCGGTTTCATGACGAATGCCGAGTTGTAGACAAACTCAGACAAACGTTGACGATACGCCGAGAAATCCTGAATTGGACGAGTTGCCACGCCAGAATCCATTGCAGCTTGTGCCACAGCAGGTGCGATCTCCAGAATCAGACGTTGATCCAGTGGACCAGGAATCAGGTATTCGCGGCCAAATGAAGCTGATTTTTCACCATAGGTTGCCGCATCGGCTTCAATATGCGCCATACGTGCAATTGCATGGACACAGGCAATTTTCATGTCTTCATTAATAGTGGTTGCACCCACATCCAGCGCACCACGGAAGATATACGGGAAGCACAGCGCGTTATTCACCTGGTTCGGATAGTCAGAACGGCCAGTCGCCATGATGACATCATCACGAACTTCATGTGCATGTTCAGGCAGGATTTCTGGATCCGGGTTCGCCAATGCAAAGATGATCGGATCTTTTGCCATGACCTTGACCATTTCTTTGGTCAGAATACCGGCAGCAGAAAGACCGAGGAACATGTCTGCGCCTGCAATCACGTCACCTAGCTGAGTAGCTTCAATGTCTTGCACATAAGCTTTCTTGGATTCATCCAGACCTTCACGATGCGTAGTCAGCAGACCGCGTGAATCGGCAACAATGATGTTCTCTTTTTTAGCACCCAGGGCGCAAAGCAGATTTAAGCAAGACAGTGCGGCAGCGCCCGCGCCTGAAGCCACAATCTTGATCTCTTCAATTTTTTTGCCATTAATTTCCAGGGCGTTAAGTAAAGCAGAACCGACAATGATCGAAGTGCCGTGCTGGTCATCATGGAATACTGGAATATTCATGCGTTCACGCAGTTTCTGCTCAATATAGAAACACTCTGGCGCCTTGATATCTTCTAGGTTAATCCCGCCAAAAGTCGGTTCTAATGCCGCGACAATATCTACAATTTTGTCTGGATCATTTTCAGCAATTTCAATATCGAATACATCCACACCAGCAAATTTTTTGAATAATACGCCTTTACCTTCCATCACCGGTTTAGAAGCCAAAGGACCAATATTACCCAAGCCCAGCACAGCCGTACCATTGGTTACTACAGCAACCAGGTTACCCCGTGCTGTATACAATGCAGCAGTTGAAGGGTCGCGTTCAATCTCAAGGCAAGGTGCAGCTACGCCAGGCGAGTAAGCAAGGGCCAAGTCACGTTGGTTGACCAATTGTTTGCTTGGTGTAACGCTGATTTTCCCCGGGGTAGGAAATTCGTGATAGTAAAGGGCCTGTTGCTTTAAAGATTGTTCGTCCATCAGTCTCTCGATCGTTGTAAAGATTACCCAGTCAGTGGGCAAAGAATTTATTTATGTTCCTGAATATACCATTTGTTAACCAGTTCGGACAGACAAAGACGGCCGTTTTTCCAACAAACTTATTGTGGTCAAATATAGACTTAGACTTGATATGTATAAGATTGATCTCTCTTGTCTCGCACTAAATAAGCGGTTGCTTCTCGTTCAGGTAGGGCTTTGGAAAATAAGAAGCCTTGGGCTATATCACAGTCTAAATCCCGTAAATATTCTAATTGTTCTTCAGTCTCGATCCCTTCTGCAACCACAGTCATGCCCATGGCTTTACCCATGGCCACCATAGCACTGACAATTGCTTCATGTTTGTTTTTTCCAATCTTAGAAACAAAACTGCGATCAATTTTTAAGGTATCAATTGGAAAATCAGCAAGATAGGAAAGGGATGAATAGCCTGTGCCAAAATCATCCAGCGCAATATGAATATGTCGCTGTTTGATCTCGTTCAGCAGGTTTTTGACTGCTTCTGAATTTTCAATTAACGAAGATTCCGTAATTTCCAGTTCGAGACTGTTGCCTGAAATCTGGTGGTCTGCAATGGCCTGATCCAGATCATCGAGCAGCTGACCGCGACGCAACTGCTGCGCCACGACATTGACTGATACACAAATATGATTAAAGCCCAGATCATTCCATTGGCGAATCTGTTTAGCAGTCTGCTGAATGACCAGACGGCCAATATCTGAAATCAGGCTGGTTTGTTCGGCTAAAGGAATAAACAGATCGGGTGCAATAGTCCCTTTTTCTGGATGGGCCCAGCGAATCAGCGCTTCAAAGCCATAAATGCTGTGATCACTGAAATTGATTTTTGGTTGATAATAGACAATCAGTTCATTATTCTGGATCGCTTTACGTAGATCCCGTTCCAGGAAGATTCCATTTCTCTGCAAGGCATCATTTTCACTTGAATAAAAATGAATGGTATTGCCGCCTAGATTCTTGGCTTCTTTTAATGCCTGTTCAGCACAGTTATTTAAATAATCCAGCTGGCGGCCATGATCTGGATAAAATGCCACGCCCATAGACAGGGTGATTACATGATCCTGACCGTAAATATTAAACGCTTGGCTAAATGCTTGAGCAATACGTTCACAGTGGTGCTGAACTGAAGGGCGAATATGTGAAATTTCATAGAGAATGGCAAAATCATCACCATTCAGATGGGCAACAAACAATGCTTCTGCATTGCTCAAGCGCAGGCGCTGTGCCACCTGGCGTAAAAGTTCATCACCGCCATTATTGGACAGGTATTCATTCAATGGCCGGAAACGGTCGATATTAAGTCGGATCACAGCCATCTGCTTAAGAGAGTCTTTTTGTGAAACCAGATATTGGTGCAGCTGATAGTTATAATAGAAACGGTTGGGCAAATCGGTCAGGGTATCGTAATTTTCCAGATAGGACAGGCGCTGTTCCTGTAATTTGCGTTCAGTCAGATCCGATACGATACCAATATAATGGGTAATTCGGCCTTCATCATCGGTAACGGCATTGATGTGCAGCCATAAGGTTGACTCCTTGCCAGACAGAAATTTTGCGTTGACCTCTCCATCATAAGAGCCAATTTTCTGGATCTGCTTGACGATGCTGGCCTGAAAAGCGCGTTGCTGGGATTTATTTTTCGCTACAATATCAAATAGGGATTTACCAATAATCTGATGCCGCTCAAAACCGCTCAGGTATTCGTAGTGAGGATTCACATCGATATAATCTAAATCAGGATTCAAAATGAAAATCCCTTCTGCGGCCTGTTCCAGTACACTGGCTACCAGCTTTAAACGCTCTTGAGACAGCCGTTCCTGTTGAATATCACGACGGATACCAACCATTCTTAAGGGCTTATTATTGTTAGGGTCGCGGCTGATTACCCGACCAATGTCATGTACCCAGCTCCAGCCACCTTCACTGAGCCTGATCCGATAGGTAGCATCGTAGCGTTCAGTCTGACCGCGTAGGTGCTGTTTCATATTGCGTTTAAAATGGTCCAGGTCGTCCGGGTGGATCAGATGCTGTAATTGCAGATGATGATCTTTGGAATCACGCAGAATCTTTTCATCTTTATGATTGGTGAGGGTGATGTTGCGTGCTTGAATATTCCAGTCCCAAGGGCGGATACCGGCAATTTTATGTGCCAGTTCCAGATCTTGCTGCTTATTCTTCAGATCCTGATTGATCTGCTCGATATCATAGGTACGTTCCCGTACTTTCTGTTCCAGTAACTGGTTGCTGAGCTGTAATTGAAGTTCAATATCTTTAGATTTATTAACTTCAGTTTTGAGTTGCTGACAAAGTTCATCTGTCCAATGAATCTGCTGTTCTGCATTTTTCACCAGAATATCATTTTCTACATACAGACGTGAGGTACGGCTATGAATACGGTAACTGCTTGTTGCACATAGCAAAATCACAATCATGATAAAATTTAAAGCCAGTGCAAAGAAAGGATTGGAATCACCTATCGGATAAATTTGCGACAGTAAAAAAGGCAGTAAAGACGGTAGAAATGCCAGACAGAAATAACTGAGTTTTTGGGTCAGATAGGTTAAACCAAAAGCTTGGCTCACAATGAGCAACAAGGCGGACAAGGTCAGTGCTTCAATATCGTTAAAGGCTGGGTTGGCTTGAGGCAAATAATAGTAAATGGTAAAAATACCTGCCGCGATACTGATCCCCACGGCCAGACTTTGAAACTGTAACCAGCGATGCGCATTCTTCTGGTTATAGTGCTCAGGTTTAAAGTATAGCGTACTCGCCAGCCAGCACATGCTGACAAGGAGCTCTGTCAGAATAAACCAGATATTAAAATAGGTATTAGAAGGTCTGTATTGAATGTGATAAATACAAAAAATATAAAGACAAATCACCATTATGCTGAGCAAAAAATAGCGACTATGACGCAGCGTGTTCGCAATCTGAGCATCATGTAGGTGCTTCTGAATATAATCGTCTGGATTATCAACCATGTGAGTCAATGCCTGTATTCATCCTATACGGTTTTCGTCCTTGTGCATTGTTATTATAAAAACCCCCAGGAAATGTGTGAAAATCAATTAATAAGTAGTTGTTATTCTTTAGTCGAGATTAGTTGTCTTAAAAATAAAAATCAACAAAATTAAAGACAAAATTTTACCTACCCGATGAACTAAAGTACATAATTTAAAATAGACAGGGCTACAACAGGTGCAGTTTCAGTACGCAGTACACGCTCGCCTATACACCAGTTACGAAAACCTTTGTGGTTGGCGGCATTAATTTCCGCTTCACTCAGACCTCCTTCGGGACCAATCAATAAGGCAAGATCCAGGGTCGCCTCTGCCAGTACATCTGTTTCATCTTTATTAGGTGCTAAAACCAGTTTGGTGTCTGGCAATTCATTTTCCAGCCATCTTTCAAGGGAAATGGGTGCTAAAATCTTGGGTACAATATTTAGACCACACTGTTCACAAGCGGCAATAGCAACACCTTGCCAATGTTCCAGTTTTTTCTGGTCGCGATCATACTTTAAACGCATTTCGCAACGTTCCGAGGTCAACAGCTGAATCTCAGATACGCCCAGTTCGACAGCTTTCTGAATTGCATAATCCATACGGTCGCCTTTGCTCATGACCTGACCGAGCAAAGCCTGAAACTTGGGTGTGCGATTAGCGGGATTGAATGCATTGACCGAGACCGTAGCTGATTTTTTAGCAACTTCAGTAAGGGTCACGTCATATTCGCCACCCTGCCCATTAAACAATGTTGCAGTTTCGCCCACTTGAGCACGTAATACCTTCACCCAATGATGAAAAACGGTTTCTGTTAACTCGACCGCAGTATCAACATTTAAGTCTGCTTCAATAAAAAAACGTGGCATGGGGTGATTACTCTCAGGTAGAACAAAACAGGACTGCATTGCTGTTTTCCCTCTTTGAATTTCTTCCAGAGAAAGAAAGAGTGGGGAAGCTCAATGCAGCCTAGAAACTTATGCGAGACCTAAGTCTTTCACAAGCTTGCGTGTAGGATCAGTAGTATTCATGGTGTAAAAGTGCAGGCTTGGCGCCCCACCTGCAAGCAGGCGCTCACAGAATTTCACCACAACTTCGTGGCCAAAGGCTTTAATACTGGCCGTGTCATCACCATAGGTAGCCAGTTGTTTGCGAATCCAGCGTGGAATTTCAGCACCAGTACCATCAGCAAAACGAATCAGATTACTGGCATTGGTAATTGGCATGATGCCAGGGGCAACCGGAATATCGATTCCTGCTTTCTGAATACGATCTACAAAATAGAAATAAGCATCTGGATTGAAGAAGAACTGGGTTAATGCCGCATTGGCGCCCGCATTGACTTTATCAACAAAGTGCTGAATGTCTTTGTCAAAGCTTTCAGCCTGTGGATGCATTTCCGGATAAGCTGCCACTTCAATCTTGAAATGATCACCTGAATGTTCACGAATAAAGCGGACCAGATCCTGTGCATAAGGTAATTCACCCAAACCGACCTGACCAGAAGGTAAGTCACCACGCAGGGCAACAATACGGTCAATACCTTGAGATTTGTACAGGTCTAGAAGTTCTGCAATACGTGCCTTATCATCGCCAATACAAGACAGGTGAGGGGCAACAGGTGCGCCTTTTCCATTAAAGTCATTGATGGTAGACAGGGTACGTTCACGGGTCGAACCGCCAGCACCATAGGTCACAGAAAAGAATTCTGGATTTAAGAGTTGTAATTCTTGATGTACAAGCTTGAGTTTTTCCGCGCCTACATCAGTTTTGGTTGGGAAGAATTCAAATGAAATTGGAATCTGTTTAGACATGTTCAAATCCTTTTTATAAATACTTTTTATTCACCCTCTCCCTGACCTCTCTTGCGCTTCACTTTAAAGGAGTCCTTAAAGTTTACTCAAGAGAGGAGCATTCATTACTGAATGGCGCAGGGTTTGACTCATTTTTTACATACTAAGCATGAAACTTGGAATGCAAATAGCTTGAGAGATTCACCCTCTCCCTATGGGAGAGGGATGGGGTGAGGGTTGATTAATATTTATAAGCATCCGACTTGAATGGGCCTTCAACTTGAACGCCCAAGTAATCCGCTTGTTCTTGAGTCAATTGAGTCAAGACACCACCGAAACCAGCAACCATCGCAGCAGCCACTTCTTCATCGAGTTTCTTAGGTAGCAGTTCAACACGAATTTGTGCAGCTTTTTCAGATTCTGGAAGATCAGCAAATTTCTCAGCGAATAAATGCATTTGACCCAATACCTGGTTGGCAAATGAACCATCCATAATACGTGATGGGTGACCAGTCGCATTACCAAGGTTCACCAAACGGCCTTCAGAAAGCAGGATCAGGTAATCATTTTCATTTTCTGAACGATACACTTGGTGTACTTGAGGTTTAACTTCAACCCACTTATAGCCACGTAGGTAAGCTGTATCAATTTCAGTATCGAAGTGACCGATATTACATACAACAGCACCCGATTTTAATGAATCAAGCATTGCGGAATCACAAACGTGGTAGTTACCCGTAGTCGTTACGATCAGGTCAGTGTTTTGAAGAAGGTCAACATTGATGTCTTCTTTCTTGCCAGTTTGCACGCCATTTTTGTATGGAGATACAACTTCATAACCGTCCATACATGCTTGCATTGCACAGATTGGGTCAACTTCAGTTACGCGTACAATCATGCCTTCTTGACGAAGGGATTGAGCAGAACCTTTACCTACGTCACCGTAACCGATTACCAGCGCACGACGGCCAGATAAAAGCATATCTGTACCACGTTTGATTGCATCATTTAGTGAATGGCGGCAACCGTATTTGTTGTCGTTTTTAGACTTGGTTACTGAATCGTTTACGTTGATTGCAGGAACTTTTAAAGTACCGTCACGAAGCATTTCGTACAGACGTTGAACACCTGTCGTTGTTTCTTCAGTTACACCGTGAATTTTTGCAATCACTTCTGGGTATTTTTCGTGAACAAGTAGCGTTAAGTCACCGCCATCGTCAAGAATCATGTTGGCATCCCAAGGCGTGCCATTTACATTGATTTGTTGTTCAAGACACCACATGTATTCTTCTTCAGTTTCGCCTTTCCAAGCAAACACAGGAATGCCCGCAGCAGCGATAGCAGCAGCAGCATGGTCTTGAGTAGAGAAGATGTTACATGAAGTCCAACGAACTTCAGCACCCAATTCAACCAGTGTTTCAATTAAAACAGCTGTTTGAATGGTCATATGGATACAGCCGAGAATTTTCGCGCCTGCAAGTGGTTTTGCTGCCGAGTAGCGTTTACGCAGACCCATGAGGGCTGGCATTTCAGCTTCAGCAAGTTTAATTTCTTTACGGCCGTAATCAGCAAGTGAAATATCAGCAACTTTGTAATCTGTAAATGAAGCAGTAACCGCGTTCATCAGGATCTCCTAGGAAAAAATAGATTGGATCGTTCTGTTCGCGGATGCCGTTGTTGATCAGAATGAATGTCTGACCGATGGTCGAGCCTAGCGATTTTACATTTAGTGCCTGTAAAACGTCGCAGCATCCCTCGACTAGCGCCGTATTGTACTTGGAATCTAAACATGAGCCAAGTTGAAAAAGATAATATTATTTATTTTCTGTATTTTGAGCTTTTAATTGATCAAAAGCCTATCAATATAAATACGGTAAATTGAATGTTTTCTTTTAAGAGTCTTTTGAGCATTGTGCATCCCATAGAGGGTGAGTATGAGCGTTAAGTAAAAAGCCCATCATTTGACGGGCTTTTTATTTTATTTAGCTTCTTGCTCAGCAGCATCCGCTTTTTGGGTCCAGAGCTCAGCTAGATCTTCATCGCCATCTACACCTAAACCATTGGCATAAATAAAAGCAAGATCGCGCATGGCCTGAACTTCACCCCATTCAGCAGCCTGTTTGACTAAAGAAATTGATTTCTCTACATCTTTTTCAATCACATCACCGCGACGGTAAAAACCGGCCAGCTCTAAAGTCGCAGCAGGGTGCTTCTCGATATTGGCCTTGCTTAACCAGTAATAGGCTAACTCAAAGTGAGCTTTGGATTCTTCCGGATCTTCTTCTGCTAATTCTTTGGCATAAACGGTATAACCTTCACCTAACCAGTACATTGCATCCACCAGCCCACCGTTGGCAGCTTTCAATGCCCATTCTTCAGCAAGAATGATGTCATCATCATGCTCGCTTTGCATATACAGTTCAGCCAGTTCAAATTGTGCTTTAGCATTGCCTGATAAAGCAAGATTAGTCAGGGCAGCAGAGGGAGAAACACGCTGGGTCATATCAACATCTCAAAAATATTGTGCGTAGACTAAAAGGTTTAAAGCAAAAAAGCCAATCCGAAGGTCAGCTTTTTAAAGAGATTGGTCAATCAAATGATTAGATCAAGCAAAGAATTCCTGAGATCGAGGCGATGAATACACACAACATTACGATCACTTTAATTTTACTTGCCAGATAACTCAGGCTTAAGCCGACCACCAGTGCTGCAAAAGTCAGACTACCCAACCAGTAACTGATCATATTGCTGACAGCTCCTGTCAACAGACACAGAGTCAGGGCAATTATGAGCAGTACCCAACCGAAAATAGTCGCAAGTTGTGTTTTTGCAGGGTCAAGTTCTGTGTCAAAAATCTGTTTTTGATGCTTGGACATTGACATTGCAAGCGCAAAGAAACCCAGTGAAGTTAAAGCCCAAATCAGGAAGAAGAACATCATAACTGATTCTCCTTGAGAGCAACCTTGGCTTTTTTAGGCGACAAACCTTTATGGTTTTTCACTTTTTTAAATGAAAACCAGAACAGGATCGCAAGCACCCACATCGCCAGATCAAAAGAAGCAATGACCCATTGACCATGCAAGATGCTATTCCAGATCGCCTGACCGCCGGTCAAGAAGTTCACGATTGGGAGCAAGGTAAATGCAGCAGTGGCGAGCAGTAATAGTTCCAGCCAGGCCTGACGATGACTGCGAATCATGGCATACAGTAACGTCAGCAACCAGACAATAAAGAAGCTACGAATTTCCCAGTTCAGACGCACCTCCATGTCTGCCGGAATAAAACGGTTGGCATAGAAATAGGCAGCACAGGCAATAGGTAAACCAATAATGGCAGCGATATTGGTGACTTCCACAAGACGATATCCAAACGATTTATAGCCTTGTTTCTGTTGCTGCGGTGCACGTTTAACACACCATAGAATCAAGCCGGTCGCAATCATCAAGGTGCCGACCACACCTGACATGAACAATAACCAGCGTAAAGCCAGATCCACGCCACGTGCTTCATGCAATGTGGTGAATACATTATAAATACCATTTGCGACTGAAGGTATTTTCAGGGTGGTTTGATCCGGCTCTAAATCACCTGTTACGCCATTAAAAGCCAGACTTGGATAAACATTGCGATAAGCTACGCTGACTCCGTTTAAGGCACGAAGCTCAATTTCAGCTTTTACGGTATTCGGCTGGATAATGGTTATCGTGCCAACCGAGTTATTTTTCCATTCTTTTTCGGCTGTTGCCAAGATCGGAGCCAGATCGGTTAATGGTGCAGGAGATGCAACTTGCATTTCATCACGAGAGCGGCGACTTTCACCACGTGCAGACATTTCACCGCGCTCGCCACGATTTTCTCTCTCAGCTTGCGGTCGACGTTCTTTACTTTCACTACGGCCATCACGGGATTCAGCTTGAATACTGGTGTTCTGAATCAAACTTTTACGTTGATCCTGAAGGAAAGCACCTCGATTTTCATAAATCTGGTTTATGCCCCAAGGCATCAGGGTAAAGAGTAATAGTAATAAGCCACTGAAGGTAATCATGATATGAAAGGGCAGGGCAAATACCGCAGTAGCATTATGTGCATCCAACCAGGAACGCTGACCTTTGCCGGGACGGAAAGTAAAAAAATCCTTGAAAATTTTCTTATGGGTAATGACACCGCTGATGATTGCCACCAGCATGAGCAGGGTTGCAATACCGACAATCCAGCGCGCCCAGATTCTTGGCAAACCATACAATTCAAAGTGGAAACGGTATAAGAATGAACCGCCGCGTGTTTCACGCGCTTGCAAAACTTCGCCCGTGGCGCTGTCAATTGTCACACGGGTACCACCACGACGGGCACGCGGATCTTCACCGGTACTACGAATAGTCAGGGTGGTGGTATTTTGGCGTGTGGTAGGAAGCTGAATCGCCCAGCTGCCGGCATCCGGATGGTGCTGTTGCAGATAAGCCAGTGCCACACGGGTTTGTTCGATTTGAGTCTTTGGTGGAACTGACTGATGAAATTCCGATTTCATCCAGACGGTAATTTCGTTCTGGAAAAAACTCAAGGTTCCCGTTAAAAATATCGCATATAAAAGCCAGCCTAAAATCAGACTGGCCCAGGTATGCAACCTTGCCATCGATTGGCGCGGACCTTCGGGTTTTGCATCTATTCTCATTTTAATTTCCTAAAAGCTTATAGGCGATATAGAGCAAAACACCGGGAATCGCGATCCCGAGCGTAGCTTTGAGCGTTTTATTCACCATAAATACCCAGATAAATGCAGCAGTATTCAAGCTAAAGCCACTCAGGGTCGCGGACATGGCAGCACTGCTTCCACTGTCGATAAAAAGCTGGGCAATCACGATCGTTGCCAGTGTAGCCAGTAGATAACCGCCCACACCCGCCAGAATAAAGCGATATAAAATCATCCCACGGTAAGCCAGCATATTGGCTTTGACTTTATTTTTGCTTGAGGGATTTGGTGCAGTAACTGTTCCAGTCGCTATGGTTTGCATATTCGGACTATTCATCATCGGAAATTCTATTTACAAATTTATGAAGTAATTAGTGAGAATGATAACAATTATTATTTATATTTAAAATAAGAAATATAAAGCTATTTAAGTGAAAAATATAAAGAACTATTGATAAGTCTAAAAAAAGGGGGGGAGGGGGAGCGTGGATTAAAATATATAGAATTTAAAAATAAAAACAGCGGCTTGAAAGCCGCTGTTTAAAAACAATCTATTACGAATTAGTCTTGCTGAATACCTGCAACCACCCAGTCCTGATTTGAAGCTGCTGGTTTGGTGAAATGCCAGATTTCTGCGAACGGTTGCGGCAAGCTGTTTAAGTCTTCGCTTACCGTACCGGTAAAGCGTACGCTGACAATATACTGGCCATTGTCAGTCGATGAGTCGACAACCATCGCATTCAGATTTAAAAACTCGGCAACATCCTGATCCTGATTGCTCATGATGTCGTTATACATTGACTGATAAAGATCAGGAGTCAGATAACGCTGAATTTCAGAAATGTTGCTTGCTGTATTCATGGACTGAATATGGTTAAAACGCTGACGCGCTACACGCAAGAATGCAGCAGGTTCAGTACCATCCGGTAACTGGCTGCCACTTTGGGTATAAGCTGCACCAAAAGGCGCATTATTTACCGGAGCGGAACCAAGCGGAGCATTATTGCTTGACGTTTGACCACCCACGTTCTGGCCAAAAATATTGGTACTGTCACCACCGCGAGGTGCAGTCGGTGCCTGACCAAAAGGTGCTGTATTACCAGCACCGCTATTTGGTGCAAAAGGGTTAGAAGCTACTTTTTTTTTTGCGCTCATTTTACGGAAAATGAAGAAGGCAACAGCAGCAGCAAGAAGGATCCAGATCCAGCCCGGAATACCACCTTTTTCCTCTTCTGCTTGAGCAGCCTGAGCTTCAGATGCTGCTACACTTTGATCATCCGCCAAGGCATTGGCAGCAACTGCACCAATCGCAGCACCGGCTACACCCGCGGCCACCATACCGCCGACACCCGGACCAGATTTTTGCTGGGTTGCAGCACCGGCAACTGGCGCTTGTTGAGCAGGCGCAGTTTGACGAGGTTGTTGATAAGATTGAGTAGGTTGTGCAGAACGTTGCATGCCGTGACTTTTACCGCCACCGGCACGTTTTGCTTCAGCTGCAAAAGGCGCAACCAATAAAACTGCTGTCAAGAGACCTGTGATCAAACCGCGCTGTCGAACTTCCATTCATTTTTCCTATGAGAATAAAACCTGTTTGTACAGTCTATTTATATAGGCTTTGTGTGGAATTTCAATCAAAAATCTGTATTTTTTTGCTCTTTGTACCAAATAGGCCAGTTTACAGTTAGTTGAGTTCATCACTCAGCGCCATCGCCTCGCTTAAGGCTTCATGTAAACGCGCAACTGCAATAATTTGCACGCCTTCAATGGGTTTTTGCGGTGCATTGCCGCGAGGGACAATAATATATTTAAACCCATGTTTAATCGCTTCTTTTAGGCGTTCCTGGCCGTTCGGCACAGGACGAATCTCTCCAGACAGGCCGACTTCACCAAAAACCGCCAGCTGTTGCGGTAAGGCTTTGCCACGAATGCTGGAGGCGCAGGCGAGAAGTACCGCCAGATCCGAACCGGTTTCGGTGATTTTCAACCCACCGACGATATTGACATAAACATCCTGGCCGGAGGTTTGCACACCACCATGCCGATGCATGACTGCAAGGAGCATATTCAAGCGATTCTGATCCAGGCCAAGCGCTACACGTCGTGGTTGGCCATGTGCATCATCGACTAGGGCCTGAACTTCAACCAGGAGCGGGCGCGTACCTTCCCGGCTGATCATTACAATTGAGCCGGGAATCGCTTCATCATAACGGCTTAAAAAGATGGCTGAAGGATTGGAAACTTCGCGTAGACCTTTGTCGGTCATGCCGAACACACCGAGTTCATTAACCGCACCAAAACGGTTTTTGACCGCTCGGATCATCCTGTAACGTGAATCCGACTGGCCTTCAAAATACAGTACACAGTCGACCATATGTTCCAGTACACGTGGGCCGGCCAGTGCGCCTTCTTTGGTTACATGACCGACCAGAAACAAAGACGTGCCACTGTTTTTGGCAAAACGGGTCAATAGGGCCGCTGATTCACGAATCTGTGAGACACCACCCGGTGCAGATTGCAGGGTTTCGGTATACAAGGTTTGGATCGAGTCCAGGATTGCCACCGCAGGACGTTGCTGGGCCAGCACTTCACAAATACGTTCGACGCAGGTTTCTGCCATGACTTTGAGCTGGTCGGTCGGCAGATCCAGACGCTGGGCACGTAAAGCCACCTGAGACAAGGATTCCTCACCTGTCACATACAGGGCCGGATTTTTGGCAGATGCCATGTGCGTGGCTGTTTGTAGCAAGATGGTAGATTTACCAATCCCGGGATCACCGCCGATCAGGACCACCGAACCGGTCACCAGTCCGCCACCCAAGACCCGGTCAAATTCGCTGATACCCGTCGGAAGACGGGTTTCATGAGAGACTGAGACCTGATTTAAGGTAGTAATGCTAGACGCCTGGCCGGCGTATCCACCACCAATTTTTGGCTGGGCGCGATGCGTCACTGCCGGTGCAATGGTCACCTCAACCAGGCTGTTCCATTCCCCGCATTCAGAACACTGCCCCGACCATTTGGGATGATCGGCACCACATTGTTCACAACGATACACACTTTTTGCTTTAGCCATATTTGAAGATGAAGCGATTGAAATTGAGTGACAGCATAGCGGTGAATGCTATCGAAAACCAAGCCTTTCACCTGAAAAATCATGGTTTTTACGACAAGGTTTGTCGCTTTTATTTATGCTGATTTGAATACTGTGCGGTAACGCCGTCTATAATGCCCGTCTTGTTATGCTGGAATGGAACAGATCTTGTCACAATTGCTGAAACATATTGATGCGATCGCACGTGAAAAAAACCGTGATGTGTTATTTGTGCATTTTGATCATTATATACATCCAGATCGGAACGCAGACTCGGTTCGCCAAATGTTGATCGGCTGGCTAGAGCAACAGGGGATTGCCTATATGCCGTGTTTAGGTCTGGATCAAACCGTCCATAGTGAAATCTACCTGGGTGGGCTTTATCTGGATGTACCTTTTGATCTGCATCATAAAACCTATCAAAAACTGCGTGGATATCTGGAAGATGAACAGGGCAATATGAAAATTGAAGGCATTCAGTTCTTTGTTTTATCTTTAGGACTGGCACTGGAGCTTGAATCTGAGCGGGACAAGCTCGCCTGTAGTGGTTTACGTTGCTAAAATTTCATAATGAAAAATGGGAAAACTGAAGTATAAAAAAGCCACGATTTACGTGGCTTTTTTATATGTGAATTGAGTATTTACACAACTTATCTATTAATACAGCTCACCAGATTTACGTTTTGCAATGAAGTCTTTCGATTCTTTGACAATGACACCAGACAGTAATAATAATGCGATTAAGTTCGGCACCGCCATGAGGCCATTAAAGGTATCGGCGAATAGCCAGACCAGATCCAGGGTTGCAATGCAGCCGATAAACACTGAGGCAATATAAATAATGCGATAGGGCAAAACGAATTTTTCGCCAAGTAAATAGCTGGTACATTTTTCGCCATAGTAGCTCCAGCCCAAAATGGTGGAATAAGCGAAGAAAATGATCCCGAAAGTAACCACCCAACCACCAATACCGGGTAGCAGCTTGTCGAATACACCGATGGTCAATACGGCACCGGTTTGGCCTCCGAATGAATTGCCTGCCATGATATAGCCCATGACCAGAACAATACCAGTGATTGAACAGACAATAATAGTGTCAATAAACGTACCGGTCATAGACACTAGACCTTGACGGGCCGGATGATCAGTTTTTGCTGCTGCGGCCGCAATTGGCGCAGAACCCATACCCGCTTCGTTGGAGAATACGCCACGTGCTACACCATAACGAATCGCCGCACCAATTGCACCGCCCACTGCTGCTTCTCCAGTAAAGGCATAGGTGAAGATGATTTTAAGCGCAGGAACGACCAGTTCGAGATTATTAAAAATGATAATTAATCCCCCTGCCACATAGCCTATAGCCATAATAGGAACAATCAGTGACGCTGCTCTGGAAATTGATTTAATCCCGCCCAAAATCACCAGTGCCGAAAAGGCAGTAATAATAATACCCGTCATCCAGGTTTCGATCCCCAGGCTATTTTGAACCGCCAGCGCCACGGTATTCGACTGTACCGAACTGCCAATACCAAAAGAGGCGATTGCCCCGAAAAAAGCAAAAATCAGCGCCAGCCATTTCCATTTCAGTCCGCGTTCGATGTAGTACATCGGGCCACCGGACATTTCACCTTTCTCATTTTTAATTCGGTATTTGACTGCCAGAACACCTTCACCGTATTTGGTTGCCATACCAAAGAGGGCAGTCATCCACATCCAGAACACAGCCCCTGGACCACCAAGAACACAGGCAGTGGCCACGCCGGCAATATTACCGGTACCAATCGTGGCAGAAAGTGCGGTCATGAGTGAAGCAAATTGGGAAATATCACCTGCGTGGTCTGGGTGCTTGCCAAAGACCTGTTTAAAAGCCAGTGGCAACATGCGGAACTGCCAGAACAATAAACGGAAGGTGAGGAATACCCCGGTACCGACAATCAGTACCAACATATAAGGGCCCCAGACCCAGCCGCTTAAAGTTTCCATTAAACTTTGTAAATTTTGCATAAAATTCTTCTTATGGATCCATGTTTGCGTCGTTCGAGATATTGATTAAAAAGCAATTGCTATGCCAGATGCCTTCATCCTGAGTGCATAAAATGGCTGAATAGTGTTCCATTTTTTACATAATTTTAGGGGTTTGACAAGAAATTACTGAAATCTTGCAGGTCAAAAATAAGGCAGAAATGTGTTTGGAGAGCGATATAAGAAAAATAAATTAACTTCTTCAATTAATCAGGAAATACAAATGATGTGATTTTTATTTTTGTATTCAGCATTTTTTACGTTAATTTGTCGCAAGTAAAATTCGAAGTTGTAATTAATAATGTCAGAAAACTATAACAATTCGTCGGCGGAGCACGATGAATTAAAGCGGAGTCTATCCAACCGGCACCTACAGCTAATTGCCATTGGGGGTGCCATCGGAACCGGCCTGTTTATGGGATCGGGTAAAACCATCAGTCTCGCAGGACCTTCGATTCTGGTGATCTATATGATCATCGGTTTTATGGTCTTTCTGGTGATGCGTGCACTGGGCGAACTGTTACTTTCCAACTTGCAATATAAATCATTTATTGATTTTGCCACGGATCTGATTGGGCCTTGGGCCGGATACTTTGTTGGCTGGACCTACTGGCTGTGCTGGATCACCATCGGGATCGCAGATCTGTCCGCCATCATTTACTATCTGCAATTCTTCAATAATGGCTTGCCCTTTAGTCCTGAAGAGGGGGTAATGATCAGTATTGCCTCGATTGTGTTTATCATAGGCTTGAATCTGGTTACGGTAAAACTGTTTGGTGAAATGGAATTCTGGTTTGCCCTGGTCAAGATTATTGCCATTGTGGTGCTGATTGCCGTCGGCCTCTGGATGATCTTTACAGGATTCACTTCTGATGCTGGAACGGTCGCTTCATTTAGTCATATCTGGGATCATGGCGGGATATTCCCTACAGGTGCCATGGGCTTCCTTGCCGGTTTCCAGATTGCCATCTTTGCCTTTGTCGGGGTGGAGCTGGTGGGGACTACTGCGGCTGAAACCAAAGATCCAGAAAAGAACCTGCCAAAAGCGGTGAATTCTATTCCGATCCGTATCATTATTTTCTATGTTTTGGCATTGCTGATTGTGATGTCAGTGACACCCTGGAACCAGATTGACCCGAATGTTTCGCCCTTTGTAAACCTGTTCAGTCAGGCTGGCATTGCAGCGGCTGCGATTATCATGAATCTGGTGGTGTTGTCCTCGGTAATGTCATCAATGAACAGTGGCGTATTCTCGACCAGTCGTATGCTGTTTGGCCTGTCACGTGAAAAGCAGGCACCGGTGGCTTTTGGTCGCCTGAACCGTCGTGCGGTCCCTGCCAACGCCCTGTATTTCTCAGCGGTATGTTTGTTGCTGGGAGCAGCACTGCAGTATTTTGTTCCAAATACTGTCCGGGCATTTACCTTGGCCACGACTTTGTCCACGATTCTGTTTATCTGTGTCTGGATCATTATTATCTGGAGCTATATCGTGTATTACAAAACACGTCCGGAACTGCATGCCAAATCAACCTTTAAGTTGCCGGGCGGTCTGGTGACATGCTGGATGGTAATTATCTTCTTTCTCAGCATGATTGTGGTCTTGGCGCTGGAAGAAGATACCCGCCAGGCCCTAATGGTCAGCCCGATCTGGTTTATTTTGCTAGTCATTGGCTATTTTGGCTTCTATAAACAGAAACATAAATAAACCTTATCAATAAAAACGTCAGCGATCTGCTGGCGTTTTTTTTTGTCTAAAGATACTCTCTAGCGTTTAACGCTTGGGTCATGCCGAATGATCGCGTTATACTTCATCGAAACTATTACATTAGGTGGTCAGATGCGCCAAGTCATTTGCTACATCAGTATCTTAGCGACAGGTCTCGTTCTTGCAGGTTGTGGACAGTCAGGTGCTTTGCACTTGCCAAATGATCCGAATTACGACAAGCGGGCCAAGTATCTGTTATACAAAAATACTGAAAATGAGTCCAAAGCGTCCGATGAAGAACGCGAGATACCCATGCCACAACAGTTTGCTGCGCCTGCCGATTCAGACGTTAAAACCACACCATAACGCTTTCACAGAAAGGATACCTTCATGAGTTTCACCCGCATTAATGGGGTATTGCACGCTGAGCAATGTTCATTACAACAGCTCGCGGAGCAATTTGGCACACCACTCTACGTTTATTCCAAAGCCACTCTGGAAAAACATTTTTTAGATATGGACCGTGCTTTTAACTTTATCGATCATCAAATCTGTTTTGCGGTAAAGTCCAACTCTAATCTTGCGGTATTGAATGTATTGGCAAAGCAAGGTGCAGGTTTTGATATTGTGACCGGTGGTGAATTGGCCCGTGTGCTAAAAGCCGGTGGTGATGCATCGAAAATTGTATTCTCCGGTTTGGGTAAAACTGAAGCAGATATCAAAAAAGCTTTGGAAGTCGGGATTGCGTGTTTCAACGTGGAATCCTATGCCGAGCTGGATCGTATTCAAAAGGTGGCGGCTGAATTGAATGTCAAAGCACCGATTTCATTGCGCGTGAATCCGGATGTGGATGCCAAAACCCATCCTTATATTTCAACCGGCTTAAAAGAAAATAAATTCGGTATTCCATCGGATAGCGTGTTTGAAACCTATCAATATGCGGCGTCATTGCCAAATCTGGATGTGGTCGGAATTGACTGCCATATCGGTTCACAGCTGACCGAAACCCAGCCATTTGTGGATGCACTGGAGCGGGTGATTGTCATGATTGAGCAGTTAAAAGAGCTGGGCATCCATCTTAAACACATTGATATCGGTGGCGGTCTGGGCGTGACGTATAAAGATGAGACCCCGCCGTCGGTTGAAGAATATGCCAACGCACTGCGTCCAGCTTTAGAAAAACTGGGCTTGAAGGTGTATATGGAGCCGGGACGCAGTATTTCTGCCAATGCGGGGGTGCTACTGACCAAAGTGGATCTGCTGAAGCCAACCAGTCACCGCAACTTCGCGATTATTGATGCAGCGATGAATGACCTGATTCGTCCAGCTTTGTATGAAGCATGGATGGACATTCAACCTGTTAGGCCGCGTACTGATGTCGAAAGCAAAGAATGGGATGTCGTGGGTGCCATCTGTGAAACTGGTGATTTCCTGGGTAAAGAGCGCAAGCTTGCGATCAAGGAAAATGATGTGCTGGCAGTGCTTGGTGCGGGTGCATACGGCTTTGTCATGAGTTCAAACTATAACAGCCGTGGCCGTGCTGCTGAGGTGATGGTCGACGCCGATCAGGCGCATCTGATTCGTGAACGTGAAACGATTGAATCCCTCTGGGAACGTGAGCGTTTATTGCCTTAAGGAGTAAATCAGGATGTTATTAGAATTTACCAAGATGCATGGCTTGGGCAATGACTTTATGGTAGTGGACCTGATCAGCCAGCGTGCTTATCTGGATACCCTGACGATTCAACGCCTGGCCAACCGTCACTTTGGGGTTGGTTTTGATCAGTTATTGATCGTTGAGCCGCCTGATATTCCGAGTGCAGACTTTAAATACCGGATTTTTAATGCTGATGGTTCGGAAGTGGAACAATGTGGCAACGGTGTGCGCTGTTTTGCCAAGTTTGTGCATGATCGGCAGTTGACCGCCAAAACCAAAATCAAGGTACAAACCAAGTCAGGTATTGTAGTACCAGAATTGGGCGCGAATGGCTGGGTGCGTGTGAATATGGGCTATCCAAAATTCCTGCCTCAGGAAATTCCATTTGTGGCTGATGCGCCGGAGAGCCTGTATGACATCGATCTTGCTGGCGGTGAAAAGCTGACGATTGATGTGGTGAATATGGGCAATCCACATGCGGTAACGATTGTACCGGATGTGATTGCTGCCGATGTCGCACGTATTGGTCCGCAGGTCGAGTCGCATGCACGTTTCCCTGCACGGGTCAATGCGGGCTTTATGCAAATTATTGATGATAAACATGCGCGTTTACGTGTGTTTGAGCGTGGTGTAGGCGAGACCTTGGCCTGTGGTACAGGTGCCTGTGCAGCCGCAGTGTCTGGTATGCGCCGTGGTCTGCTGTCGAGCAAAGTCGAAATCGAACTTGCAGGTGGAAAGTTGCAGATTGAGTGGAAAGAAGGTGATGTGGTGTGGATGACCGGTCCAACGGCTACCGTGTATGAAGGTCGTCTGGATTTACGTTACTTCCAGAGCTAGATTTCGTGCCGCTTGAGAAAAAGCACTGTCTGATCGATGGTGCTTTTTTTTATGCTAGGATGGGAAAAACTGTAGAATTTGAATGAGATGAATAAGCTTGTTTTCCTGCCGGGTGCTTCAGGAAGCCAGCACTTTTGGCAGCCATTAAGAGCAGCATTAACCGAATATACAGATCAGCAAGTCATTGCCTATCCAGGCTTTGATGGTGTAGCACCAAATTTAGCTATTCAAAACCTGCATGATCTGCAAGAATTCGTGAAAAAGCAAATTGAAGATGATTCCATTCTAATTGCCCAGTCTATGGGCGGGGTCTTGGCCATTGGGTTGGCACTTAAGCATCCACAGAAAGTCAAAGGGTTGGTATTGTTGGCGACATCTGGTGGTCTGAATTTAAAAACATTTCATTGTGCAGACTGGCGAACAGATTATCGTGAACTGTTTAAAACAGCGCCGGACTGGTTTGAAGAAGACCAAACTGAATTTAGCCGCCTTCAGCTCGCAAGTCTGGACGTTCCGATCTTGCTGATCTGGGGCGATCATGATCCTTTAAGCACTGTTCAGCTTGGACAATACTTGGCAGGAATTTTTAAAAATGCAAAATTGCATATTATTAAAGGTGGAGATCATTTCTTTGCCAGCACTCATGCAAATCAGGTTGCAATGCTGATTCAAGATTATCTGGAGCAACTCTAAATGGAGCAAGCAGTGATTGTCCCACCTCAACTCTTGCTTAACATGTGGCTGAAAGAACGTGAAATTCAAAACCAGTCCAAACATACCTTGCAAGCTTATGAGCGTGATGTCTCGGATTTTTTAGAGTTTTGCCAGCGTGAACAGCTCAATTTAAACGATGTGGAAGCCACCGATTTACGCCAGTTTCTGGCTGAGAAAGTCGAACAGCATCAACTGAGTCCCAGCAGCATGCAACGTATGCTTTCAGCCATTCGCCAGTTTATGAAATGGGCCGAGCAGGCTCAGCATATGGCTTTTAATCCTGCGGATGATTTTCAGTTAAAACGTCAATCGCGCCCTTTGCCGGGCATGGTGGATATTGAAACCGTTAACCAGATTATTGATCAGCCTGCGCCTGACAATGAAATACAGCAGCAAATGTGGCTCCGGGACAAAGCGATGTTAGAGTTGCTTTATTCCAGTGGGCTGCGTCTGGCAGAACTGCAAAGCCTGAGAATTAAAGATATTGATTTCAACCGGCAATTATTACGTATTACTGGTAAAGGCAATAAAACCCGGATTGTGCCTTTTGGCTCCAAGGCCAAAGACAGCGTGATGGCCTGGTTGCAAGTCTATCCCTTATGGAATGGTGATTTTGTGCCCGAGGCGAATGTATTTATTACCCAGAAAGGCAATCCGCTTGGTGCAAGACAGATTGAAAACCGGGTTAAATTTCAGGCGCAGCGTGCAGGCGTCAATGTAGATTTACATCCGCATTTGTTAAGACATTGTTTTGCGAGTCACATGTTATCCAATAGCCGGGACTTACGCGCCGTGCAGGAAATGCTGGGACACAGTAATTTAACCACTACGCAAATTTATACCCATGTCGATTTTGATCATCTGGCTCAAATTTATGATCAGGCTCATCCGCGTGCGCAACATAAAGAAGATTGATCATATGCCAGGTTTTAAGGAATAGAGATCATAAAAAATGTATTTTTGGCATAAAACTTTCATATATAAACCTTAAAATGGAATTCAACTGAACATTGGCGTTGGGATTGGCATTTCACTATTGTCTTATTCGTTAAATGCGCCATTTCAGGTATAACAATAAATACTATTTAATATTTAAAATGAAATATTACTGAGCAGAGTCTCAGTATTTGACCGATGGGAGGCAATATGGACACACTGGTAATTGCGGACATAGAACAAAAATATGCACAGTTAAGTGAGGCTCAAAAAGAAATGTTTGCCGGTTATGGTTTGCGGCAAATCAAGCATTTTGTGGACATTAGCTTACCCAATCTTGAAGCGACTTTGCCTGAAGGTGCCATTATTCAAGGCATTAATGCCGATGGTAAAGTTCAGGCATTTAACGCGAGCACCGGACAATACTATTTATGGATTTCTGACCTGCAATGGCAATTGTCGAATCGTGCGACACAGGCAGTCGACTTAAAAGAAGATGCAGTTGCGATTTGGCAAATTTTTGAGTTGGCAAACTATGAACTGGTGGATTTAAGCCATGTACATCGTGATTTTTTGGCACAAGAAACTCATTAAATGTTCCTACAGCTACCATAATATAAAAAATTAAGACTCGGGCTGTATTCTGGTTTTGCTCAAGAGGAGAGGGTTGTCTTTAAGCATATCAGCACAGGCAACCTCACTTTTATCTTTTAATAAAACTTGCAGCTTAGTTAATTTCAATCCAGCTTCGGATTGAAGATACTGTTCAGAATTAAAATTAAACCTATGCCAGCGTCGCTACTTGTAATTAATTCTTTTATAAATCTTCTAAAGGCAGCTGGAAACTCTGTTTGATAATCTGGCTGGGTAAATCCGTTTTGACACTGGTAATGCCATTTTTTTTGGTCAGATGAGTCGACTGAAATTTCCGGTAACTTTCCAGATCAGGCACCACGACTTTCAGCATCGCATCACTTTCCCCCAGAATAATGTAGCACTCCATCACCTGCGGCAGTTCTTTCATTGCTTCAATAAAGGTGTCGATGGTTTCGGCATCCTGACCGACCAGCCAGATGCGCGAAAATAGGATCAACTGAAACCCAATTTTTTGTTGATCAACGATAGTAGTGTAATTCTGAATGACACCTGCATCTTCCAGTAATTTTACCCGGCGCAAACAGGATGATGGTGAAAGTCCGATTTCCCGTGCCAGATCATTATTCTGAATACGGCCGTTGGCTTGTAAGTAACGAATGATATTTTTATCAATCCGATCAAGTTTTACCCGCACAGACTTTGTGGATATTTTCATAAATTAGAATAATATTCGAAAAATAAAACTTATTATAGAATAAAAAGAAAGCCAATTTTATAAAAAATCACAGATACTTATTGCATTTTCTGGAGTTTGAAAGGAAAAGGAAATGTCTGTATTTGCACTTTTTGCACTGACCGTGCTTCCCCTGATTTTTACGCCTGGACCCGATATGTTGTTTATCCTGTCTCAAGTGATGGGTAAAGATGCAAAAGCAGGCATGATGGCAACCGTAGGAGTGTGTTGCGGTTATCTGGTACATTCGATCCTGGTAGCGCTAGGTATTGCAGCCATCATTGTTTCTTTTCCGGTACTGTTTGAAACCATTCGCTGGCTCGGGATCGCGTATCTGTTGTATCTGGCTTTTGGTTTGCTCAAATCGGTATTCAGTAAAAATGCGCTGAATATTGAGAAAAAAACTTCGCCCAATCCGATTCAAAAAGGATTTTTTACTGCCCTGTTAAATCCAAAAGGTATGCTGATCTATTTTGCAATTTTACCGCAGTTTATTGATAAATCAGCCAATACAGTGAGCCAGGGTTTGATTCTTTCTTTTATTTTTATCAGTCTTATTTTTGTGGTGTATTGTGGCTTAAGTATTCTATTCAGCAAAATCAGCCAGAAAACTCAAATAGATGAACGTAAACAAAAATGGGTGGATGGAACTTCGGGTGGTTTACTGGCACTTGCCGCAAGCTGGCTCATCATCAATTAATCGGATCCCGAAAAAGTATACTGTTCGCAGTATGCTTTTTTATGATTGAGAAAATTTGAAAAGAAGTAATTACTTTGTCAGAGTCGGATGAATGTACTGGTTTATTATTTATTCAATTTGTCTATATATTGAGTTTAATTCGCTCTCAATATGATTTCTGTCTAAAATGACAAAAGCTGACATATCTATATTTCGTCTATTTTGCTTCAAGCGGCTTTAAATCAATTTAAATTTAAAGTCATCAATCAAAACTTCTGATGTGATTAATCAGATAAAAAAATAATATAAATCAATGGTTAAAATTTAAGTAAATATTGATAAATTTCATTGTAATAAAACGATAACAATTAATTGTGAACGCATCGTTCAGGGAAAATTACGCATTTTTACAGCTCTTTGTTGAATTGTGACTTGACCGAAATGCCGTACACATTGCAAGATAGGGCACCTAAAAAAATTTAAGTGAAGAGTTACACTAACTTTTCTCAACATTTACATTTGCTAAAACAGCCGAGGATTACATGAAGGCTCTTGTTGCTGTAAAACGTGTGGTTGATGCCAACGTTAAAGTTCGTGTTAAACCGGACAACAGTGGTGTTGACTTAACTAACGTTAAAATGTCAATTAATCCATTCTGTGAAATCGCAGTGGAAGAAGCGGTTCGTTTAAAAGAAAAAGGAACTGTTTCAGAAATCATTGTTGTTTCTATTGGTCCTAAAGAAGCCCAAGAACAAATCCGTTCTGCAATGGCGCTTGGTGCTGACCGCGGTATTCTGGTTGAAGCTGATGACAGCCAACTAGGTGCGCTGGAAGTCGCTAAAATTCTGAAAGGTGTTGTTGATGCTGAACAACCACAATTGATCCTTCTAGGCAAGCAAGCGATTGATGACGACTCTAATCAGGTTGGTCAGATGCTAGGTGCTTTATTGGGTGCAGGTCAGGGTACATTCGCTTCTGAAGTGAAAGTAGACGGCGATAAAGTACAAGTAACACGTGAAATTGACGGTGGTTTACAAACTGTTGAACTGACACTTCCTGCAATCATTACCACTGACTTGCGTTTGAACGAGCCACGTTATGCGGCACTTCCAAACATCATGAAAGCGCGTAAAAAACCGCTTGATACCAAGTCACCTGCAGATTTCGGTGTAACCACTACAACTAAACTGAAAACAGTAAAAGTTGAATCTCCTGCAGAGCGTAAAGCTGGCGTACAAGTGAAGTCTGTAGACGAACTTGTAGAAAAATTGAAAAACGAAGCGAAAGTGATCTAATACAGAAGGATAAAAATCATGAGTATTTTAGTTATCGCTGAGCACGACAACAAAGCATTAAACGCTGCTACTTTAAACGTTGTTGCTGCGGCGCAAAAAATCGGTGGTGATATCACTGTATTGGTGGCTGGTTCTGGCGCTCAGGCAGTTGCTGACCAGGCGGCTAAAGTTGCAGGCGTAAGCAAAGTATTGCTTGCTGATGATGCGGCTTACGCAAACCAGTTAGCGGAAAACGTAGCAAAACTGATTGCAGAATTGGGCAAAGATTATAGCCATATCCTTGCTGCTTCTACCACGACTGGTAAAAACATTTTGCCGCGTGCTGCTGCGCTTCTTGATGTAAGCATGATTACTGACATCATTGCGGTAGATGGTCCTAAGACTTTTAAACGCCCAATCTATGCCGGTAATGCGATTGCGACTGTAGAATCAGGCGAAAACATCGTATTGGCGACTGTTCGTGGTACGGCATTTGATGCTGTAGCTGCTGAAGGTGGTTCTGCTGCGGTTGAAGCTATTGCTTCTACTGGTGATGCCGGTATTTCTAAGTTTATTAACGAAGAAATCGTAAAATCTGAACGTCCTGAACTGACAGCTGCACGTATTGTCGTTTCTGGTGGTCGTGGTGTAGGTTCTGGCGAAAACTATCACAAAATCCTTGATCCGCTAGCTGACAAGCTTGGTGCTGCTCAAGGCGCGTCACGTGCTGCAGTAGATGCCGGCTTCGTACCAAACGATATGCAAGTGGGTCAAACTGGTAAAATCGTTGCACCTGACCTGTACATCGCTGTAGGTATTTCTGGTGCGATTCAGCATTTGGCTGGTATGAAAGAGTCTAAAGTGATCGTTGCAATCAACAAAGATGAAGAAGCGCCAATTAATGCAGTTGCTGACTACTGGTTAGTAGGTGACTTGAATGCTGTTATTCCTGAATTGGTTTCTAAAATCTAATTCCTGAATCAGGTTCGAAAAACGCCTCTTGGTCTGAGTATCAAGAGGCGTTTTTTATTGTCTATCTTTTCTAAAATATTATTTATGTTGATGGATATATGAGATAAATTAAAATAATAAAAACTTTAAATAAGAAAATAAATGTCAGCCTTACAGCAACCTGAAAAAAATATGATTTTTAATGATCCTTTATTTCAGCATATTTTTACTCTGATTATTGGTTTGATTATCTTTCTCCTAAGTGTGGGGGGCTTGGTCTATTGCATCCAGTCGAGTCTATCTTTGGGTGTAGTCGCTGTTTTTTTAATATGTGGCTGTTTTGCTTATGTCGGGATGCTATTTATGTTGGCAGCATTCGCTGATACTGAAATACTCAATCGAAGGACAGGTTGGCTATTTGAGGGACCTTCAGCTGATCCCATTGGGCTGGTGATGTATATCTTATTTCATAATTACTGTTGGATTAGTCATTGGCGTCATTGCGTTGATTTTAACGTTTATGATTAGATTGGTGATGCCGTTTCAAAAGTATTAAAGCAGCTAGGGTTAAAAATTTATCTATGAAAACCTGGGTTTTTTAAGGTTCACACAGAATACAAGAGGTGGATGCGCCTTAGGGGCTGATTCATCAACAAAGATAAGGAAGCATCCATTCACTGAGTCACTGGTTGAGTTATTAAATAAGTATTCTTAATACTACTCATAGAAAACAATAAAAACAGTTTTTTGACTGGAGAATACTCGGCAGTCGAAACTAGTGTATGTCATTTGGATGAAAAGTGATAAAATCCCGGTTTGATTTTTCTCCTGTTTCTCATCATGTCCTTTTCTAAAACCGCACATATCTTGTTCATTAGTTTCCTGCTGATCGCGCTTTATCTGGGGATCTGTATTCATACTGCCCTGAATGCACCGATTCCGGTGACCCAGTATTTGTTTAGTGAATCAGGTGCTTTTGAAGTCATGAGCCCATGGCTTTGGTACTTGCTGGCAGTGCTATGTTTGCTGAATGCTGAAATCAAGCCTGATACCCGGGTGTTTGCAGCTTTAGCGGCAGTATTGCTGGGGTTGCGGGAAATGGATTTTCACAAGCGCCTGTTCGACATCAGCTTCATCAAAACGAATTTCTATCGCAGTGCTGAAATTCCGCTCATGGATAAGCTGCTTGGATTTATTTTGTTGCTCGGAATTATTTTTGTCTTTCTGGTGCTGGCGAAAAAACTGGTGCAAACCGTACGAAGTATGAAAGATTCCTTAAATATTGCACATTTTTTTATCTTTCTTACCATTGTCTGTGGCGGATTGAGCAAGGTGCTGGATCGTACGACCTCAACCCTGAAAGAAGAGTTTGGAATCGAGTTGCTAAAACATAGTCAAGTCATGATTATGACGATCGAGGAAGGGGTGGAGATGTTGTTGCCAATTCTATTGATTGTTGCAGTTTTAAGCTACCGTAGAGTATTGAATCAGCCTCACTAAAAAACATATAAAAAAACGCTAAAGATACGCTAGTAAATTGGCGTATCTTTTTTTGTATTATTCTATTTTTGCACAATTTAAAGATTAAAAAGAAGCAGATCGGACTGACTGATTTTTGCTTTTTAAATAATAAGAAAATGATCACTAAAATGAAGATAATTAACAAGGTTAAGCCGAATATTTCGACACAAAAATACAAGTGTGTATGCTATAATTTAGGGCTGTATTTTAGTTTTTAACTCAGTCGTTTGAGTTAATGATTTTGCTAGTTTTACGACATATAAATACAAGCCAAAATTGGCTTGTAGAATAAGGAGTATGCATGAGCGTATCGGAAATTAGACCGATTGCCATTGAGGATGAACTTAAAAGCTCATATCTCGATTATGCGATGAGCGTGATTGTGTCACGTGCATTGCCCGATGTACGAGATGGTTTGAAACCTGTTCATCGTCGTGTGCTTTTCGCAATGCACGAATTAGGCAATGACTATAACAAAGCTTATAAAAAGTCTGCACGTGTAGTCGGTGACGTCATCGGTAAATATCACCCGCATGGTGACTCTGCCGTATATGAAACCATTGTACGAATGGCGCAAGATTTCAGCTTGCGTTACCAGTTGGTAGATGGCCAAGGTAACTTTGGCTCAGTCGATGGCGACAGCGCAGCAGCGATGCGTTATACCGAAGTGCGTATGCGTAAACTGACCCACGAACTGTTAGCGGATCTTGAAAAAGATACCGTAGAGTGGGAAGACAACTACGATGGCTCTGAGCGTATTCCTCAGGTCATGCCAACCCGTGTCCCGAACTTGTTGATTAACGGTGTGACCGGTATTGCAGTCGGTATGGCGACCAATATGGCGCCGCATAACATGACTGAAGTGGTGAATGCATGTCTGGCCTATGCCAATGATCCCCAGATCAGTATTGAAGGGTTGATGGAACATATTTCTGGTCCGGATTTCCCGACAGGCGGCATCATTTACGGTAAATCAGGTATCGTCGATGCATACCGTACCGGTAAGGGCCGTTTGCATATCCGTGGGAAGTACCATTTCGAAGAAGACCCGAAGAATGGCCGCACCACGATTGTCTTCACTGAAATTCCGTATCAGGTCAATAAAGCAAAAACCATTGAGCGTATTGCTGAACTGGTCAAAGAGAAAAAGCTCGAAGGCATTTCAGAGCTTCGTGACGAGTCTGACAAAGACGGTATGCGTATCGCGATTGACCTGAAGCGCGGTGAAAACGCCGAAGTGATCGTGAACAACCTGTTCCAGAACACGCAACTTGAAAACTCTTTCAGCATCAACATGGTCTGTCTGGACAATGGCCAGCCGAAGCTGATGAACCTGAAAGACATCATTGCGGCATTTATCCGTCACCGTCAGGAAGTGGTCACCCGTCGTACCATGTACGAATTACGCAAAGCGCGTGAACGTGGTCATATCTTGGAAGGTTTGACAGTTGCACTTGCCAATATCGATCAGATTATTGAAACCATCAAAACATCTGCAAACCCGGCTGAGGCGCGTGAGCGTTTACAAGCGGGCGAGTGGGCAGCAGGTGGTGTAGCAGCTTTACTTGAAAAAGCCGGTGCTGTTTCTGTACGTCCTGACGAAATTGAAGGCGAAGATCCTAGCCGTCCATTCGGTATTGATGGCGATGTATATCGCTTATCGCCGACGCAAGTTAACGCGATTATGGAACTGCGTCTACATCGCTTGACTGGCCTTGAGCAAGATAAACTTCAAGCTGAATATTCTGAAATTCTTGCGCAGATTGCTGAATACACGGCTATCTTGAATGACTTCAACTTATTGATGAACGTGATTCGTGAAGAGCTGGCCTTGATTCTGCAGCAGTATGGCGATGCTCGTAAAACGTCAATTGTCGAGTCACGTATCGATTTCTCTCGTGAAGATCTGATTCCTGAAGAGCAAATGGTGCTGACGGTTTCAAAAACAGGTTATGCAAAAACTCAACCATTGTCTGACTACGCTGCACAGCGTCGTGGTGGCCGTGGCAAGTCTGCAACCAGCATGAAAGAAGATGATTACATCCAGCATATGGTGGTCACTTCGAACCATGCAACCGTGCTTTGCTTCACCAATGTTGGTAAAGTTTATCGCCTGAAAGTCTACGAAGTGCCACAAGCTTCACGTGGTGCCAAAGGTCGCCCAATGGTGAACTTGTTGCCACTAGACGAAAACGAAACGATTACAGCCATCTTGCCTGTGATTGATGCACCGAAGAAATTTAAAGAACGTCTGGCTGACTTCAAGGCATTTGTAAAAGCAAATGCAGCACAATTGCAAAGTAATGAAGTGATCAACAGTCATTTTGCTGCGCTTGAAGCTGCATTGGCTGAATCTGAAGATGGTGCAGATGATATTTCTGATGCACTTCGTGCGCAGCTGAAAGAGTTAGGACAAGCACTTTCAACAACTGAGCTTGATGATGACATCATCAATGAGTTTGTACAGCAGGTGGAAGCTGTACGTAAGAACTTCTATGTGTTTATGGCAACCGAATACGGTACGATTAAACGTGTAGAGCTTGAACAGTTCTCGAATGTTCGTTCAAACGGTTTACGTGCGATTGAACTTAATGGTGATGACACCCTGATTGGTGTGGCGATTACTGATGGCGAACAGCAAATCATGTTGTTCTCAAACGAAGGTAAAGCCATTCGCTTCGCAGAAACGGACGTGCGTTCAATGGGTCGTTCGGCCAAAGGTGTACGTGGTATGCGCGTGACCATTGGTGCAGCAGCACAGCTTGAAGATCAGGACGATAATGACATTGATTCTGATGATGAAGATGGTTCAGATTCAGCAATTGTCAGCCGTATTGTGTCACTGGTAGTTGTGCCTGAAACAGGTGAAGTGCTGTGTGCTTCTGAACATGGTTATGGTAAACGTACCCCAGTAGATGACTTCCCGACCAAAAAACGTGGCGGTAAAGGTGTTATTGCACTAAAAACTTCTGAGCGTAATGGTCAGTTAGTCGGTGCAGTGGCAATTGATGCGACTAAAGAATTGATGCTGATCTCTAATGGCGGTACGCTGGTTCGTACACGTGCGTCAGAGGTTGCGCAAACAGGTCGTAATGCACAAGGTGTTCGTCTGATCCGTTTAGGTAATGACGAATTGCTGGTGGGTGTAGTTTCTATTGAAGCTGTGGAAGAAGACGAGTTTGTTGAAGCGATTGAAGGTGAAGACGCTTTAGTGGCAGAAACAAATTTAGTGACTGAAGCTGAACAGCTTGAAAAAGACGGTGAAAATTCAGTAGAAGAATAATTTTCCTACTGATAAAAAGGGCGCTTCGGCGTCCTTTTTTATAAACCTTGACAAGATAGAGGTAAGCGATGAAAACCAAGTTAATGTTGTTAGCAGCAGCGCTGGCATTGAGTGGCTGTAATTCAATGGAGAATATTCCAAATCCGAGTCCTGAGCAGGAAAAGGCGGCACAGCTGGCTTATGAGGATTTGCGTGACGGGAAGTATGATGAGTTTCTGGATCAACTCGAACCACAATTACAGGCTTATTTTAAGGACAATGAAAAGTTGATGAAACGCTTTTCACGTTCAATTCCTCAAGGTGAATACAAGTCTAAAACCTTAATGACCAAGCAGATTGAAGAAGCGACCAATCAGCCGAGCCAGTATAAGGTCAGCTATGAAATTGCTTATCCGAATAATCTGGTTCAGTATGATGTGAGTTTTGACAAGCCGAATGGCAGCGCCAAGATCCGTAATTTTAATATTCAAGTGTTTGGCGAATCCAATCCTTAAATCTGAACAGGCCTTAATGGTGATGCCGGTCAGTTTTTAGGAAGCTGAATCAGGCGTTGATAGCCCAGCAAGAAACACAAGCTACCGAATACTCCAAGATAAATTAGTTTTGGTACCACTAGTGCGGTAGGAACTCCCATCTGGTTAAGCTGAATGAACATCTGCACAATTTGGGTAGAGGGCAGGATTTCGGCCAGGATTTGCATCCAGACTGGCATAGAAGAGTGGGGCCATGCGATACCCGAGAATAAGAACAGAGGAATTGAAGTAAATACAATCACATGGCCTGCCCGTTCTGGCATATCCAGAAAGCTGGCGAGCAACCAGGTCATACCAATAATACAGTAGATAAATACTGGAACGGCAATGAGCATGCCGATAAAATTACCGCCACGCGGATAATCAAATAACCAGAATGTAAAACCGAATAAATAAAGACAGCCCAGACAACCGATCGTAAAGATTGCCAGACAGATCCCGATAAAAGCATTGCAGTTTAACTCTACTTTTCTTTCCCGGTACATCAAAATCAGCATGCTCAAACCTAATAAAATAGTTTGATGAATAATTAAGGGGGCAACTGCAGGAAATACATAACTGCCATAACCAGACAAAGTATTAAACAGGGGAATCTGATGTACGGAGAGTGCAGGAGAAAATTCCGATATATGTTCAAATTGTGCAATATAGTCGGATAGGGTTTGCTCAACTGAAGCAGCCAGGCCCAGACCAATCTGTTTGGTCGCCAAAAAGTTTGCAGCATTTAAATAGAGACCAATTCCTCCAGATTCACCGTGGAGCACAGCTTCAGATAAATTGCCCGGCAGCAGTAAAATTCCATCTGCCTGTTCAGATTCGACCCATTGCTTGGCTTCCGCGAAATTGCCTGTAATCGCTTTGACGTTGACATTTGGGCTTTCCTGCACTTTTTGGATGATCCGCGTGCTTAAATTGCTTTGTTCTTCATCGACAATAATAATGGGCAAGGATTCTGCAGTCTGAGCCTTATATGCAGTAGGATAAAAAAAACTGTAAAAAAGTACAGAAAGAATCAGGGTGGTAAGAATACTTTCGTGCGAAACAATATCTTTAAAGCTGCGCAGATAATAAGACCAGCAGGATTTCATTGGACTATTCCTTTAGCAACTCTTTTTAAAAAAAGATAGGCTAGCAGGGCAAAGATCACGACAAACATGAGCAGGATAAATAAGGGCTGTAGTGAAATATTAACGGGACTACCCATCACCCACTGTTCGGTCTGTAACCTGGCATAGGAAGTATAGGGAATAATGTGAGCCCAGAAATGGGTAAATAAGGGTGCATTATTTAAGGGAAGGGTTACCCCTGCAAAACTTAAAGATGAGCCACCATATACCGCAATTAAACCGAACGATTTGGTTAAATCCTTGGTCACTAGTACGATAACACTACTCAAGAACGCATAGGCACTATAAAACAGCAACTGCGCCAATAAAATCAGACCAAGAGAGCCAGCTATAAACCAGCCGCGGATCTGAATCAGCCAGAACATCCATATCCAGGTCCATATGCTAAAAATAGCTACATAAACCAGATTTTTCGATAGTAAAGCCATCCAGAGTGACTGATGGCTAATCCAGTCTTGTAAGGTTCGCCGTTTGAGTTCCTGACCCACTGAAAATGCCACGCAACAACAGAGCAGTAAATGTAGAACTGCCGGAATGACAAAAGGTTCTAAATAAAATTCATAGTCAAGATCTGGATTATACAGCGGGGATAGTTTGATCTGGGGGATGGGGAAGTCGAGATAAGGCAGCCGATTTTCCAGATAATGCTTTCCTAAAAAATCAGCTATGGCTTCAATGGTGCTGATCAGCATGGCAGATGAAATAGTATTACCAATACTAAAATAACTCTGATTATAAACAATACTGATGCCCGCATCCTGAGCACGAACCAGACGTTGCTCGGCACCCTGCGGAATATGAATATAGCCCCAAATTTTATTTTTATTTAGCAGAAGTTCAGCTTCTTCAGTTTGTCCAGTGACAAGATCTACTTTAAGTGTCTGATTGACTGAAATATAGGTATTAATATTCTGGCTGAGTGCACTTTGGTCCTGATCAATAATTGCAATAGGTAAATGCTCAGGTTTACCCTGTAGAAACATGCTACTGAATATAATAATGACGAAGGCAGGCGCAAGCGTGACTAGGCAGAGATCCCATTTTTCCCGGAGCAGATAGCGCAGTTCGCGCCCTATCCCCCTCCACATCAGGAACCCTCTTTTAATTTAAACAAGACGCTCATGCCAACTTTAAGTCCAGGTATGGCAGGTACAGGCACAAGATGGACTTTAAAACTTCTGATATCGTATCCACCAGTCTGACGTGTCGTTTTAATGGTCGCAAATTCACCTTCGGCACTGATATTCTGGATTCGGAATTCAGATTTCTTATCCAAGGCTGGAATATAACCTTCAATTGTGGTCATGTGCTGGAATGGTGCATACTGGTCTTCGCGAATATTCAGACTCACACGCATATCATCTTTAATCAGGCTCACCACAGGGACCGCAGTTGCTACCAGCTCCGAGACTTCGCCATAGATTTTGGATACAGTTCCATCGATTGGAGCAAGCAGTTTTGTTTCTGCGACCAGTGAATTGGCTTCTTCCAGTGCAGCCCGGGCAATTTCAACCTGTGCATCCGCAGAGGTTTTCTGTTGCGGAGTGCTGCCCCGGTTAGCGCGTAGATACTGTTGATAGGCTGCTTCGGTCATTTGAGCAGCAGACTGACTGGCAGCATAAAGTTCATCACGCCGTTGACGGGAAATGACGCCTTCTTTAAACAGATTCTCACCACGTTGAAAGGAGACTCTGGCTAAATTCTGTTGGGCTTTCAACGCTTGCCAGTTGGCATACAGGCTGGCGATATTCTCCTCTTGAGAACCCCGATCAACAGTCGACTGTAAGGCCAATGCAGATTGCAGGGCAGCAGCAGCCTGCTGTTTTTTGGTTTCCACTTCCGGGCTATATAAGCGGACAAGAATCTGACCTTTCTTGACCTGCTGGCCTTCCTTTACATAAATTTCTTCAATCCGGCTAGGTACCTTGGTGGCGACCTGTATCGTTTCCGCTTCTACCTGTCCCTGTAATTCAAGTGTCGTCGGGTGATAGCTTTTCCATAGACCAAAGGCAATGATGGCCAGTAAAACAGGTATTGCCGCCAGTAACAGATATTTTATGGGTTTAGAAAGTCCAGAGGATGGTTCATGCTCTGCAGAAGTTGCAGCATTTTTTTCTTCTACCGATTCGGACTCAAGCTGTGAGGTGGAAGGGCTACTTTTATTGTTTGAGGAGACTGAGCCATTCACAGGATCATCTGGTTTTTGATCTTCGTTCATGTCTGTCTCCATTAGCGAATATAGTGGGTATTAGTTTGCTGGATATAATTAGAAAACTCGTTAATCGAGCCATAACTTTGTAAAAGGGTGGCGAGGGACATGACATATTTATAGGCATTCAAGGCAGTTTCTGCTTTTAATCCACTCAATATATTCTGTGCATCAATGACCTGTGTCGCCGTACCCATATCTTCTTTAAAGGATAATTGCTGGATACGTAGATTTTCCTGGGCCGCCTTCATATTTTTTGCCAAAAGCGTATCGCTCTGCTGCGCACTCACTGCTTCACTATAGGATTTGTAAATCAGGTTTTCAATTTCTTGCTGAGTACGTGCAGTGAGCAGTTCAGCAGCATAACGTTTAAGTTCAGCAGCCTGAATGTTTTTGTTTTTATCAATCCCGGAAAACAGGTTATAACGGGCAGCTACCCCTACAATCCAGTTTTCGTTACGATCCAGACTGTATTCTCCAAAAGCAAAGACACTCGGTTTTTTTGCCGCTTCCTGAATTTTTACATTGGTTTGTGCCAATTGAGTATCTAACCGCATTTTTTGAATCAATGGCGAGTTTTGGCTGAAAGTCTTCAGCAAATGATTTAAATCCTGAGATTCGGTCTTATTCACAAATAAAGGCGTGGTCAGTTCAGTCAGATTGCCTTGCTGAAGCAGGTTATTCAGCTGAAATAGACTCGCATTTAGATTGGCCTGAGTATTTTGCTGGGCACGTTCAGCATCATTGCGTGCTACTTCAAACTGCATGCGCTGGCCTTTGCTGATAAAGCCCTGCTGTTGCATTTTTAAGGCATTCTGATAATGCTGCTGCATGGCATTCAGGTTGAATACAGCCGCTGCATGAAGCTGTTTTTGAAGTTGAACATTAAAATAACTCTGAATGAGTTCAAAACGCTGTATATCTTGCTGTTCTTTGTTGTTTAGTACACTACGATTCGCCTGAATGTTGGCAACTTCCTTGGTATTGGCAGTCAGGCCTCCTGTATAAATAGGCATGATGACTGACACGGTAGGGCGAATGACCTGATCTTCAAGGACTACATTGGAGGTGTCCGGAATCAGGCCGACGCCGCTATGAATGGTATTGTTAACTCCTTCCTGAAGAGGGCCGGTAATGTCAGGAGGAAGTATGTTCCCAAGATTACCTTCCCACTGGTTGATCTGCCCCGTGACACCTTGGGACAGTACATTTTCCAGATTGTTTTTAAACTGCTTCAGGGGAATATCCACTTCACTGTGGAAAGCATAGGCACGAACATTGAGATCGACACGAGGCAATCCTAAACCTTTGCTGGCTTCAGCTTCAAGTTGCGAGGCCTGTTCCAGACTTTGATAGGCCTGACTACTATAAGAAGACTGTAATAATTGTTTTTCGGCTTCTTGAAAACTCAAGGCTTGGGCATATAAATTCAGACTCGTACACAACAGTCCTGAAAATAATCCGCACCCCAAAAATAATCTGCTTATATCGTTTATCGTATTCATGAAAGCAAGTTGCCAATTTGAATAAAGTGAAATTTATTTACTGACATTATAAATCAGTGCCTTATAGCTCAGTCAGTGGCATGGTTGTAATATTGTTTATTTTACAGTTGTCTAGGAAAAGTGCAGGTTAGTAGGACCTGAATTAATGTGTTGCTAAACTTTTTAAAATTACCATGATTGATATAAAACGCTCATTACTACTATTTGGCCAGTTTTGCTGAGTTACAGGTTTAACATGCGCAATAGCCAATCTGAAACGATGAACGAAATGATCCATTTTTATCTCACTCATGATTTTCTAATTATTGTGGTTTTATCATAATAGTTTTATTTTTAAACTCAAACATTTAATTAAAATATGCATCATCAGCAGGATTGTTCTTATAAATGGTCAACTTATCTTATGAATCTACATTGTTTTTTTGACTGTAATTACAGTTTTGTATTGAAATAATTTTGTGCAAGACCCTGCCAGATATGGTTAAATGCCATCATTTGATTGTGTTTCACTCTGAAAGGAAAAATCATGCGCGCGTACAACTTCTGTGCTGGTCCTGCTGCATTACCGACTGCCGTACTTGAAAAAGCTCAAGCTGAAATGCTCGACTGGCATGGCAAAGGTCTTTCGATCATGGAAATGAGCCACCGTAGTGCAGACTATGTTGCTGTTGCTGAAAAAGCGGAAGCAGACCTACGTAAACTCATGAATATTCCTGAGAACTACAAAGTATTGTTCTTGCAGGGTGGTGCATCACTACAATTCTCGGCAATTCCATTAAACTTGCTCGGCAAAAATAACAAGGCAGACTATATCGATACTGGTATCTGGTCTGAAAAAGCCTTGAAAGAAGCGCAACGTTATGGCGATATCAATGTTGTAAAAGCCGGTATAAAAACTGATGGCAAACATGCCATCAGCGCACAAAGTGAATGGAACCTGTCTGCAGATGCTGCCTATGTGCACTATGCGGATAACGAAACCATTGGCGGTTTGCAATTCGCATCTATTCCCGAAACAGACAAGCCTCTAGTTTGCGACTATTCATCTAGCATTTTATCTGCACCACTGGACGTATCTAAATTTGGTGTGATTTATGCAGGTGCACAAAAGAATATCGGGCCTGCCGGCTTAACACTTGTAATCATTCGCGAAGATTTACTTGATCAGGCCAAACCTGAAATTCCAAGCATCCTGAGATATGCGGATCAGGCAAAAAACGGTTCAATGGTGAATACGCCATCGACCTATGCATGGTACTTATCGGGGCTGGTATTCGAGTGGCTGCTGGACAATGGCGGTGTAGAAGCCATCCACAAAGTGAACCTTGAAAAAGCTAACTTACTTTATGGTTACATTGATCAAAGTGATTTCTATGCTAATCCAATCGCAAAAGCGAACCGTTCGATCATGAACGTGCCATTTACCTTGGCCAATGCAGAGCTAGAGAAACAGTTCCTGAAAGAAGCCGAAGCACAGCATTTATTGAATCTTGCCGGTCACCGTTCAGTAGGTGGTATGCGTGCCAGTATTTATAACGCTGTTCCACTTGAAGGCGTACAGGCACTGGTGAATTTTATGGATGACTTTGCCAAACGCAATGGTTGATCCATGAAACGGAAAAACCCAGCATATGCTGGGTTTTTTATGAATTGAATTACTTTAGAAAATAAAAGTATGCAGGATGAATCCGCAGATGATCATCCCCAACATGAAAAAAAGGCACGACATCATATCAATATTGTAGCGAGAGCTAAGATGATGCTCGGCCTGTTGTAATGTTTCTTCTTGCACGATTTTCATAGATATTTATTGTCCGATCTATTTATCGTTAATACTATTTGTTGTGAGTATTTTTATCATAAAAAATTGATTAAATAAAGTACATTCTTGATTAAAGGTCATAAAATTTCAATTTTTTTAAAATGTCAGATTTGCACGACAATAAATTATATTGATGATAAATCAATTGCTTATTTTTACGGAATTTTAAAGGTTATTTAAAGATTTAAAATAAGTTATTTGAATTTAAAAATGTGGATAACCGGATTTTTAATCAGTTTAAATACCAGACAGATAAACGAGTAAATCTGTATAAAAAATAGTCATAAATTAAAGTGACAAATAAAAATATAAATAGATTAAAAGAAGATACGCATCTAAATGAGTATCTCCCTTGTAGGCTGAATTCAGGTTGCTTTGCTGTAGATACTGGCCTGGATCCATAAGTTGCCACGGATATACTGGCCAATTTCAAAATTCTTATACTCTGCGTTGCGTGTTGCAATGCGGATCAGGGTTGCAGGCTGGCCTTCATCATGAATCAGGGCGACATCATACAGGGTATAGTCCTGATCCATAAACTGCATGCTAGTTTTACCGACGATATTGCCCTGGAACCAGGCTTCATCTTCCTGTCCCAGGGTTTCGCCATAAAGATAGGCCACCATTTTAGAAAAATCTACAGTGACAGGTTCTTTATCTTCTTCTGATTGCGGCTGCCAGGCATCAATCTGTTCCTGCAAATTATCCGGGGCTATGCCATTATTGCCAGCCAGAATAGCATTCAAGGCACGGTGATGTTTGATCGAAGCCGGATCATCAACCACCAGATGCTCATGATCTGAGACTGCTTCAAGTTCATAGGCCCAGGCATTCAGGTTTACCACATAGAGCTGATCTTTTTCATAACAGAGATGATTAACGCTATACAGGTTATCGAAAGCATAAATAATGTTGTCAGCACCCAGATTCAAGCGTAATACAGCTTGAGTATTGGATTTACAGCTAATAATCCGGTCAATCGTAGCTTTCACCTGATAAGGGCTATCAAAGCAGGGGAATGCAGTTTTTACGGCTTGAGGTTTATTATTTTCAACGGCAATCACTTGACTTAATTGTACTGGTGCTTTGCTCGGTCCCTGGATCAGCCAGGTCTCTGTATCCATATCACTTTCTTGTGTACAAAGGCCCATCGGCATGACCGGCGCATCAAGAGCTTTGCCTAACCACTGGGGTACATCTGTGCCAGGATTGTCGGTGAGCAAGGTCCAGTGTTCGACATGACTACCGAAATTTTGATCATCAATGGTGATGATCTCTGGGCTATTCTGATTTTTCATATGCACAATTGATCTTGGATGATATATCTGTAGTTAATCGAGGGTCATTGCAATTTTTCAAGTCAATTGAATGAATTTTAAAATTAAAATAAGCATCTGGTGAATTCAAGCTTTTCCCATATGAATTACAACAGTTTTACCAATCATATACTTATTTAAAATATACAAGCCAGATCTCAGGAAAATGAAGTGATTTAATCATCAACCTGACCCTTCCAATTTGCTAGAATAACCATGATTTATACTTTAATGGAAAGCCCTGTGTTGCCATTTAAACTTTGGGTCGATGCCGATGCACTGCCCCGTATTCTGCGAGATGTAATTATTCGTGCTTCGGACCGCTATCAGCTTGAAGTCACTTTTGTGGCCAACCAGCCGGTAGGTATTACACCTTCGGTGAGGATTAATTCGATTCAGGTGATGAGCGGAGCAGATGCTGCAGATAAGGAAATTATTTCGCGCATGAAAGAGCACGATATCGTCATGACCCAAGATATTCCCTTGGCTGCAGAAGTGATTGAAAAAGGCGGAATTGCGATTCATCCTCGGGGTGAAATTTATACCACCGACAATGTCAAAGCGCGTCTACATCTGCGTGATTTTATGGACAGCTTGCGCGGCGCTGGCGTGCAAACTGGCGGTCCGCCACCGATTTCAGAACGGGATAAACGCGAATTTTCCAGCGCACTCGATCAGACCATCCAAAAACAAAAACGCAAAACTTCTGCACTTTAAGCCTTATTCAGAGTGACTCGCATGCCCACACAAACCAATATGATTGCCACCTATCTTTTATTGGTTTTTATCTGGGCAACGACGCCACTTGCGATTGTCTGGAGTGTGACAGACCTGCATCCGCTCTGGGCCTTGGCATTACGCTTTTTTCTGGCTTTGCCTTTTGCATTTGCTCTATTGTGGCTGTTTAAAACCCGTTTTCCCTTAGATAAATTATCCATGCACAGTTATCTGGCTGGTGCATGCAGTTTTATCGGATCACAGATTTTCACTTATCTTGCAACCGATTATCTGAGTTCAGGTATTATCGCCCTGATGTTTGGTCTGGCACCGATCATGACCGGATTGATTGGCCGCTTTGTGTTTCAGCTCAAGCTGTATGCTTCGCAGTGGAGTGGTATGGCGATTGCCTTGCTGGGCTTGGGAATTATCTGTGTCGGCGGGAAGGATTAGCATATTCAGCCGATCGGGATTGGCCTGATGTTACTCAGTGTTTTTATTTACTGTGCTTCTATGTTCTGGATGAAAAAAGTCAATGCCCCTTTAGAGCCTATGGCGCAGGCTGCCGGTTCTATTGCAGTTTCAGCAGTCATGGCCTGTGCCATGTTGCCATTTATCTGGCAATTTGCACCGACCCAGATTCCACAGGCTAAGTCGCTGATTGGTCTTGGTTATGCTGTAATCATGGCTTCCTTAATTGCCATGTTCTGCTATTTTAAGCTGGTACAGAAAATCAAGGCGACGACTTTGTCATTGACCACCGTGTTGACGCCGATGCTGGCATTAGTTGTCGGCGTGATTTTAAATGGTGAGAAATTATCGGGTGGAGCGGCCTTGGGTATAGACATCTTATTGGCTGGTTTGTTGCTATATTTTTCCAGAGAAATTAAAGCGAGCTATAATGCTCGCCTTACATCGTCTCATCGTACTAACTAAAGTAACTGACCTGGTGATTTAAGCGAGGTGGGCTTTGACGCATTCGCCCAGTTTGACCCGGTCTTGCGGATGCATGGTAATAAAATAAGCACCGATCCGATATTTGCCATTTTCTTCTTCACGACTGTAAACTACCTGGGCAGTGGCAGCAATATGGAAGAAATTTTCCGGATGGCTTAAAGTCACATGCAGATAGGTGCCTTCAGCGATAGGGCGGTCATTAAAAAAGCTAAAACCGGTTTCTGAAAAATTCACCTGTTCTGGCACAGGTAACATGCTTTGTACAATTGCGTCATACAAAGACCCGGTAATAAGGTTTAATTTTTGATTAAATAAGGATAAGATTCGAGCAATTTGTTGATCTTTTTCAGATAATTGTTCTAATTCGTAGTTAACCGCATGATCAAATTGATCTAGTTCTGCAAGTAGTAGAAAATAGCGGGGCAAGACGAAATTAGGATCGTAAGGATCATTCAAGGCAACATCATCGGAAATAATCTGATAATTAATTCGTAAGGCAGCATCGATTCGAGACATGACGCGTCTTTCCGCAAATCCGTTTGGATGCTGTACATTTTCCATAATTTATTACCTCGGACTAGATGGTTATGTTCAAACCAATCTCGCTGTATATAGGGTTGAAATATACTCGCGCACGGCGTAGTAACCACTTCATTTCTTTTATCGCATTGGTCTCAATGATCGGCCTCACACTCGGTGTGGCAGTTCTCATTACAGTCTTGTCTGTGATGAATGGTTTTGACCGAGAATTAAAGAATCGTGTCTTAGGAATGATACCCCAAGCGACTGTTTCTTCAACACAAATTTTAACAAATTGGCCAGAACTTGCAAAGCAAATTGAAGGACATAAACATGTCCAGGGGGTTGCACCTTTTACCCAGTTACAAGGAATGTTGACTGCCCAAGGCCAGGTTGCCGGCATTATGGTCAGCGGGATTGAGCCCGAGTATGAGAAAAAAGTATCAATCATACAAAACCATATGGTTGAGGGCAGTATTGACAGCCTGAAAAAAGGTGAATTCGGTATTGTTTTGGGCAAACAAATGACTGATGCCATGGGCGTCGGTTTAAACGACAATATTACCTTGGTTCTGCCAGAAGCAACTCCTTCACCCGCCGGTGTGGTCCCGCGTTTTAAACGTTTTAAAGTGGTGGGAATTTTCAGTATCGGGGCTGAAGTTGACTCGATGATGGGTTATATCGCTTTACATGATGCGTCAACTTTACTGCGTCTACCGGATGGTGCGCAGGGGGTGCGTCTGAAACTGGATGATATTTTCCTGGCACCACAAGTGTCTCAGGAAATCGTGCGCGATTTACCGGCGAATTTCTATGCTTCGGACTGGACTTATACCCATGGTAATCTGTTCAGCGCGATTCAGATGGAAAAAGCCATGGTCAGCCTGCTTTTATTCCTGATTGTGCTGGTAGCGGCATTTAATATTGTGTCTTCACTGGTGATGGTGGTGACGGATAAAAAATCAGACATTGCTATTTTACGGACTTTAGGTGCTTCACCTGCCACGATTACCAAAATCTTTATGGTACAAGGTACCGTGATTGGGGTGATTGGAACTTGTGCAGGAGCGATCCTCGGAATTATTGCGGCAACCAGTATTAGTAGCTTTATTGGCTGGCTCAATAATACTTTCGGTCTGAATATGTTTGATGCCTATTTTATTAACTATCTACCTTCTTATCTGCGCTGGCAGGATGTTCTGGTGATTGTTGGTTTATCACTGGCCTTAAGTTTTGTCGCAACGATTTACCCCGCTTTACGTGCAGCAAAAATTCAACCGGCAGAGGCTTTGCGTTATGAGTAATCTGATTTTAGATGCCCAGAATATTCACAAGTCCTTTACCGATGGTAAAGCCACGGTTGAGGTGATTCGTGGCTTGTCACTACAGGTCAAAGCAGGTGAGTTTGTCTCGATTGTCGGTTCCAGTGGATCGGGGAAAAGTACCTTATTACATGTTCTGGGCGGATTGGATCGCCCGACGTCGGGTCAGGTCATGGTGAATGGCCGTCGTTTTGATACCTTGTCTGAAGCAGAACGCGGTTATGTACGAAATGAGCATTTGGGTTTTGTTTACCAGTTTCATCACCTCTTGCCAGAATTTACGGCACTGGAAAATGTAGCGATGCCGCTGATGTTACGCGACAGCATGAAATTCAAGGAAGCCAAACAGCAGGCTGAATATTTGCTAGAACGTGTTGGTCTTTCACATCGTCTCACCCACAAGCCAGGTGAATTATCTGGAGGTGAACGTCAGCGTGTAGCCTTGGCGCGCGCAGTAGTCGGTAAACCTAAACTGATGATGGCCGATGAGCCGACCGGTAATCTGGACCGTAAGACTGCAGCAAAAATTTTTGAACTGCTGACTGAATTACAACGTGAGTTTAATATGGCGATGCTGATTGTGACGCATGATGAACAGCTGGCCCATGCTGCAGACCGGATTTTGCACATGCAAGATGGTTTATGGGTTGCATCCTAAATAACGAGAATATTCGCATTTGATTGAAGCTCACTCCGGTGGGCTTTATTATTGGGCAAAATAATAATAAAGAATACGATTCAATGTTGCAGTGGCTATGTATCGGCTGGATTTTAGGCCTTGCCTGTATGGGGAAAAATTTCCTGTCTGTCCAACTGAGCGGGACGGCAGTTTTGATCGTTGCGCTGCTCTGGTATCTATGTTGCCATAAATTAAAGCTCATCTTGAATACACCGCTGCGAAGCCTGTTGATCACTGGATCCGGCCTGCTTTTGGGACTGTTGTTAGGCCATGCTTATGCCAATCTGCAACTGGCTGAACGTTTATCCAAGCGGGAGCATGAGGTCTCTGAAAAAGAAATCGTGGTGTATATCAAAGAGCTGAATAAACTGGGTGATCAAAATATCCAGCAAGCCCTGCATGTGCTTAATCCTGATGGTACTACAGTTAAGTGGATGGGTTTTCTGCCAGTTTCAGATACTGCTACTTCATCTAGTTTAATTTCTGCTGAGACCAAGCAGCGAACCCTTAAGTTAGGACATTATTATCTATTACAAGGCCAGATTCGTCCGCATCACAGTTATGCCACACCAGGTACTTTTGATGCAGAAAAGTGGGCATTACAGCAAAATGTCATGGCCGGGTTTAGGATTAAACATATCCAAGAGTTGCAACCGCAACAACTCTATGCACTAGGTCATGCTAAGTATCTACGTCAGCAGAAAAATTTGAATCAGCGATTTTTGCTATGGGTAGAACAGCAGCGACTGGCCTTAAGAGAGTTTGTGGCCAGACAACCCGTACAGCAGAAAGGCTTGTTACTGGCTCTATTAAGTGGTGATGAAAGTCTACTGGATCAAGCGACGGAACAGCAATTCCAGCGTTTTGGCATGAGTCATTTACTGGCGATTTCCGGACCGCATGTACTGATCTTTGCTTTTATCGTTTGTGGCACGTTGCAATATCTGATTTCAAGGTACGCACCGCAGATTTATCTGAAATGGCCAAGGCAGTATTTTTTGAGTCTGCCTTTTTTATTATGTGTACTGCTGTATTGTGCCTTCGTCGGCTTTGAAATTCCCGCACTACGCACTTTACTGATTTGTGTGATTGTGACTTTTACATTATTGCTCAGGCAAAGCGTGCAGCCATTAAAACTGCTGATTTTAAGTGCTGCCTTATTGTTGCTCTTTGATCCTTTTAGCATTTTGTCGGCTGCATTCTGGCTGTCTTATGGGGCCTGTTTTGTCTTGCTGCGAATCTACCAGACCATTCAGCAACAGCCTCGTCAGATAGTACACACAGCATTACAACGGCTGTATTTTGCAATGAAAGTTTTGGTAGAGTCGCAGTGGAAAATTTTTCTGGCCCTGTTTCCCTTAATGATGCTGTTTTTTAAGCAGGTGGCCTGGATTACCCCACTAAGCAACCTGGTGGCCATCCCCTGGATTGGCCTGCTGATTGTTCCAGTAGATATTCTGGCGGCTTTACTGTTTTTCATTTCTGAGCCATTGTCGAGTCTGTTGTTTCAGCTCAATGATATTTTTATTCATATGCTGCTGGCATTTCTAGATCTGCTTGATCGGCTGTTTGCACCGCAACTGATTCCGGTGGCCATGAATGTCTGGATGATTGCTCTATGCATATTGGGCTTATTAATTGTCTTTTTGCCGCGGGGCTTAGTACCCAAAAGCTGGACAGTACTTGCCTGTATACCGCTGTGTATTCCTCAGCTCAATCAGCATGCATTTCAGCTGTCTATTCTGGATGTCGGGCAGGGACAGGCAATTTTTATTCGTGACGGACAACACAGCATGATGATCGACATGGGTGGTTATTATAATGAGGAAAAATTCAGTATTGGCCGGCAAGTGATTATGCCATTTTTATCTGTGCAAGGCGTGAGAGAGCTGGATCAACTGATTTTGACCCATCTGGATCAGGATCATAGCGGTGCTTATTTCAGCATTAAAGATCTATTGAATATCAAACAAGTATCATCTAATCAGATGCCTGAGACAGCCGGAACTTCTCGTTTTCAGTTTTGCTATGAAGGACAGCAATGGCAATGGTCTGAAGAGATTAACTTTAGAATTCTGGCACCCCGGCGGCAGCAGTTAAACACGTCAAACTTCAATAAAAACGACCGCTCTTGTGTGGTATATCTGCAAATCAAAAATGCCGGACCGTATCAAAACTTTTTATTGATGGGGGATGCGGGCTGGGAGACTGAATATCAGCTGCTTCAAGACTATCCCGAACTTCAGGTCGATGTGCTGGTACTCGGCCATCATGGTAGTCAGCACAGTTCAGCCTATCAATTTTTACAGGTTTTGCAGCCTAAACTGGCGATTGCCTCGGCTGGGAAATTTAATCGCTATGGCCACCCAAGCCAACTGACTCAGCAACGGTTAAAAGCTCTTAATATTCCTTTATTGACCACGGCAGAACAGGGCAGCGTGCACTTTCAGCAACAAAGCTCAAAGCTGGTACTTTCTGCCGAACGACATGGATGGCAATGGCTGTATCGTCAGCCTTTAAGTGAATGATTCTATTACAGATGAAGCTTCATGAGCATCAGTATCTTGTGTTCTTAAGGCATTTACTTTGCTCAAGGCCTGTTCATGTTCAAGTTTATAAAGATTGCCTAAATCTTGATGTGCGTTAAAGCGTTTATAACTCCAGTGGTAATGTTCTGGATGGCGACGAATTAAATTTTCAATACTATTAATAATAACTTGGGTACCCTGATTGGCATTACCACTATAAATTTTTTCATCAACCGTTTCGATAAAGATATCAAATCCATCATCAGTATTACGTAAGGCATATAAAAACAGGGCACGAGCTTTGGTCTTTTGGATCAGCTTGGCACTTAAATTACTCGTAGCCAAGGGCACGCCGAAATAGGGAATATATTCACCACCCATATTCGGAGTATGATCCGGCAGGATCACAGTCGTGCCTCCCTGTTTTAAGGCTTTAAAAATCTGACGGACGCCAGATTCATCGGTTGGTACCAAATGTGCTTTTTCCCGGCTACGGGCAGCACGTACAAATTGATCCGCAGCCTGATTTTTCACAGGTTTGTACATGATAGTCATCGAAGTAAACTGGGCAACATAGGCATTCATAATTTCCCAGGTGCCAAAATGCGGCACAATTAATACCAGGCCTTTATTTTGTGCCAGTGCATCATGAAGTAAATCTTCACCAATCACGCGATGAATGCGTTTGATATTTTTTTGATTGCTTGAGCCCCAAATGGTAAAGAACTCGAAATATGACATTAATTCATTACGCACTGCAGCACGGTTAATCTGTTCACGTTCCTGATCGGGCAGGTCGGAGAGACTGATTTCAAGGTTCAGGCGAATAACTTCCGAAGTTTTAGTGACTTTAAAACTGTTCACGATAAAGGCCAGCATACGGGCCATCCATCGAGAAACCGGAAGCGGTTGGCGGCTAATATACTTGAGTAAACCGTAAGCTGAATTCCGTGAGCCCTGTTTCGTCATTGATTTAGTCTAAGTACAAAAAAAGAGAACAAAATTTATTATAGGCGAAAACGTTTTGTTTAGACAGAATTACCCGATTCAGTGTATATAATGGGTTCAATATAAATCAATTTATTGGATTATTTATGTCCGATTGGCCACCAAAACCTGAAAATCAAATACAAAATACGCAACAGCCAGTTCAGCCGACTGGTCCCGAGTGGAAACTACTGGAAAAAGCAGTTTTAGCTTCGGTTGAAGAACAGCGTCGTGCACGTCGTTGGGGAATTTTCTTTAAATTTCTGACGTTTGCGTATCTACTTGTTGTTATTCTGGCATTAGGTAAAAGCTGTAGTTCTGTTTCTTCAGATGCCAGCGCTGGTGCAGGTTCTCATATCGCAGTCGTGGACATTGTGGGTACGATTGCAGCCGACAAACAGAGTGTGAACAGTAGCAATACCATTAAATCACTGAAAAAAGCCTTTGAAAATAAACAAAGTAAAGCGGTGGTGCTGAATATCAACTCACCTGGCGGTTCACCGGTACAGTCCGATGAAATCTGGCAGGAAATTCAGTATCTTAAAAAACAGCATCCCGGTAAAAAGCTTTATGCTGTGATCGGTGATACCGGTGCATCAGGTGCCTATTATATTGCCTCGGCTGCAGATGAAATTATTGTTAATCCTTCCAGTTTGGTGGGTTCTATCGGTGTCATCATGCCGAATTATGGCGTGAGCAATTTAATGAAAAAACTTGGTGTTGAAGACCGCACCATGACTTCGGGTGAGAATAAAGCTTTATTGTCGATGACCCAGCCTATTGATCCTGCGCAAAAAGCACATGTACAGGGTGTTCTGGATGATGTACATCGTCACTTTATTAATGCCGTGAAAGAGGGCCGTGGCAATAAGTTGAAATCAAACGACCCTGCGATTTTCTCTGGCTTGTTCTGGACGGGCGATCAGGCAGTAAAACTTGGCATTGCTGACCGAATCGGAAGTTTAAATACCTTGAAGCGTGAACTAAAAACGGATAAAGCCTTGAATTACACGATTGAATATAGTCCATTCGACTCAGTACTGGGCCGTATGGGAGCATCGATTGGTAATGGAATTGCTACTTCGGTTGCACATAAACTTCAGTCAGAAAACAGTACGACACTGCAATGAAACCATTGATTCATTTCGCGCACGCCAATGGCGTGCCATCAAAAGTCTATCAAAAACTATTTGATGGACTGCAAGAGAATTACGATATTATCTATGTGCCGTTATTAGGGCCTGATAAGCGCTATCCAATTGATAATCATTGGAAAAGCCTGACCCAGCAAGTGATTGATAGTATTGTACGACAGTCTCAAGGCCGCCCTGTGATCGGTTTGGGGCATTCATTGGGCTCCGTATTAACGTTTCAGGCTGCTTTACAGCGCCCGGAACTGTTTTCACAAATGATCATGCTGGACCCGCCGATGATTATGGGCAAAGAAGCCTTTGCCTTGCATATTGCAAAGATTTTTCGCTTAAAAGCATTGGATAAAATGTCTCCGGCCGGTCTGTCCAAACGCCGTCGTGATCATTGGGACTCACGTGAGCAGGCAGCGGAATTGTTGCGCCCTAAAGGCTTTTATCAGGATTTTGATGCGGATTGCTTCCAGGCTTATATTGATTATGCCTTACGGGAAGATCCCATCCGGGGTGGCGTAGAACTTACTATCCCTAAAAGGGATGAGGTCGCAGTCTTTAGAACCAATCCGTCACTCTGGTGGTTGCCTCAAGCCAAACCAAAAGTCCCGGTGCATCTAGTCGTTGCCAAGAAAGGTCCATTTCTGGCTCGCAAGTTCCCGCAGCAAGTGCAAAAGAAATTTGGTATTCCTTTTACCGTGGTCGATGGTGGTCATATGTTCCCATTAGAACAACCAAATCAAGTAGCGGACTTGGTCAAACAGCTAATTCAGCAACAGTCTGCCTGAGTCATTGGGTATTTTGGAAATAAAAAACGCATCCGAGGATGCGTTTTTTATTTCTAAATTTTTTTAGAACTTGCAGAATTGAACAGGCTCTTGCATTTTCTCATTTCGATACAGCACATTATCTTCTGTATGTTGGATCGTACCGCTACAAATCCATTCTACAACTTGTGGATAGATTACATGCTCGAGACTATGCACACGGATTGCCAAACTTTCTACCGTATCATGGTGAGAAACCTTGAGAACACCTTGAGCAAGCGCTTGCCCTGCATCCAGCTCAGCCGTGACATAATGCACCGTACAACCGTGCAGAACATCACCGGTATTGAGTACACGCTGATGCGTATGCATGCCTTTATAATGAGGCAATAGGGAAGGATGAATATTCAGCATTTTCCCTTCCCAAGCTTTCACAAACTTTTCACTTAAAATTCGCATAAAGCCGGCGAGTACCACCAGATCCACATTCCAGTCCAAAAGCTGTTGATGCATCACATCATCAAAAGCCTCACGGTTTGGATATTGCTTGTGTTCAATAACTGCAGTTTGAATGCCTGCATGCTGTGCACGCGTTAAAGCAAAGGCTTCAGGTTTGTTGGAAATCACGCCCACAATTTGCCCCGAAAGATTGGCATCAATCAAGGCTTGCAGATTTGATCCGCTACCTGAAACAAGTACAGCAATTTTAATCATGCGCAATTACGCGAAGATCACACGAATTTTTTCGTCTGCACCTGCAACCGATTCAGCATTGTCTTGAATCTGACCCATTGCCCATGCTTTTTCGCCAAGCTTGTTGAGTAATTCAACGGTTTTTTCTGCATCAGCTGCATCAACAACCAGCACCATACCGACGCCACAGTTGAAAGTACGATACATTTCAAACTGTTCTACACCGCCTTCACGTTGTAGAAGCTTGAATAGCTCAGGCCATTCCCAAGAAGATTCATTCACAAGTGCTTGAGCGCCATTAGGAAGTACGCGCGGTAAGTTACCCGGCAAACCACCACCGGTGATGTGTGCCATCGCATGTACATCAACGTGTTTTAACAGCTCAAGAATTGGTTTTACATAAATGCGTGTCGGTTCCATTGCAACATCTGCAAGTGGGCGACCATCCACGATTTGATTCAGATCAACGTTTTTTACGTCCAGGATTTTACGAAGCAGTGAGTAGCCGTTTGAGTGCGCACCTGAAGAAGCCACACCAATTAAAACATCACCCGCTTTGACTTTAGAGCCATCAATAATTTTGCTTTGCTCAACAACACCGACACAGAAACCTGCAAGATCGTAATCTTCGCCTTCATACATGCCTGGCATTTCAGCAGTTTCACCGCCGACCAATGCACAGCCTGCAAGCTCACAACCAGCGCCAATACCAGTAACTACGTTGGCAGCAACCTCAACATTTAAATGGCCAGTTGCGTAATAGTCGAGGAAGAACAGTGGTTCAGCACCACAAACAAGAAGGTCATTCACACACATTGCAACCAGGTCTTGACCAATCGTGTCATGACGGTTCAAATTCAGTGCCAGACGTAATTTTGTACCAACACCATCTGTGCCAGATACGAGAACAGGTTCTTCATAACCTTTAGGAATTTTACAAAGTGCACCAAAGCCACCTAGACCGCCCATGACTTCAGGACGTGAGGTACGCTTGGCGACAGATTTGATACGATCGACTAACGCGTCGCCCGCCTCAATGTCGACACCTGCATCTTTGTAGCTTAAACCAGTGTTTGGGGTAGAAGTTGAGTTGCTCATAATGAAGTCTCCGCATTCGCGGGTGCGATTATAACCTGAATATGAAAAACTCTTATGGTATTTGTGGCCTAAAATGCTATCTTTATTAAAATATTTTAATTTTTATAATGATTAATAGAGAAAAGGCGAAACTTTATGGTAGATCGCACATTGCGTCGCGTGTTTATCCTGGCTGGGATAGCTTTATTGCTATGGATTTTATATTTACTAAAACCCGTTGTAATTCCATTTGTTGCAGCATTTTTAATGGCGTATCTATTCAGTCCTCTGGTAGATAAACTGCATGATATGGGTTTGCCGCGCTGGCTCTCTATTAGTATTGTTTTTATCGGGATCGGGGTTATTCTGATCCTGGCGACCTGGTATCTGATTCCGCTAATCTGGCAGCAGCTGGTGTATGCACGTGACAATATACCCGCGATAATTGGATGGATTAATTCAACCTTTTTGCCTTGGTTGTCTCATACTTTTAATGTCGTCGAAATGGAAATTGATACCAATCAGATTTCTGATGTAGTCATGGATTATGTACAAACCAATTATAGTGCAGACAGTATCCAGACATTCTTGCTACGTCTTGCGCAATCTGGCATCAACTTTCTCCAGATTGGCGGTACAATTGTCTTAATTCCGATCATTGCCTTCTATTTCCTGCTGGATTGGGATCGTATGCTGGAAAGCTTGCGTCGCCTGATTCCACGTCCTTATGAAGACAGCACCTTAAGAATTGTAGGTGAATGCCACAGTGTGCTGGGCGCCTTTGTCAAAGGACAGTTTCTGGTGATGATTCTGCTGGGAATTGTTTATGCAGTGGGCTTACAACTGATTGGTCTTGAAGTCGGTTTGATTATCGGTATGGTGGCAGGCTTGGCCAGTATTATTCCTTATCTGGGCTTTGCTGTCGGTATTATTGCGGCTGTGATTGCAACTTTCCTGCAGTTTGGGATTGACTGGTGGCAACTGGTTCTGGTGGGTGTGGTCTTTATGGTCGGTCAGGCTGTAGAAGGTTATGTACTGCAACCATTCCTGCTTGGCGATAAAATTGGCTTATCACCAGTAGCGGTTGTATTTGCGGTACTGGCGGGTGCTCAACTGGCGGGTTTCATGGGGATGCTGATTGCATTGCCGGTTGCAGCCGTCATTGTGGTTCTATTACGACATGCACGTGAATATTACGAACATACACACTTTTATGGAAATCAGGCTGTCATTATGAATGATCCGGCAACGGGTTCGATCAGTGTAGAAACAGAAGACTTAGATGTTGATATTGAAATGAAAAGGCCAAGAGTAAAACCCCTGCAAGAGGAAGAAAAATCCAGTAAGATTCATGATCCTCATCGTAAAGACTGATAAGGTCCAAGAATTCCTATGCGTCAATTACAGTTAGATATAGAACCTCAGCTTGATGCCCGAATCAGTGATTTTTCAGGGCCGGGCTGGGGACATGTGATTGATGCTGTCCGTCAATTACACGCAGGGCTGATCAGCCGTTTTTATGTCTATGGAGGAGCCGGTACAGGTAAGAGTCATTTGTTGTCTGCCATTTGTGACTCTTATTTGGAAGTAGGTAAATCTGCGATTCAGGTATCCTTGCTTGAACTTCTAGATGCACCGACCGAGGCGATTACTTCGCTGGATCGTTTTGATCTGGTCGCACTTGATGATATTGAGGCAATTAGTGGGGTACCACATTGGCAACGCGCCGTCTTTCACCTGATTAATTATAATAATGAAGGGGGTGGCCAGTTGGTATTTTCCTCACGCTTTGCCCCTATCGAACTGAAGCTTGAATTACCTGACTTGCAATCCCGCCTCACTCAGGCGGTTAGTACCCGGGTTCCGAGCGGCAGTCTGTATGCTGATCGTTATGCCTTGATTTCATCAGTTTTAGATCGTCGTGGTATTCATCTAGATCCTCAAATTTTTGATTATTTACTGAATCATGGACCACATCAAACTTCGGTACTTTTACAGAGATTAGAGCAGATTATTCAATTGCTTAAAGGGGAAAAACTGAAGGTCAGCAATGCCAATTTGCGACAGATTTATGCCTTGATTGACGAATATCGGTAAACTATAAAAAATCTTGAGTAATTACTCAGTCTATGCCACAGTAAGGCAAAATAATTCGTTGTTGCAAGGATTCTGCAACTTTAGAAGAAAAAGAAAGAGATAAAAATTAAGGAGAAGGTTATGCTCAAGAAGAGCATAGGCATAGCTTTGCTATGTATAGCGGGGCAGGCATATAGTGCAGATATTATTGTAACTACTACAGAAGATATTGAAAAAGATGACAAGGAATGTTCACTTCGAGAAGCGATTGAATATGTTAATCGTGGCTTAGCCAAAGCCGGTTTTATGGGGTGCGGCGGTGAAAACTCATCCAGTACTATTATTTTAAAAGAAAAAAATACCTATGTACTAAACAAGCATATTGCGATTAAAAAATCTCTTACAATCCGTGCGCTGGCAGAAATTGATGGGGAATTCAGTACGGAAGAAAAAGCATTAGGCTTGCATAATGCTCATATTCAAATGAAAGGGACTGATAACCTATTCAGGATCAACAGTACAGACACACTGATTCAGTTAAACTTGAAAGAACTGGATCTTGAAGGTTGTGGGAAGGCCAGTTGTACTGAACAAGGCGGCTTGATTTATAATAAAGGACAGTTGATTTTAGAATATAGTCGTCTTTTTAATGCTGCTGCCAACTTGGGTGGCGCAATTTATAATGCTGGAAAGTTTGGCCAGAACCTAACCAGCCGTGTAGAAATTAAAAACAGCCTGATCGAAAATAATAAAGCGCAACGAGGCGCGATCCTGTATAGCGAACTACCGGCATTCCTTATTTCTCAAAGTGTACTTAAAAATAACCAGACACTAGATAATTCAGCGACCAATATTTTTAGTGCTGGACAATTTGCTAACACCAGTAAAGAGCAAAGTATTAGTGGAGAAGTATTAAGTAGCACCATACTCAAAAATAAAGGGATACTCATCAATGTCATGGATGGAATGGGGCTAAATAATCTCACCATGGTTGACAATGAAGATACTGCTTTGCGTATCCATGCTCCGAATGGCAGGGCTTATGTCGCTAACAGCATTATTTTAAGAAATGGTACACAGGATTGCCAAATTATCACTGGTGACAAGACTTTGTCGCAAAATAATCTGCTGACTACATCTTGTGGTGCGGGAGATACAATTGCACCGAATCAATTCTGGAATAATACACAATTATTTGCTGAATCTTCAGATAAAAGTGAAGGTATGTGTCAAACCCTGAATGAAAATAGTACAGCTATCCTTTGTCCATATAGCGTGCCTAAAGGACGGTTTCTCGGATATATGCGTCCCCGAATTTTATTAAACTATATTCTTGTGAACGAATCACCGATCGTAAATAGAGGCACAGCACTGAATCTGGCAAATCCTACCGTTGCCTGTGAGGCTGCTGATCAACGCGGGATCAACCGTTTGATGGATAATTTATTTTGTGATCGTGGAGCTATTGAAATCACGATTCCAACCTCGGGCAGTCTGGTTGGACAAGACCTGTTAAAGGGAGAAATTGCCAAGTTTTCAATTGAACCTTATCTGGGAGATAGTGATTTAATTCCAAAACAGTACTGTAATGCGATTGTGGGGCAGAATCCTGATGATCAATCTTGGCAAGACGGCTGTTTGAAAGTAGTGCAAACCAAAACAGCCTCAAAGGGTAAAACAGTCATCGATATTCATGGCAATGTTGTTTATACCCCGAATTCTACCTGGCATGGAGCAGATATTTTTGAACTACAAGTGGTGACCTCCTCGACACGGTTTAATAAAACAAAACCTTATCTGACCATTACTACTCAAGTTGTTCAGGCGCCAAAAAATGAAATGGAAGACAAAGCAGTCAAAACGTCAGGCGGCTCATGGGGGGGTGGTGGACTGTTGATATTACTCGGCTTAATGGGTTTACGCCGTAAACTAAAAGATTAAGGAAAAATCATGAAAAATTATAAAAAAGGACTGCTTGCGGCCATGATTTTATCTGCCATGAGTTTGATGGCAGCCGAAGATAAAACAATATATGTCACTACTTTTGTCGATGAAGACGGCGAGAATAATGAAGCCTGTTCTTTACGAGAAGCAATTAAAACTGCAAAACTGGATAAATCTTATGGTGGCTGTAACGTAGGACGTACGCTTCGACTGGACGGTTCGGCCCCAGATGTAATTCAGCTTGAAGCAGGTGAGTACAAACTGGAACGAGAGCTTATCGTAGAGTCTGCCCTCAAAATTTATGGAAAAACACCATTTAGCTATACCCGTCGTAGTCCGATTACGAATTTATACCCAACTCGAGAAGCTTTAAAAACTACAATTTCAGGCCAGAAAAAAACCCGATTATTTAATAGTATGGCCAGTCAGTCTAGCTTGGAGATTCATCATCTGATTTTAAAAGATGGCTATGCAGCAATAAATGGATTGGATAAAGGCAATGGTGGTACTTTCTATGTAGCGGGACCTCTAAGCATTAATACCAGTGAAATAGTGAATTCCCGAGCAGCCGCAGAAGGGGGAGCTATTTATAGTGTGGCAATGAATACAGAAAAAAATATTACCATTCAGGATTCTTTGATTCACCAAAATCAGGCGAATTCATATGGTAGTGTTCTGGCGATGGACTGTCAGGCAAATTTAGGTGCGACTCAAACCAATGTGAAAATCAATTCTAGTAGTATTACTCGAAACGGTTCAAGTCTTACGAACAGTATTCTTGATTTTTGTGGCTATGCGACAGTAGAAATGGTGAACTCAACTATTGCGAAAAATACTGCGAGTGCCACTGGACATATTGTGCGTATGACGAATCAGGTTAATCGTCCGCTCAGTGCCTTTTCCAGTTTAACAGCCGCGAGTAATACCATTGTCGAAAATACAGCCAAATCTACGCTATTGTATGACAATGTAGGCTCTAAAGTTTTTGGGTTTAATGTCCTGGCATTCAATCAGGGCTTATCTTGCGAATATGGCTTGAATCAGGGGAATCCAACCAAAGAACAACAAGTCAAATTTTACACAACACAAAATGCAATTCAAAGCACTGGCCCTTCGCGTTGTGTACTACCTCCCTCAGAAGAAAATGCCACTTCAAATAATCTGGATGTCTCGAGTAGTACGTTCAGCAGTTTATTAACCGATTATCTTGAGCCTGCGATTGATAATCGCTATTTGGGGCTGTATTACCCGCGGGATAATAAGACGGCAACAGATTTGGTAGATATTGGTGAAAGTGGCTGTATCGAACAAGACCAGCGTGGTGTTGATCGTGTGATTGGTTCCACATTAACATTTGATCCAGATGCAAAAAATACCTGTGAGATCGGCTCAGTTGAAATCCGACGTTTGACGGCCGCAGATATTACCGATTTGAAAAATACAAATTTGGTGGGACTTAATGATTTTTATCAAACAAATATAGATGATATTAAGAAGATTATTGCGGATAAAAATACACCGGCAGATGAGTTGCCCGGTTTAAAGGAAGAATTAAAAGAGTACGAAGACCTGCTTAAATATACCAAGCAATATCAGAAATATCGTGCAATTTATATCAATCCATTTGTTTTGGCTATGCCGCAGGAAACCTTATCTGGCAATATCATTCAAACTAAAATATTTAACTCAAAAAATTACGATATTAGTGTGAGAGCTCTGGGTGTGGGTAAATTAACTGGTACTGGTAATTCGGCCAGTGTAGAGGGAAACCCCAATGATCCAAATCTTAAATGTGAATGGAAACCAGATTTGAACCGCATCATGATGTATCGTACTGATGCTAAGGACACCAGCTCGGTGGATATGGAGTTCTGTAGTTATACTATTAAAGACCGGGCAACGGGTGCGAGCAGTACAGGTCTTTTAAGAGCAGCTTTTACCAATATTGCACCTATTGCAAAGAATGATGAATACCGGATTAGCCCAGAGAATAATCTTACGGTGACTGTAAATCCGCTTGAAAATGATAGTGATGACGGGGACGGACCATTACCATCAGGAAAGTCGGCTTTTTATCATGATAAAGATGGCAAAGAGATTCCGATTCGTATTCTCAAGCTTCCTGCAGGAGTTTCACTTAAAGCTGAGCGACAAGGAGCTTGTCCGGATCCCTATCAGAACCAGACTTGTTATGGTGGAAAGCTGACATTTAGCGTGAGGAATAACTTAAGCCAGGCAAATTACAGCATGGAGTATGCAATTTTTGACGCAGATGCAAAAATCTCAGAAACAGCCACGATCTTGTTACGTAATACAGTTAAAAATACCAATACTTCCTCCAGTGGTGGGGGAGCAAGCGGTATTTGGGCGCTACTGGGATTATTGGGACTGGCAGCTTATCGTCGTTTAAGAAAATAAAATACGATTGAAGTTATAAAAAAGCCTCTATTCTATATGGAGGCTTTTTTTATCTATATCGCTTAATGTGAGGGAGGTTGTTGAGTCACTTGCTGATATTTGAGAATGTATTCTTCCCGAATGGCGAGACGCTCTTCCGGTGTCGCTTTTTGCATACGTGTACCCAGTTCCTTACGCTCTTGGCTGCTCATCATTTGCCAAGTTTCACGCATTTTTTGTTTTTCTGCATCAGGAAGTTGGGTAAACCAGTCCATACGCTGCTGTAAGCTGACACGTTGTTGTTCTGGGATTTCTTTTAGGGATTGATAACGTTTAATGAGTGCCAGTTGTTCAGCATCAGAAAGATTATCCCAAGTATCGGTAACTTGAGAATTAGCATCTTTGGAAAATAGCCAAAAACGTTCAAATCCTGCAAAGCTAGTTTGTAGAAAGCCGAGTGCACAAAAAACAATTGCCAACTTTTTAGCTGCCATGTGGAACTTTGTCCTCACCTAAAACCATTAACATTTCTAAATCTTCAAGCATTTGCGGAGACAGTTTTGGTACTGAAACCATTTGAGTTTGCGGCTCGTTGTGGTCCGAAAGATTCGGTAACACTACCACCCCTGCAATCGCAGCTGCCAACGCAAAACCGGACATTTTTAGAAAGGCAAAGCGTGAATGTTTTGCATCCTGAATTTCTTCAAGAACATGATGCATGATCACAGGTTTATCTTTATGTTGCTGTGCCAGCCCGTCAAGTTTGGAAGTTACTTGTTTTAAGAAATCATCTTGATTCATTCTGATGACCCTCCCAGATATGGATTTAAATGTGCTAAAGAGGCACGTAAGCCTTGAATGGCACGGTGATAATGGGTTTTTACACTGCCTTCTGTGCAGTTCATAATTTGTGCGGTGGTATGGGTGTCGAATCCTTCCCAGGCTCTTAGCATAAATGCCTGTTGCTGACGCACTGGCAATTTTGCAATTGCTTCCTGGATTTCTTCAGCAGTCACTGCCTGATCGAGAAATTCCAGAGGTGTAGGTGTTGATTCATCGACAACATCATCAAATTCAATTTCGTCATCATCGAGGCTGACTTTTTTGAAAAATGAAAACATTTGACCACGTCGTGCTTCTTTGCGACGCCAGTCCTGTAACTTGTTGTTCAGGATCGTATAAAAAAGGGGATACCATTCTTCAGTCGTCTTTTCTGCATAGGATTTATGCAAGGAAATGAAGGCTTCCTGAACCAGATCCATGGCAATACCATGCTGACCTTGGGTTGCGCTTTCCATCATCACCAAAGCCCGTCCCGTCACATCCTGCATGAAATTCTTCAGACGTGCTTCGGCCGTACTCTTTAGAATACTTACATCCTGTGACTGCAACTGTTTTGGTGCTAAATCCATAGAGATGGAAAATCCTGTCATTGGACACCCACCATTATTCCCAAGTTCATGATCACATAACGTTGGGAGTAACGGTTTGGTTGACAATTAAGTTTATTATTTTTGTAGTTTAATCTATTTTATACACGGGCAGGGTCGTATTAAAACACTGTAACCTAAATCCCTAATTAGATACGTTGACGAACCATTTCAAAGAAGCAGATCGAACCTGCAACAGCGACATTAAGCGATTCCTGGCCCCCTGGTTGCGGAATCGTCACAGCTTCAGCATGCTGCATGGCATAATCCGATACACCTTGACCTTCATTACCCAGGATCCACACACAAGGTTTACGTAAGTCTTTTGAATACAGGCTTTCAGCGCGATGTGAGCTGGTTACATAAACCGGGATCTGAAATTGCTCAAGAATTTGTTCGAGGGCAATATTTTCAAAAGTTTGCAGTGTGAAGTGCGCACCCATGCCGGCACGTAAGACTCTTGGAGACCAGAGAGACGCAGAGCCTTTGGTACAAACAATCTGTTCAATACCGGCTGCTGCTGCAGAACGAAGCAGAGTTCCAACATTTCCTGGATCCTGTACATTTTCCAGAATCAAGGTATCTGCCTTGAAATCAAGAGCGTAGTTTGCTGTGGGTAGAGTCACCACAGCCAAACAGGCCAATGATGTTCCTAAAGTACTTAAATCTTTGTACAAGGATTCGCCCAGAACAAAGACTGTACCTGTATATTTTGCAAGAATTTTCTCGAAATCTGGGTGGGAAAGGGCTTGTTCAGTGGTGAAAATCGAATCAATTTTACGGTTTTCATGCAGCCAGGCGAGAGACAGATGTGTGCCTTCCAGGACAGTCTGGCCCTGTTTTTTACGATAGGTATTCTGTTCAATCAAACCACGTAAGTGTTTAATCTTCGGGTTGTCTTTAGAGTCAAGAAAAAAAGTTGCCATGGGAGATATAATCCACGGCAGCCGATTCAATATCGGCCGCCGCTATAAAAAATTAGTTGTGGTAGCTGGTCACAAGATCAACTTCGTTTTTAGAACCAATGATCACAGGAACACGCTGATGTAAATCAGTCGGTTCGATCTCAAGAATACGTACGCGACCTGTAGTCGATGCACCGCCAGCCTGTTCCATCAACATACTCATTGGGTTGGCTTCATACATTAAACGCAGACGGCCTGCTTTAGCCGGATCTTTAAGATCATATGGATACATGAAGATACCGCTACGGCAAAGAATACGGTGAATATCGCCCACCATACAGGCAACCCAGCGCATATTGAAGTCTTTTTCACGAGGACCGGTTTTGCCAGCTAACAATTCATCGATATAACGCTGTACTGGTGCTTCCCAATGACGTTGATTTGAGGCATTGATGGCATATTCTTTGGTGTCGGCAGCAACCTGAATACCTTCAGAAGTCAGCAGGAATTCTTTTGTTTCAGGATCAAAGGTAAAGAACACTACGCCTGCACCTACTGTTAATGCCAGCATGGTAGATGGACCATAAAGCACATAACCGGCAGCCACTTGGTTTACACCAGCCTGCATGAAATCTTCTGCCTGAGTCACAGCATTTTTCGCAGGAAGAATCGAGAAAATAGTGCCGACACACATATTGATGTCGATATTGCTAGAGCCGTCTAGTGGATCGAACAATACCAGAAACTGGCCATTTTCTTGTGCCGGGGTGAATTCATCCAGTTCTTCTGAGGCTAGACCGCCCACATTTGGATGTTGCTGCAGGGCATCAATCAGATAATCATTAGAAATGACATCCAGTTTCTTTTGCTCTTCGCCTTGAACGTTTTCATGCTGTGCACTTCCCAATACACCAGCCAAAGCACCTTTTTGCAATAACTGATCGATATCTTTGCAAGTATTTGCAATCGTTTCAATAACTTGTGAAAGTTCTGGGGTGAGGTTTCCGCTTTGTTGTTGTAGAAACTGGGATAAAGTGCGGTATGACATAGGGGGGAAACTCCAAGACTTAAAATCGGGAAAAAATGATCAAAACGATATGCGGCTATATTTTAGATGAGAACGTCTGAAAAGGACAATTAAACTGGGTTATTTGTTGTGATTTTGCCCTTGCAACTCCTGTGGAAAGTGCTATGTTGAATGCAATGGAACAGTAAAAATAGGAGCACAGAGATGACAACATTGAAGTTTGATGCGACTCCAACCCCAAGTGAAGCAATTAATCTCGATGAAATTTCTGAAGACAAGATGAAAGAAGCGTGGAAGGGTTACGAATCTAAACCTGAATACAAGAAATTCAATAAACATGACATGATTGAGTCGATGCAAGCTCATGAGGAAGGCGAAGAGAAGGAATAGATTATTCCTTGCACTTTCAAAATTTCTTTCAATAAAAAAGCACTCATTTGAGTGCTTTTTTATTGAGCAGTTTATTGTTTAAGCAATTCTTTATTTCAACAATGGCGGAACCGCTTCATAATTGATTTCTACACGACGATTTTCTTTCCACGCGTTTTCATCGTGGCCCGGGTTAATCGGCATTTCTTTACCATAGCTGACAGCTTCCAGCTGACCTGCATTGACCCCTGAAGTGGTCAGGAAACTTTCAACTGCTTTGGCACGACGTTCGCCAAGTGCCATGTTGTATTCGCGTGTACCACGTTCATCCGTATGACCAGTTAAGGCTACCCGTGAATTGGCATTGGCCATCAGGAACTGGGCATGTGCCTGCAAAGTACGAATATCATCATTGCTCAATTCGCTACTGTCATAGTCAAAATGAACCACACGTTTTGCCAGATAGGCCTTATTTTCTGCAGTAACACCTTTGGCTGATGCGCCCGCCAGGTTTTGTGCATTTAATGCTGCATCTTCGCTCAGACCCTGAGTGTTAACCGTAGTCGTACCGGTCGTATCCAGATTACCCGTCTGAACTTCAGCAGCAGGTTTACGGCTGGCGCAACCTGTCATGACCACAGCGGCTGCAAGCAAAGGCAATGCAAATAATTTTACTTTGTTCATTCTTCATCTCCATGAAGTTGATTATGGGTTAAAGCGGTTTTAAGTATTCAACTATTATTTTGGTGCCCAGGCGGGTTCACGAACTTCACCAGTTTCGCTTGGCAGATTCATACGGAAACGACCATCTAACGACATAATGGATAATAATCCACGATTACCTTCGCGTGTGGCATAGACCACCATCTGACCATTTGGCGAGAAGCTTGGTGATTCATCCAGGCTGGTCGGAGTCAGGATGTTGGTCACACCTGAGCTGATATCCTGTACAGCCACTTTATAATTACTGCCACTGGGGCGATGAACCAGTGCAAGTTTCTTGCCATCTGCGCTTAGAGTCGCACGGGCATTGAAGGCACCGCGGAACGTCAGACGTTTGGTACTTTCACCATTAAAATCATAACGGTAGATCTGAGGAGAACCACCTCGATCTGACGTAAAAATAAAGGATTTGCCATCTGGTGAATAACGCGCTTCGGTATCAATGGCGCTGTCATTGGTCATGCGTTTTAACTGGCGTGTCTCCAGATTCATCTGGTAGATTTCCGGGTTGCCGTGCATGGAAGCAGTAAACAGCATGCTCTTGCCATCTGGCGAGAAGCTCGGTGCGCCGTTTAAGCCACGGAAACTGGCCAGCTTTTCACGTTGACCGGTCGCCAGATCCTGCACATAAATAGCTGGACGTTTGGTTTCAAAAGATACATAGGCAATCTTTTTCGCATCCGGTGTCCAGGCTGGTGACAAAATCGGATCACGGGAAGTCAAAATGGTTTTTGGCTGTTCACCATCCGTATCGGCAATCTGTAGGGTATAACGTTCCTCAGGGGTTGCCGGGTTACGCAGCACATAAGCAATCCGACCGCTAAAATCTCCAGGAATACCGGTTAATGCCTGATAAATGGCATCACTAATCATATGTGCAGCCTGACGGGTGCGCGAAGCCGGCACAGTCAACAGTTCATTAAGCAGATACTGTCTTTTTTCCACATCATACAGTTGATACTGAATACTAAAAGAGCCATCAGGATTGGTCTTGGAAGAACCAGTCACTACATAGGGAACACCTGCGCTTGCCCATGCTTCTGCATTCGGAGTATTCATTGCTGCAGTAGCAGGCAGATTTTTTGAAGCGCTGGTAAATCTGCCAGAACGATTCAGGTCATTTTCTACAATAGGATAAATACTCTGGTCCTGGCTAAAAGGCACAATGGCAATTTTCGGCGCAGCTTCCGGCGCTTTGGTAATTTCCAGATGTAGCTGAGCCTGTGACTGGGTAGTAATGATTGTGCCCAAGCTTGTCAGGACTGCAAGGCAGAGCAGGTGTTTGCGAGTTTTTTCCATCATTCGTTATTTACTCAAATCAACGGAGTTATTCTATAAGTGATCGGGCTACATCATCGCATGAATTGATACGAACAAAACCCAGACTTTCTCACTCAACTGTTATGACACTGTGAAAAGTGAATATTGTTTAAGCTATTTCAATTGAAGTTTAACTTAAAAAATCAGCCATAACATCTGTTCTTGATGACGGCTGGTTTTTTTATTGAGTTTATTGAGCTGTAAAGGTTGAAGTAAAACTTCGTGCTTCACGGCGGGCATCCGAATCGGAAGGCATTGGATAAGGAGCAGCAGCACGTACTGCAGCTTCTACACTGGCCTTCATGTCCGGGTCACTCGAATTCACAATTACAGAAACCACAGAACCACTATCGCTTAGGGTGACACGAGCAGTCGCTTTCTGACCTGAAGAACCTACTGGCGTATCCCAAGCACGTTTGATTTTATTTTCAAAATCACGTTTTGCGGTGGATGCAATCCGTTTCGATTCCGCTTTTTTCTGTGCCGCTTCTTCAGCTGCCTGTTTGGCAGCGGATGCTTTGGCCTCTGCATCTGCCTTGGCTCGCGCATCGGCATCCGCTTTAGCTTTGGCTTCTGCATCTGCCTTACGTTTAGCGTCTGCGTCGGCTTTAGCTTTTGCAGCGGTATCCGATTTGGCCTTCGCATCAGTCTCTGCCTTACGTTTGGCATCCGCGTCAGCTTTGGCTTTAGCTGCTGCATCTGCTTTGGCTTTCGCATCAGCGTCCGCTTTACGTTTCGCCTCTGCATCATTTTTAGCCTTAGCTGCCGCGTCAGCTTTAACTTTTGCCGCTGCATCTGCTTTAGCTTTAGCGGCTGCGTCCGCTTTGGCTTTTGCATCAGCATCTGCTTTACGTTTGGCCTCAGCCTCTGCTTTGGCTTTCGATGCAGCCTCTGCTTTTTGCTTGGCAGCTAAATCGGCTTTTTTCTTTGCTTCCAGTTTGGCTTTTTGTGCAGCATCGGCTTTGCGCTGTGCATCCAGTTCAGCTTGGCGTGCAGCTTCGGCTTCCGCCTTGGATTTTTGCGCTGCCTCTGCTTTAGCTTTGGCTGCTGCCTGTTTGGCCTGTTCAGCGGCTTGGGCACGTTTTGCTGCTTCAGCGGCTTGCTGCGCAGCCTTGGCTTGTGCTGCCTCTGCGGCTTTCAGTTCCTGCTGGGCTTTTTGTGTATCGACTTTTGGCGCAGGTGGAGTCACAGGTACAGCAGGGGCTGTAGTTGGAATGAAAGGAGCGGGTTCTATACTGGGTTCTGCCGTTTGAGTGATTTCTTCTGCAACATTGTTATGGGCAGTCTCCTCAAATTCAGTTTCTTCACGAGTGACCGGCTTGAGGTCCTCTGGCTTGATCAGAATAGTTTTAATCTGTTTCGGTGGTTCAGGGGGTTTACTCATCCCTAGAAAAAGCAGGCCCACCAAAGCCACTGCATGGATGCCGAGCGTAAATCCAATCGCAATTGCTTTTTTTTGAAAGGGCGGTTTCTGATAATTTTTCATACTTTATTCTAGGGGTTTGGTCAGTAAACCGACCTGAGAAAGGCCAGCATCTTGCAGGCTCGACATCAAGGCCATGACCTCACCATAAGGACGGGTATTATGGCCATTGATCACGACATTCAGCACCTTGTTTTCATTTTGTGCCTGGGTTTGGGCATCAACAAGCGTACGGGTTAATTCTTCCAGTGTGACTGGACCAGTCGCCTGATTTTTATATTCTAGATAATATGAACCATCTTCTTTGAGTGTGACAATTGTCGGCGCATCCTTGGATTCGATCGGCAAACCGTTGGCCTGAGGCAAATCGACCTTGATGCCACTGGTAATCATCGGGGCCGTGACCATGAAGATCACCAGAAGTACCAGCATGACATCGATATACGGCACTACATTCATGTCACTTTTCAGTGGCTTTTTAATACGCTGAAAGCGTCCTGAACCTTGAATCGCCATTAGTCTTTGTCCTGAGTTACGCCCACAGACTGACGTTGCAATAGCGCTACCATTTCTTCGGCAAACAGCGCACGGTCAGAGTAGACCGTTTCACCTTTGGCCGTAAAATGGTTGAAAGCCAATACCGCTGGAATGGCTGCGAACAGACCAATCGCCGTTGCAATTAGTGCTTCTGCAATACCGGGTGCGACTGTGGCTAGCGTTACCTGATCGACATCTGCCAGGCCAATAAAGGCATTCATAATGCCCCAGACTGTACCGAACAGACCGACATAAGGCGCGACCGAACCAATACTCGCCAATGCGCCCAGACCTTGTTCCAGATGACCTTGGTCACGGCTTAAACCGACACGCAGAATACGCTCTGTTCCTTCAATCGACTGGGCAGTTGGCGCATGGCGTTTTTTCAGTTTTAGGAATTCGCCCAGACCCTGATAGAAAATATCTTCAAGGCCGGTACGTTTAGAATTAAGTTGTGCATTGTTATACAGAGTATTCAGTTCAGCACCAGACCAGAAGATTTTCTGGAAATGTTCATCATCGGCCTGGGCTTTTTTATAACTCATGTAGAGCCTGGCAATCAGATACCAGCTATATATTGAGGCTAACAGCAGAGAAAGCATCACCAGTTGTACGACAGGGCTTGCTTGTAAAATAAGATCTGAAACTTGAAGAGATGATTCTAACTGAGTCGCCATAGTTGTTACGTGTGCCAATAAATTTTTTTAGTCTTGTTCCAATTCTTTTTGAATTAGTTCGCGGATTTCATCCGGGAGTCGACGTGGTCGCATCTCTGCACTGATACATGCCAACTCAACCTCACCTGATGCAAGCATGATTTCACCACGATAAATATTTTGTTGCAATACAAATGATGAAGCTTTACATGAAATAACACGTGCTGTAACAGTAATTAAGTCATCCATCAGAATCGGACGCATGTATTTAACATTAATTTTATGCACCACAAAGTTGTAGTCTGTCTGATGCCAGTAATGGCTCACTCCAGCGGCACGTAACCATTCGGTACGGGTACGTTCCATATAGCGAATATGATTGGCGTGATAGACAATGCCACCCGCATCAGTATCTTCAATATAAACGCGGATATTGAATTCAAAGTGATTCGCCATAGTTATGTTCCATGCAGATTTTCGAAATTTTTGCTTGTTTTTTTAGAGGCAGGAGGAGGCTTAGAATTTGCCGGATTCCTGCCAAAAGTCAAGCAATTTAGCGGCTCAAAGTTTAGCATTGTGAGTTTTGAGACCAATGGCACAAGATGTCAAATCTGGATGAAAGTGGGTAAGTTAGGGTAGAGCGCAATTAACAGCTCATTTATGAAACAGCAGCAGATACTAAAATGCGCGAGTCTATTGAGCCGCGCATTTTTTGTAGCAGAGGATTAACTTTTATCTTTCTGTTTCCAGTTGGCCTGAACATGCTCAGCCACTTTTGGATAGTCCAGAATAAAACGGATATGGCTTTCGACACCGGTTTTCAAGGTCGCATCATCGACAATGAAATTCGGGTTGTGGTTCGGTGCGGCTTTTGCCGGATCCTGATCTGCTGGCGTGGCACCGACAAATACGAAGAGCGATGGCATAAGCTGGCCATAGTAAGCAAAGTCTTCACTGGCGCTGGCATTGTTATCTAAAACATGCAATTTATCTTCACCATGCACGCTCGCCAATGTCGGGCGCATTAACTCAGTCAAGGTTTTATCATTGGTGGTTACCGGTGCATAAGGTGCAATTTCGACTTTCACCTTGACGTCATTGGCAGCGGCATTGTGTTCCAGCATTTTCGGCAAGTCTTTTAAAATGCCCTGACGTACATCTTCACTATTAGAACGGATGGTACCGACCATATTGACCTGATCTGGAATGACGTTACCGGTGGTACCGCCCTGAATACTGCCGATACTCACCACACCCATCCCTTTAGTCAGGTCAGCTTTACGGCTGATCAGACTTTGTAAATTGGTCACCATCTGGGCAGAGGCATAAATCGGGTCTTTACCTGCCCAAGGCATGGAACCATGCACCTGACTGCCATTGACCTGAATACGTAGATGATCGGCACTATTTAAAATCGCACCATCTTTGTAGAAGATATTGCCACTTGGCATGCCTGCCATTACATGCATCCCGAAAATCACTTCAGGTTTCGGACTGTTCAAGGCACCATCGGCAATCATTTTGCGGGAGCCAATCTGATCTCCATGAGTGAAGTTATCGATATCTGCACCACCTTCTTCAGCCGGCTGGAATACAAACACCACTGTACCCGCAATTTTATCTTTATTGGCCGCCAGCACTTTGGCTGCACCCAATAACATTGCAGTATGTGCATCATGACCACAGGCATGCATCACATAGGTTTCTTTGCCTTGATAAATGGCTTTTTGTTTGCTTGCAAAAGACACTGGTGCAGTTTCCTTGATTGGCAATGCATCCATATCTGCGCGTAAGGCCATTACAGGGCCGGGTTTTGCACCTTTTAATACACCGATTACACCGGTTTTGGCATAGCCTTTACGTACTTCAATACCGTAGGATCTTAATTCTTTTTGGACCAGTTCCGAGGTTTTGAATTCCATGTTGCCCAGTTCAGGATGCTGGTGGATATGCTGGCGTAATTTGATGGTGTGTGCTTCAGCAGCTTGTACAGAATCATCAATCCAGTCGGCCATGCTGAACTGGCTACAGAAAAGAAGAGGGAGACAAAGGGAGATCTGCTTATACATGTTCATACTTCGGGAGAACCTTAAGAATTTTAAACGGTTAAAGTGATTCTTTAGGATGGCATACTGATCTAAATTCCACCAAAACCCTCTAAGTATTTTTTGATACTTTAAAGGTATTCTGAATGTTAATAACTGTTCTCAAAGAGCTTTATTTTCTCTTTTACATTGTAAAAATATGTATCTATATTAATTTTTTATATTTATAAGGTATGAGAATGATAAAAATAACCACATGAAAAATGATTAGGAAAAAGAAAAAATGATTCCATTTATATCTATAGCCTGGATGAAGTGAAGATTTTTTTTAAACCTCTTAAAATAATTTTGGCACTTAGATTGCATTCACTCTTCCGTAATATTTTTTATGACGGAAATTGAACACATGTTAAAACCTTTGGCTTTATCTCTGGCAGTGGCTTCAAGCTTAAGTTTTATTTCGACAAGCATATGGGCTGAAGACTTTAAAATACTGAAACAGCTGGAAAATAAACCGACATTACTCAAAAGTGGTGAATATAAAGGTCATTATTATGTGCCGAGTACCTTGAATACGATTACGTGGGGTTATCTGCCAAATAAAGATGCAAAACCTGTTTTGACTGTCCCTTCAGGTAGCACAGTTACTTTCGATACGGTTTCCCATGAAGGGCTGCTAGAAGATCAGGGCCGCAATGCAGAGAAATATTTCACCTCAAAAGGTGTCAAGCCTGAGCATGTTTTAGATGAAGCCAAGCTGATCACGAATTCCACATTAAAACATGATTTCCATAAAGATGGGCCACACATTATTACCGGGCCTGTCTATGTAGAAGGGGCAATGCCGGGCGATATTCTAAAGGTGGAGATTCTAAAAGTTGAACCGCGTGTGCCTTATGGCGTGATTTCAAACCGTCATGGCAAAGGGACCTTACCCGAATTCCCGAAACGTCAGAAACATGAGCATGCATCTCCAACCAATCCGGAGACTTATGGCAACGTGTCCATTTTTACCCCAATTGAGAAAAATGCGGATGGCGTATGGGAAGGCGTTTTAAAAACTGAATCTGGCAAAGCGATACGTTTCCCGCTGAATCCGTTTATGGGCACGATGGGCGTTGCACCGAATACCAGTGAGCCTGTGCATTCTGTGCCACCATCATTTTATGGCGGAAATATCGACATCAATGAATTAGGAGCAGGCGCAACGGCTTATTATCCTGTACAAGTGCCAGGTGCTTTATTCTATACAGGCGATAGTCACTTTGTACAAGGCGATGGCGAGGTGGCTTTAACTGCCTTGGAAGGATCAGCACGTGCGACTTTAAAATTCACTTTGCTTAAATCTGGAAAAGACAAAATTCCGGGTGCAGAGATTAAACAGCCGCTGGCTGAAAATGCTGAATTCTGGATCACACCGGGTCTGGATGAAGATTTAGATGAAGCTATGCGTAAATCTACCCGTGAAGCGATTCGTTTTCTGGTCAATGAATATGGCATTTCTGAAGAAATTGCCTATGCCTACTTAAGTGCTGCCACTGACTTTGAAGTATCACAAGTGGTCGATAAAACCAAAGGTATTCATGCCATGATTCGCAAGGCGGATTTTAAGGAGTTTAAGAAAGAAGAGAAGTAATTTTTTTTATTTAGTTTTTTTATTTTGTGCTTTTACCAACTGATTAGACATGGTCAGTTGGCTTTTTAATTTTTGATACCTTGAAAATGTTTAGAATGCGATGCTTATAGATTTGAGTTAAATATTGGGGGGAAGATTTGACACAGGAAAATAATAATGAGGTGATGATTCAACTGCCGTGGGCAGTACCACAACAGCCTTTAGTACAAACTACAAGTATTCTCGAAAATCTAAATAAGAAAATGGAACTTAATCTCACTCATTCGACAGATACAACCGCAATTTGGTCTTTTATTATAGCGATGATTGTCGCTATAATTTTAGGAATTTCTGCAACATTTATCGCTATTTGGTATGGACGGAAAAGTTTTGATTTAACTAAACAGTCTTTTGATGCATTAGTAAAGCAAATAGAAAGTTCTGAAAAAATAATCCAAGATTCAAATCAAAGCTTGATTGCATCACAAGCTGAATTAAAAAAATATGAACTAGAATATCTTCATAGGGTAGAAGAAACTAATAAGTTAAGAAACATTGTAGCTGACTATTTATCACATTTAGTGCAGTTTAATATTGATATCACAATGAATTTTAAAACATATTCAACTGTTGACTTAATTCAGGAAATTATAAAATTTAATACTCAAATCATTAAATTTCATTATCAAATTGAATTGTTTCTTGATTCTCCTTCTACTGACTCACATTCTAAAATAGAAAATGCATTAAAAAGGGTATTAAATTCTGTATGGGAAATTAGAGACTCTGTTGAAAATAAAGAAAAATTTAATATGAGTTTGGCTATTTATTCCTTAAGTTTACAAGCTGTTAGAGAAGAATTGAGTAATTTAATTATTCAAGAGATAAAAAAACAAAAGGGAGAATAAATCTCCCTTTTCTCATTTGTCCTTCGGTTCAGGAGGAGTCATCCCAAACTGCAAATACGCCATATTGGTGGCAATACGACCACGTGCAGTACGCATCACATAACCTTGCTGAATCAGATAAGGTTCAATCACATCCTCCAACGTACCAGAATCTTCTGCCATGGCTGCTGCGAGCGCTTCTACGCCAGCAGGGCCGCCATCAAAACGTTCAAGCAACATTGATAAATAACGGCGGTCTAAAGTATCTAGACCATCTTTATCGACTTTGAGCATGTCCAAAGCACGTTGTGCCATATCCTGATTGATTTCACCAGTACCTTTGACCTGAGCATAGTCACGCACACGACGCAATAAACGGTTAGCAATACGTGGTGTACCTCGTGAACGACGGGCAATTTCTTTTGCACCATCTCCCGTCATCGGTACATCCATCAAATTGGCTGAACGTTTGACAATGTGGGTTAAATCTTCAACCGAATAAAACTCTAAACGTTGCACGATTCCAAAACGGTCACGCAGTGGTGAAGTCAATAAACCGGCACGTGTAGTTGCAGCTACCAAGGTAAATGGCGGTAAATCCAGTTTAATCGAACGGGCAGCCGGGCCTTCACCAATCATGATGTCGAGTTGATAATCTTCCATCGCCGGATACAGGATTTCTTCAATGACCGGTGAAAGACGGTGAATCTCGTCAATAAACAGGACATCGCCTTCTTCCAGATTCGTTAGCATGGCTGCTAAATCACCGGCACGTTCTAGTACCGGGCCAGAGGTTGACTTGAGATTGCCCCCCATTTCACGGGCAATAATATTGGCCAATGTCGTTTTACCCAGACCTGGCGGGCCAAAGATCAGCGTGTGATCGAGAGCTTCTTCACGGCCACGGGCTGCGCCAATAAAAATTTCCATCTGCTCACGGACCACTGGCTGACCGATGTAGTCATCGAGGGATGTCGGGCGGATGGCACGATCAAAATGATCTTCGGGTTTTTCAGAACCACTGATGAGACGGTCTTGCATATCTATTAACTTAATCTCTTTATTGAAGCTGTTTGATGCTGCGGAAACAGCCTCAAATAATGATTTGTGTTTAGCTGCCATTGTGTAGGCGTTGTTTTACTTTTGAAAGATCAAAAGTAACAAAAATCTTTTGTTGAACTGAAGGTGTGTCCTACACCCCAGTTCAACGGGCGACATCCTTGTCGCCATACATTTATCAAATTCGGGTTGATGGCGGTCTACGATTTATTTATTCATCGACTTTAATGCAGCGCGGATAATATCGCTGGCTTCAGTAAATTCACCTTTGGCAGCATTCACCAGTTTTTGTGCTTCAGCAGGTTTATAGCCCAAGGACTGTAATGCAGCTTCCGCTTCAGCCACGGCTGAATTGCCCATAAACTGAATCTGTGGTGCAGTTGAATTACTTGGTGCAGCACCTGAAGCCATGGCTTTAAAGCGGTCACGCAATTCAATCATCAGGCGTTCTGCAGTCTTTTTACCCACCCCCGGAACCTTGACCAGAGTATTGATATCTTCATGTTCAACGGTGTGGATCAGCATTTCCACACTTAAAGTGGAAAGGATACCAAGCGCCATTTTCGGACCAACGCCGTTCACCTTTAATAAGGTACGGAAAATGGTTTTTTCCTGCGCATTGATAAAGCCATAAAGTAACTGGGCATCTTCACGAACAGCAAGATGGGTCCACAGGGTAATTTTCTGGCCTTTTTGCAACTGGCAGAAAGTGGTTAAAGGGGTGTCAATCTCATAACCTACCCCGTTTACATTTAATAAAACAGTCGGTGCTTCCAGTGCCAGCACTTCCCCAATCAGGCATCCAATCATTTTTTATACATACTCATATTTAATACAGGCATAGTAGTCAGCATTTTCGATAAAGGCAAAACTCTATCAGTTAAAAGCAGTGATTTTGCTGAGATTATCATCAGGCGCTCGTTCGCATTAGAGTAACCCGGCTTTATTGCCATGCAGTTCCTGCGCCAGATTATAGGCCTGGTGATCAGAAAACTTGGAGACGATATCCAGCACCTGCATGATATTGGCATAGTGATCATCTGCAAAATATGCACCTGAGCGTTTTAAAATAGCCATTAAACGTTGTTCCTTAAAACTCAATGTCTTCTGTGGCGTGCTCAATGGAATAAAGGCATCCAGAATCGTCTGCAGACTTTGATGCGCGATAATTTCCAGACCTGCTTTTTGCGGATGTTCAAAGATTTTGTCTCGCGCCAGTTCTTTGGCCCGGTTAATACCCATTTCAATATCAGCACTACAATAACCCAGCAATGAGCTTTGTAATTGGCCCATCAGAATTTCCTGCTGATGTCGTGCAAATGCTGTAGTAACTTCTTCTACCAGACGTTTCATCACCCGGCCACGCAGCGCGGCAATTTTTTGTTGCCAGGTGGTATAAGGCATATTGATTTCTTCAGGCGTGCCATAATCACCCAGCAAGTTCAGAAAGACTGGTTCAACTTCCGCATAGCTGAGCATATTCAGGCTGATACCATCTTCCAGATCAATCAGGGCATAGCAGATATCATCCGCAGCTTCTAAAAGATAGGTCAGGGGATGACGGCAATAATGATAGTCACCTAGCTGGATCAGGCCCAGATGTTCAGCAATTTCCTGCAAAACCTCTTTTTCAGACTGGTAGCAGCCGAATTTCGGACGACGGCTGGCTGGCGTGTTGCCGGTCGGGTCAATGGTTTGCGAGAGCCACGGATATTTGAGATAAGCACCCAGAGTGGCATAGGTCAGACGCATACCGCCGTCATTAGGATGATAGTCAATCTTGGTCAGAAGACGCAGGCCCTGGGCATTACCTTCAAACTGACGGACATCGGCTTCCTGTTCGGGACTCAGGTTTTTTAAGAAGTCGGTATGTGATGCATCGTCAAACCATTCCCGAATGGCATATTCGCCGGCATGGCCAAAAGGCGGATTACCAATATCATGTGCCAGACAGGCGGCCTGAATGATGGCACCGACATCAGCCGGAGAAATCCAGGCAGGTAAATTATCTTTGATTTTTTCGGCAGCCAGCATACCCAATGAACGGCCAATACAGGAGACCTCAAGCGAATGGGTCAAACGGGTATGAATCCCGTCATGCTGAGTCAGGGGATGGACCTGGGTTTTGCGGTTTAACTGACGGAAACTGTGTGAAAAAATAATACGGTCATAGTCTTTATGGAACGGGCTGCGTGCCAGTTCAGTTTTTTGCTTTTTACTACCAATCCGAACTGTCGAGAGCAGTTCTAACCAACGCATTTGAGTCATTTATCATTATTCAGTTATTAACTGTTTGCATCATGCCAAAAAACTGGTTCGGGGACTAGGGCAGTGCGACATGAATTGTCATGCTGCATATGGTTATTTTAGCCAGCTGTAAAAGACTGAGAATTAAAAATCGAAATTATCAAATGAACAATAAAAAAGCAGGCTATTGAACCTGCTTTTTTATAGGGTAAAGAATCAGATTAGCTCTTTACCATTCTTCTTGGCCTGTTGTGTGTCTTTATAGACATTCAGGCAAATCGTGAACAAGACCAGGCTTGCCACCAATGGCCAAAAAAGTACATATAGGGTCAATAATTGACTTGTCATCTGAACTCTCCTTATTTACTTTTCTCAGATAGCTGGTGAAATTCAATCACCATCTTGTTGATTTGTTTAAAATCAAATCGTTCTTTACTGTAGAGTAGCGTCAACACAGTACATACCAGCGCACTACTGCCATACGCTGTCAGTGAGCTTAATAAAGTGCCATATTCGCGCAAAAAGCCGATGGTCCATGGCATGAAGCCAATACTGGCCAATATGCCAACGACCAGACCCACTTTCTTGCCAAAGAAACCAAAGGTCATCAGACCCAGCACTACACCAATCCCCAGGGTCGCAACGAGTTCAAAGCCAAGTGCGATCAATCCCTGAATCGGAAGCCATTCAAAACGTACAATCAGAAAGCTTAAAAATGCCAGGCCCACTGACCAGTTAAAGGCCCGGGCATTCACCTTGTCCCAATACAGGCTGACAATCACCGGGAACACAATAGAGCCCCAAAGCGCACCCACAAAAATCAGCATCGACAAAATGTCAAATTTCAAGGTGGCAATCAAAATTCCAAGCATGGTGGCAACGATCATGGTCATACGGCCAATAAATAGCATTTTCTTTGGATCAGGGCGGTTTTTCGCAATCTGTTTGCCATAAATGTCCGTCATGACAATCGCAGACAGAGCAGACAGATCCGAGTCAGCGGTAGAAGACAGGGCTCCAATCACCATGATGAATAACAGCGCGACCATAAATGGCGAAAGATAAGTCGCTGCCATTTGTGGAATCAGGTTATTCAGGTTGCCATCAATGGGTTGAATACCTGCAAATAGTGCCAGTAATCCAAGCATGCCTAGACCAATGACAATTGCAGCATAACCAATGGTTGCAGTGATAAAACTCGGTTTGATCAGGTCTTCACGGACTGCAAACAGGCGCTGGGCAATGGTCTGATTACCAATCGCATAGGCCAATACGGCAACAAAAAATGGTGCGCCTTGTTCCAAAAAGGCTGTTTTAGAGAAAAAATCCAGCTGTTCCGGTTGCAGGTGATGAATTCCGCTTTGAAACAGGGATGGCCCACCTAAGGTAAAGAATAAGGTTGGAATAATGATCACAGCCGCGACAATCATTGCCACCAGTTGACCAAAATCGGTAAAGACTGAGGAACGGAACCCCGACCAGAGGGTATAGGACAGTACACCGATACCAGTAATCAGCACGCCATGGATAAAGCTTAAAGGAGATAAAATTTCAACCAGTGCCCCGGCAGCGGTAAAGTTCACCATCAGGCTGATCACGCTACCCACAATATTGGAACCTGCCAGAATCATCTGACTTTGATTGCCATGCCGGGCATGCATGATTTCTGCCAAAGTATGTGCATTAGGTGCCAGTTCACGAAAGCGCTTGCCAAAGGGATAGATAAATAAAATCATCAGCGCACCCCACAAACCATAGTGGAGGGCACCAGACACGCCGTATGTATATCCGGATGAAGCTGCTGCATAAAACGAGGCAGCCCAGATCCAGGTGGCGGTCATACTGGCAGCAGACATTCCAAATCCGATGGAGCCATTCGAAACCATGTAGCCATCGACATTTTCATTTTTCTGTTTAATGCGTAACGATAGTAGAAAGGTGATGCCATAGAAAAGCACCATCAATAGTACAGTTGCTGTACTAGTGAACTGAAACATACATACTCCTTAAGCGGGTCACCTTTTGTTTTTGAAAGTTAAATCATTGGTGACAGATTAAGGCTCTAAAATAGACAGAGCAGTGAAGCTATAGAACATCAAAAAGTGAGTGTCCGAATATAGAATTTATATTCATCTCTACAGCAGAAAGGAAAAACCATTGCCAGGCCCGGAATTTGGACGTTTTCTCAGCAATGGAGCAAGAGCCTAACATAAAATCATCAAATTTACTGATGAAGTATCTATTTTGTAAGATTTCTGGCTGATATAGAGATGTAAGCTCGTTACTCTTACCTTTGAATAAAAAAATATTTTTTTGTCATTTTTTTAGCAATTACAAATATTTATTTTAAAATTTTTGAGTTAAATAAAAACTGAGAATACGGATTAAATAAAAAAGGTAACAAAATTTTATTATTAATCATTTCTTCATTATTTTTTTAGATAGTCCTCATAATTACTGGTAAATTTTTTCATAAATACGAGTGGTGTTTTGCTATTTATATTGTGCTTTTTACGCATAATAGAACTAATGAATAAGTGATGAAATTTCAAAATATTGGATATGATGGGGTAATTTTATCGATATAATCTTTGGTCTTTTAGATCAGTAAATTTTACTTAATTATGATCTAAGAAGATAAACATCAAATATGAAAAAATAAAAGGATCAAATAAGGAATTTTATTTTTATTCTTTTAGAAGATGAGAATAGATGTTCGGTTTTTGTTCTGAAGATTATGTTAAATTAAAATACCACTCAGTATTAATTATTCGTTTATAGAGGGTGGTAATTTGCCTCTAGTGCCCTAATGGAGGAGATGGGCAGAGAACTGTTCCTTGTAGTGCAGAACGGCAGAAGACCTTTAACCAATTTTCTAATCTTGAGGGTGAAAGGTGAGAGTCAATCAAAATAATTAAAAACAGCGTGCAAAAATAGAACTTCATGAAAAACCTGGTTCTTAAGTATTTTATTCTGTTTTATACAGGAGTTTTGGCAAGTTATAGCCATACAATCTGAACAAGAATTTGTCATGATTGTTGTTGAAAAATAATACAATTTTTATATATAAAATTATTCTGAACTGGTTTTGATTTTTCTTTAAAAAAATGTGATAACCTGTGCGACTACATTCAATTTTCCTGACTGAAAATAAACAAAATTTTTTAAAAGTCCAGGGTATTTCAGCTATAGTTTTCTGATTTGGCATCTAGCCGATTTCCTTATTTCACAGTAGAATATGCGCTCTCTCAAGTCACATTGTGGCATGGTTGTTCAGACCATCCCGTGGAGCCAAAATCAGCATGTTTATCGTTGCCGGTGCACCCGCACATTCTTCTTTTAAGAAAACTCAACTATTATCGCGTTTGACGTCAATTAGTTCTGTTCAATCAATTGAAAGTCAATGGGTCTACCTCTTTGACCAAGCGCTCAGCGAGCAACAACAGCAATCAGCTTTACAGCTTCTCAACGATGGTCAATCTTTTGAATTGCACCAGGCTGCAAGTGATGAAATTCAGATTTTAGTCACACCGCGCGTCGGAACCATCTCTCCTTGGTCCTCTAAAGCGACGGATATTTTCAAAAACTGTAATACGCCTGTTCATCGTTTAGAACGCGGCGTTTTATTTACTTTGAAAGGCACAAAAGAGCTTTCCAAAGAGGCTCTACAGGTCCTGCACGACCGTATGACCGAAAGCGTATTCAATGCGATTGAAGATGCTGCGGTATTATTTGTGGAAACGGCGCCCAAACCATTGAACTCCATTGATATTCTGGGGGAAGGTAAAGAAGCGCTGGTTAAAGCCAATAATGAATTTGGTTTCGCATTATCAATGGACGAAATTGATTACCTGACTGAAGCTTTCATCAAGCTGGGTCGTAATCCGAATGACATTGAACTGATGATGTTTGCACAAGCCAACTCTGAGCATTGCCGTCATAAAATCTTCGGTTCAGAATGGACAATTGATGGTGAAGTTCAGCCATTGTCATTGTTCCAGATGATCAAAAATACGTATAAAGAATCACCAACAGACGTATTGTCAGCTTATAAAGACAACGCTTCAGTGATTGTGGGTTTTGATACGCAACGTTTCTATCCAACCCTGGAAAATAGTGGACAACACGTTTATAAGTACAAGAGTCAGGCTGCACATATCCTGATGAAGGTAGAGACGCATAATCACCCGACTGCGATTGCACCATTTGCCGGTGCTGCGACAGGTTCAGGCGGTGAAATCCGTGATGAAGGCGCAACTGGTCGGGGTGGTAAACCAAAAGCAGGTTTAACAGGTTTCACTGTTTCTAACCTGAATATTCCAGGCTTTGAACAGCCTTGGGAAGAAAACTACGGCAAACCATCTCGTATGGCATCTCCACTTCAAATCATGATTGAAGGCCCATTGGGTGGTGCAGCGTTTAACAACGAATTTGGTCGTCCTGCATTAAACGGTTACTTCCGTACCTTTGAACAAAACGTCAATGGCGATGTTAAAGGTTTCCATAAGCCAATCATGATTGCCGGTGGTTACGGGAATATCCGTCCGGATCACGTTGAAAAAGATCCGATTCAGCCGGGCGATTTATTGATCGTTCTTGGTGGTCCAGCCATGCTTATTGGTTTAGGCGGTGGTGCAGCGTCTTCTGTAGACAGCGGTAAATTGGGCGAGAACCTGGACTTTGCTTCGGTACAACGTGAAAATCCGGAAATGGAACGCCGTTGCCAAGAAGTGATTGATACCTGCTGGCGCATGGAAGATCACAACCCAATCGTGTCGGTGCATGATGTAGGCGCGGGTGGTATTTCCAATGCCATGCCTGAACTGGTGAATGACCACGAGCTTGGTGCAGTGCTGGATCTGCGTAAGATTCCATCGCTTGAGCCAGGTATGTCTCCAATGGAAATCTGGTCAAACGAAGCGCAAGAACGTTATGTTTTGGCGATTCGTCCATCTTCTTTAGAATTATTTGAATCGATCTGTGCGCGTGAACGTTGTCCGTTTGCAGTACTGGGTGAAGCGACTGAAGCACGTCATTTAACCGTTGAAGATCCATTGTTCGGCAACAAGCCGGTGGATATGCCAATGCAGGTGATGCTTGGTGGTACGCCACGTATGAGTCGTTCATATGAAACGATTGAACGCAAAGGCGATGACTTTGACGCGGCTAAAGTCACTGATCTGAAAGATGCAATCTACCGTGTTATCAAGAATCCAACTGTTGCTTCTAAATCGTTCCTGATCACCATTGGTGACCGTTCAATTACCGGTATGGTTGCGCGTGACCAGATGGTTGGTCGCTGGCAGGTTCCTGTCGCGGATGCTGCTGTGACTACAACAAGCTTGGTGGGTTACACCGGTGAAGCAATGGCAATGGGTGAACGTCCACCAGTAGCCTTGTTGAATCCTGCTGCGTCTGCACGTTTATCAGTTGCTGAATCGATCTCGAACATCATGTCTGCGAAGATTGAAAAAATCAGCGATATCAAACTGTCTGCAAACTGGATGGCGGCTGCCGGTCAACAAGGTGAAGACCAGGCATTATTCGAAGGCGTAAAAGCTATCGGTATGGAAATGTGTCCGGCTCTGGGTATTGCAATTCCGGTGGGTAAAGACTCATTGTCTATGCGTACCACCTGGAATGACGAAGGTGAAGACAAATCTGTTACTTCTCCAATGTCAGGCGTAATCACCGCATTTGCACCAGTGACTGATGTGCGCAAGACATTGACGCCTGAAATGAAAGATATTGAATCTGTACTGGTTCGTATTGATCTGTCTAAAGGTCAGTTCCGTTTAGGTGGTTCGATTCTGGCGCAGGTATACAAAGCGATTGGTTCGGTTACTCCTGATGTTGATAGCTTTGATGACTTCAAAACATTCTTCACATTGATTCAAGAATGGAACAACCGTGGCTTGATCAAGGCGTACCATGACATCGGTGATGGTGGCTTATTGGCAACTGTTGCAGAAATGATGTTCGCTTCACGTCTTGGTGTCGCACTTGAAGAGCAATCGGTTGCAAGCCTGTTCGCTGAAGAAATTGGTGCAGTGCTGCAAATCTCGAAAGCAGATTGGGAGGTATTACAGGCTGAAGTTGCAGCATCTACGCTTAAAGATGCAATTACAGTGGTGGGTACTGTCAACAATACAGATACTTTAACTGTAAATGGCTTGAGCTTAGATCGTGCTGATCTACAAGTGGCCTGGACTGAAGTATCACATCAAATCCAGCGCCTGCGTGACAACGTGGAAACGGCGGATCAGGAATTTGCGTTAATTACTGATAAAGCACACCAAGGTATTATTGCTCAACCGACATTTGACCTGAACGAACCTGTTGAAGCGCCTTTCATTAACTTGCGTCGTCCAAATATGGCAATTCTGCGTGAGCAGGGTGTCAATGGTCATGTAGAAATGGCTGCAGCATTTGATAAAGTCGGCTTCAATACGGTTGACGTACATATGAGTGACTTGCTGGCAGGTCGTATCAGCCTGGATGATTTTGAAGGCTTGGTAACTTGTGGTGGTTTCTCGTATGGTGACGTGCTGGGTGCAGGCGGCGGCTGGGCAAAATCAGTCTTATTCAATGCCAAGTTACGTGACCAGTTTGAGAAATTCTTTAACCGTCAGGAAACTTTCTCATTAGGTATCTGTAATGGTTGCCAGATGTTGTCCCAATTGGCTCCACTGATTCCGGGTGCTGAACACTGGCCTCGTTTCTACCGTAATAAGTCAGAAGTATTTGAAGCACGTGCAGTGAACGTACGTGTAGAAAAATCGAATTCTGTCTTGTTGCAAGATATGCAGGGTTCGATTCTACCGATCGCTGTAGCGCATGGTGAAGGTCGTGCGGTTGCAACTGCGGAAAACTTTGCTGCACTGAATGCATCGAATCAGGTCGTTTTACGTTATGTCGATAGCCATGGCAATGCAACTGAACAGTATCCATTGAACCCGAACGGTTCACCAGAAGGTATTACTGGTGTAACGTCGCAGGATGGTCGTGCAACGATTATGATGCCACATCCGGAACGTAACTTCCGAGCGATTCAGCATTCTTGGAAACCGGAAGACTGGGATCAGGATGGTGCCTGGTTACGTATGTTCCGTAATGCACGTAAGTTTATTGGTTAATCCATTTTAAATTTCAAGAAAGGGTCGCAAAAGCGGCCCTTTTTATTGGAATATCCGCTTTCAGAGAAAGCTGAATGATTTATTAATTATTCTACTGAATTTATATAGATAGGTTACAAATTAACCATAAGAATATCAAAAATCATAAATATAAAAAGGCATGAGAAGAGTAAGCTATTTGTTAAAACTCGAAAAATTAAAAACCCCGAGGGTCCACAAGATGAAAAGAATAAATCTGTTTTGTTTAACAGCGACTTGTGTATTTCTAGCTGCTTGTGCGATGACACCCGAGCAAAAAGCGGAGCGTGCACAAGAAAAAGCGAAAAAACGTTTAGCCTTACAAGTACAGATGGCTCAGCAATGTGATCCTGTAGCAGCTAAACTTATGTCTCAGCTACCTACCATTAGCCAGCTACCTCCAGCACAACGTACCCAATTTGACCAGCAATATGAGGCGCGTGTAAATAATCCAACTTTCCAGTCATGTTATAACATGGCGTTTAAGGCATATAACGAGCAGCAGCAACTGAATCTGGCAGAATTAGAATGGGATACTGATGCCGGCTGGTTTAATAATTCACCATTTAACTGTGAATTCCCGCGTCCAGAAGGACCATTTTGGCGGGCCTGCTAATACTTAACTTAGGTAAGATGATCTAGTAGAAATACTTATAACTGGATAATATAAAGATTTTTATTTAGACTAGCTTCATGAATTGCCACCTTTGGGTGGCTTTTGTTTTTTAAATATTTTGATTTTTTAATTTTATTTCTCCTGCTGATCTGGTTTGAATTTTGCTTTCATATGATAGATAAAGTGTTAAGGTATATTTTATGCACAACTTTATTGCACTATAAAAGAAAGATGGAATAGATCGATTCAGTATCAATTCTCAAGTATGAGGTGATGACATGATAAAGACATTTAGAATAATGGATAGGGCGACAATGCGTCAGAAAGGTTGGTGGTTGTTTGGCTTTGTTGTTAGCCTACAAATATTGTTTGTACTCGGCAGTTGTTTGATGCAGGGTTCTTGATATTTAGATTTAGAAAAAGCCACCGAGAGGTGGCTTTTTACGTATGGTGTGTAGATAGAATTGTTACTTTGAAGGATGAGAAATATATTCCGTAAAGTAACCAAAATTCTTTGTCAGACTGATGGAACGTCCATGTCTTACAGTCTGACGGGCGATATCCATATCGTAATGTAGGTAATTAGATTTAATCTTTGAAAATAAGGTATATTTATAATTTGTTATAAGTGTTTGAACTAAAATAAATTTAGGTTGATTAAATTGAAGAAAAATATCGTTTGGGGACTTATTGTTGCCATTTTGGGTATGGGGAGTAGTTTATGGCTTCTTATCGATCTTGAGAAACTTTCAGGAGCTGAGTTTGTTACTTTATCTCTAGGATTTGCCGTAATAGGATTAATAATAGCTTTTGCTGCTGAGGTCCAGGAGTTCTCAATTGTAGGGAATGGAGTTAAGTTAAAAGAATTAAGATCAGAAGCTGAGAAAACAATTGAAGAATTAAGAAAAGGTCGTACAGAGTTATTTCGCATTTTAATTCAAACAAGCACTGAATTGTCAGGAGGGTTAGCAGGTCCTTCAAAGGTAGAAAGTAGAGCTAAAAAGTTTATTCATATCTTTAAAGAAGTTGAAAAATTTGATTGTATAAAAGAATTAAAAGCTGATTTAGAAAAATCTTTACAAGTAATAGTGATTGCTCAGTATAATAAATTAAGCTTTATTCATAAAAAACAAAAAGAATTTAATAATGAGTTTACTGATTGTGAAAAAGCGACTTACTTATATATTGCCTTGAGTGATGATGTAATTAGAGATAGTTACACAAATAGAAGACCAGAGCCAGATTTTCAAACTGAGAAAGATGACATTATCAAAGCGATAGATGTATATGCTGAACTTTATGAGATAAAACTTAAGTTAGATGAGGCTTGAATATAAAAAAGACCATCTTTCGATGGTCTTTTTTATCAAATTAAACAGTTAATTGAACCAGCTTTAATACCGCTTTCAACGTATGTTCATAATCAAAAGCATCATTAGTATTGTCCTGATAACGCCAAGCTACATAACCATCTGGACGAACCAGGATTGCACCAGATTCATGAATTTCAGACTTTGCATTCCAGGTGCCATACACATCACGATAGTCACGTGAACCAATCTGAATCACATCCAGATATGGCAGTTTCAATGCTTCAGCCGCCTGTTTCCAGCCTTTGCCAGATAAACCCGTCAGGAGAGTAAAACGACCTTTACCAGTAATATCTAGCGTGGACTGCTTTTGACCTTTGGCATTGATCAGCCAGGTATGCGGCACTTTGGCACCCGGGCGCGTTGTTGCTTGCAAATAAAGCTGCTCATCTTTTTCAAAAGCTTCAGGCTCAGATTCTGCAATCACCGCATTTGAATTATAGCGCTGGTTCAGCTCTACACCTTGGGCATTAAATTCGAAGTTTTTAATTTCCAAAGCTTCAAACAGTTTTTTGCGGATTTCAGCACCTTGCTCAGTTTCAGCAAAAATACGTTCCAGCATTTGTTTTTGTGTAGTTACACCATTGTCAAAACCAAAGACTTCTTTCAGGTATTTATAATCAAAACGTGACTGGTTCGCTCGCGCCACAATCTGCTTACCCACCGGTGCACGTTCAGCCGTATAGGAATCCAGCAGGGCAGGCACAGCCCAGCCTTTCACAGCATATGCCAGTTTCCAGCCCAGATTAAAGGCATCCTGCATACAGGTATTTGAACCTAATCCGCTTGAAGGTGGATGACGGTGCACTGCATCACCTCCGCAGAATACACGGCCTTTAGAATATTCAGTTGCCCAGGTCTGGTTCACATACCAGTATGACAGTTTCTGAATCTCGACTTCTTCAACTTCAGTACCGACGAAGGCATTCAGGCGGGCACGTACCTGTTCCTCAGTCACTTGTGGTTCGCCTTTGGAAATGTCAAAGCCCCAACCCATAATCCATTCATTCCATGGCGTAATAGCACGTAACAATCCCATACCGAGGTCGCCAAAGCTGGCTTCAGGATTGACAATCCATTGCAGAATAGCAGGGCGGTGTTGCACGTATTGAGAAAGATCAGCTTTAAAGGTCACATACACTGTGCCGGCTCGTGCCATTATACCTTCAAGAGGTAAATCAAGCTGTTCCAGCACACGGGATTTTGCCCCATCCATTCCCACCAGATATTTCGCTCTCAAGCTAAATTCAGTGTTGGTAATCCGGTTGAGGAAAGTGGCTGTCACGCCAGCTTCGTCCTGCACATGCGACAGATATTCAGTATTAAAATTATAAATCGCACCACGCTCAGCAGCATTCTTAACCAGCAAGGCTTCCATTTTGGGCTGGATCAAATCAACTAAAGGACATGGGCTACCTTTTATATAATCGCCATGACGTTCATCGCCCGTACCCCAGGCACTTAAACGGGCAATTTCTTCACCGACCAGACTGGTGGTAATCAGGCTTTCACCCATCTGCTCCCAAGGTGTAGCGATCTCTTTGACCTGCTCTTCAATACCTAAATCACGTAATACCTCCATGGCACGCTGATTGGTAATATGTGCACGTGGGCTATTGGCCAGCCAGCTAAACTGGGTAAATAGCTGTACTTTGATGCCATAATTGGCCAGGGCCAGACCTAATGTTGAACCTGCAGGACCGGTACCAATCACTAAAACATCGGTGTCATATTGCGGTGCCATTACATACTCCATGAATGTCGCTATTACATGAACAATCTATCTGTTAGCTGAGGAGTCTAGGCAAAATTCAGCGCAGGCTATAGAGCTATTCATATAAACTATCTGCCTATAGATATTTTCACTGCATATACGAATATGACGTGGTGTTTTGGATAGAGCAAGATATGGAACTTCGACATTTACGCTATTTTATTACTGTAGCGCAGCAACAAAGTTTTACCAAGGCTGCCGAAAAACTGTTTACCGCCCAGCCGTCATTAAGCCAGCAAATTAAGGATCTGGAGCAGGAAGTAGGCGTCATGCTGTTTGATCGTTCATCCAGAAAGGTCAAACTCACCGATGAAGGACAGGCTTTTCAGATTTATGCCGAAAAAGCACTGGAAAATGCCAAACTGGCAGTAGCAGCAGCGCGTCAGGTTGCGCAGCAGAAAAATAATCAGATTCATATTGGTTTTCTGAATGTGGCAGAAATCAAAGTCATGCCTCAGATATTGGTGCAGCTTAAAAAAAACATGCCGGACTTAAAAATCCATCTGCATAGCCTGACCTGTATGGAACAGATTCAGCGGCTGAAAAATGCGGAACTGGATTTGTGTATTACCCGCTTTCATCTGGACCATCCAGATTTTGAGAATATTCATTTATTAACCGAGCAAATTTATCTGATAGCCGCTCAGCACTTACATTCTACAGATCGAATCCTGAAATTACAGGAACTAAAAAACCATAATGTAATTATGTGTGAGCAGAATGCTTCACCCGTATTTTATGAAAAGCTGGATAAATTACTCTGTATTGATCAGCTTGAGCATGAACAGGTTTTATGGGTGACTAATGTGTTGCAACATATCAATCTGACCAATATGGGGATGGGCTTTAGTTTTGCACCTGAATATTTACTTCGTTTTATGAATGATCATGTAAAAGTGATCCAGACTGACCAGGTGCTACCAAAACTGGATTTATATGCAACATTTAACAAGAACTCTCAAAATCCTGCATTGAAGATGATTGCCCAAGCCCTTAACAATATGAGTAATATCTGAATTTCAGGAAAGAATACATGTTAAAGCTGATTTATTACGTACCAGACGAAAACCTGGAAGATACCAAGAATGCGATATTTGCAGCAGGAGGCGGCGGTATTGGGGAATATACGAATTGTGCCTGGCAGGTTTTAGGAACCGGACAGTTTAAGCCGCAGAAAGGTGCAGATCCTCATATTGGTGAAGTCGGCCAACTGGAACAGGTAGAAGAATGGCGGGTAGAAATTCTGGTGCCGGATGAAAAGGCGGTGGAAGTGGCCAAAGCGCTGAAAGAAAGCCATCCTTATGAAGAGCCGGCCTTTGAATTTATTCAGCTTTTGGATATCAAAGTCTAAAGTTACATTATTTCTGCTTTATCGGTGTGTTCGACTTGACGCACCGTTAGTCCAAATTCAAAAAATGGCCAAACTGCTTTTGTTATTATAATTTCTGCCAGAATAATCCATAGAAAAAATATAATTAAGGAAAATAATAATGTCATGGCTTAAACCGCTGAGCAGCGTCTGGAAAAATACGCTCAGTAAATCCATTCAATACGGTGCAGAAATCCTGCACAGCCGTATTCCGTATTCGCCGGATAATCCCTATCTGGAAGGTATATTTGCACCCGAGCGGCAGGAACATTTTTCTATAAACTTGAAAGTTGAAGGGCAGATTCCTGCAGAACTGGATGGCGCACTGATGCGGATTGGTCCGAATTCTATTAACGTCAAAAACCCACGCAACTATCATTGGTTCACCGGCGATGGCATGCTACATGCGCTCAGGCTTAAGGACGGTGAGGCACACTGGTATAAAAACAGTTATATCGGGTCAGCCAGTGTGCAGGAAAAACTTCACCGGCCACAGATTCCCGGCAAAACGCGAGGTGTCGCGGATGCTGTCAATACCAATGTCATCAGCTTCGCCGGGAAAATCTGGGCACTGGTTGAAGCAGGAGCATACCCAGTTGAATTGAATGCTGCACTGGAATCAAGACGGCATCATTTATTTGAAGATGATCAGGATATGCCATTTACTGCCCATCCGCATATTGATCCTGAAACCGGCGATATTCATGCGATTTGTTATGATGCTTTAAGTCAGAACAAAGTTTTTTACTTGCAGATAGATTCAAAAGGTAAGTTGAAACATCAGGTCGAAATTCCAGTGAAACATGGCCCGATGATTCATGATTGTGCCATTACCAAATCTCAGGTGCTGATTCTGGACCTGAATGTAAATTTCTCTGTACGTAGTGCTTTAAAAGGTTCAATGCTGCCATATCAATGGAATCCAAAACGGCAGGCGCGTATTGGCATATTGCCATTTGGTGGTCAGGTGGCCGACATCCGCTGGTATGAGATTGATTCCTGTTTTATTTTCCATACCGTGAATGCTTATGATCTGGATTCCGGTAATGTGGTGATGGATGCAGTCGTGCATTCCAAAGCTTTGGTTAGTTCGAGTCAGTGTCCAATTGAAGATCAGGATATACGCCTGGAGCGTTTTATATTTGAGCATGGCACGGGAAAAGTGTTTCGGACAGTATTATCCGGGACGAAACAGGAGTTTCCACAGATCAATGACGCTTATACGGGGCGGAAGCATCAGTATATTTATAGTATTTCCTTTGGCGAGTTTGATGATCCTTATCATGTCAGCAGTAATATGCTCTTGGGGCATGATCTGGAAACTGGCCATTCAGAAAGCTATTCCTTTGGTGAGAACTGGGTGACAGGTGAAGTGATATTTGTCGCGCGGGGAGGTGCTCAAGCCGAAAATGATGGCTGGCTCATGTCTTATATCCATGCTCTAGATGGAAATCCATCCAGAGTGGTGATTCTAGATGCACAGCAGATGACGGCAGGACCGATTGCAACGATTCATTTACCGGTTCGGGTACCTGTCGGATTTCATTGTAACTGGATTGATTATCGGAAACTAAGAATTAACTATTCTTAGGTTTGAGCTTAAAAACTTGAAACTTTGTCTTGGTGATTAAAAGGCATTAACTTAGAAAGCTCGAATAAGATTCATATCTGATGGTAGGCGGATATTACTTTGAGGAATGAGAAATATATTCGCTAAGGCAATCAAAATCTGTTGTTAGGCAGAAGACTCGTCCCTAAATCTCAGCCTAACATTGACATCTATACCGCTAATCATAGAGCAGATGAAAGATTTAAATTTGAGATACTGCTTACATCTTCTGAATAAACAGTTCACGATCAAAACGATACTGCGGGAAGAATACGCCATCTTTGGCACGTTCACCTGCACCAATCACCATGACCGGATACTGTTCGCCATTTAATTCAAGAATTTCACGAACCATCGGCTCATCAAAACCTTCCATCATACAGCTATCAAAACCGTAAGCACGTAAAGCCAAGACCAGATTTTCACAAGCCAGTGCCGTAGTTTTGGTTGCCCACAGTTTTGCATCAGCCGGACTGAAAGCAGAGACTGGCATTTGCTTGTCCAGTGTACGTGCAACTTTGAAAGCGACTTTCTTAAAGTTGCCGAAGGCATTCAGATAGCCCGTTTTATAGTTGTATGGAATATATTTATAGTATTTTCTAATCGCTGGTGGTGCTTCTGGGAATGGAAATTCATTCACATTACGCTTTGCCATTTCATCAATACGGTCGGTACGTGCCACGCAAACAATCAGCTCGGAAGCAGTTTTTGCTGCCAGTTGACCCATGCAGGCTTTAACCAGACGTTTTTTCCTGCCCGGATTTTGTACCACATAAAAAGTCCAGGGCTGCAGATTGGACGAGTTCGGTGCCAATAGTGCCAGATCCAGACAGGCATCCAGAACCTCATCAGGAATTGGTTTCTTGGTAAATTTACGTACTGAACGGCGGCTTTCAATGACTTTGCGAAAATTTTCTACATCTATATCCTGAGGAGCTGGTTCGTAATAGCGTTTTTTGTCAGGATTGACGCTATCAGACGTTTGATGAGATTTATCATTCAAATTTTCAGTAGACATATTCTTTATTCTGGCAAGTAAAGGTATCAAGAAGGCAGTTTAAACTACCTCATTGACATCCTGAGTTTGAAAATTAGTTGAATTGTGTGAAATCAGGTTTCCGTTTTTGCATAAAAGCCTGAACTGCTTCCATCATTTCGGCTGAACCAACACGGTTCATAAAGATTTCTGCCTCATGATCAATCCATTCAACAATTTCATCCAGATTATGTTTCATCAAAGCTTTGCTCTGCTTCAGAGAGGCCAATGGTAAAGCTGCCAGAGTTTGTGCCTGTTTTTGTGCAGTAGCATAGGCATCTTCTTCGATACTGTTCACCAGACCTGCGCTCAGTGCTTTTTCACTATTGAATTTTTGTGCAGTCAGCAATAATTCAGCTGCTTTATGATAGCCTGCCTGTTGAATCAGTAATTTGCTTGACGCGCCTTCAGGCGATAGACCCAGACTGACAAATGGAATCTGGAACAGGGCTGTATGGTCACTATAAACCAGATCACAATGCAGTAAGATCGTCACCCCAATCCCGATCGCAACTCCACGCACAGCAGCAATTAAAGGCTTGGAAAATTTTGCGGCAGCTTTTAATAAAACAAATGGAGGGCCATCTTGCGGACGAATCTGGTCCTTATTGGCTGCAGATTTCATAAAATCCTGCATATCATTGCCTGCACTAAAGTCAGCGTTCTGACCGCGTAAAACAACTACACGCACTTCAGGTGCCTGATCAGCTTCATCCAAGGCTTTCGCAATCCATAAATAAAGCTCGCTATATAAGGCATTTTTAGCTTCCGGGCGATTGATGGCCAAAGTGAGTACACCATGTTCTAAATTCGCATTCAAATGCTCATGAGGTTGTTGAATACAGCTCAGTGTCATCGTACTATCCTTGCTTTAAACTTGATTTGATTTTATGGGAATTATTATGTCGCATATTTATTGGAGCGGCACAACTCATGAGTCATAAAAAAACTGATCCCTTATGAACTATACATTTGATTATCTGGTTTTCATTGGCCGCTTTCAGCCTTTTCATCTGGCGCACATGCAAACCATTAAGATCGCCTTGCAGCACAGTCAGAATGTGATTTTGGCTCTTGGTTCTGCACAAAATGAACGTAATATCAAGAATCCATTTTTGGCTTCGGAGCGTGAAGCCATGATCCTGTCAAATTTTAGTGCTGAAGATCAGGCGCGCATCAAATTTGTAGAAGTCATAGATGTTTATAATGATGAAAAATGGCAAAAACTGGTGAAATCGCTGGTGAATCAGGTCATTGAACCGGATGCCAAAGTCGGGCTGATTGGGCATTTTAAAGATGATTCTTCCTATTATTTAAAATTTTTCCCAGAATGGGAAATGGTCGAACTTGATAGTCTTGAAGGAGCCCTATCTGCCACGCCGATGCGTGAAGCTTATTATCGTGGCGAAATTCAACGGGATAAATTCCCACAAGGCACGATTGAATTTTTAGAGCGTTTCCAGCATACAGCGACCTATCAACAGCTCAGTGAAAAATTCGCCCGGAATGATAAAACCAATCTGGTTTAAAACTACAAGTTCAATACTGGTTGATTCATGGCAGCTTGAGCATGCTGCCTTAAACATTCACCTAAAATCTCCAGAGCAGGAGACTGTTCTTTCCAGTGATGCCAATACAGGGGGACTTCGATGCGTAATTCCCTTGAAAGCTCAAGCAGTTGACCTGATGCCAGCAAATCTCGGACCTGATAGTCCGGTAACCAGCCATAGCCCAGTCCCATCACAATTGCATCAAAAAATGCGTGGGTCGATGGGATGAAAAAGTGAGGGTATTGAGCAGGATTCAGGCCAAACTCTTGCTGGATAAACTGGGTATGCAACTGGTCTTTTTCATTAAAAAGAATAGCAGGAGCAAGACGTAGCGTATTCCGATGTACGCCTTGATGAAACCAGTTTCGGGAAAATTCAGGGGTGGCAACGAGACGGTATTGCATCTGTCCGATCAATTCGGCCCGGCAACCTTTCATTGCCTTGGCTTCCGTACTCAAACAGGCATTGACGAGGCCTGCTTCTAACAGATGATGAGTCTGTGATTGGTCATCTACCTGAAAATGCAACACAATTTTGTGCCGAATCAGCTGGTCTTGTAAGGTCGGTAACAGCCAGGTCGCGAGCGAATCAGCATTGGTGGCAATATTCAGACAATAGAAACCTTCTTGTTGCAGCTGTCCCCCCAGATCCTGCATTAGATTCTGTTCTAGCAAGCGTTGATGCTGTAAATAATGCAATAAAGTTTGCCCAGATTGAGTCACGCGGCAAGGCCGATCTCTGACCAACAGCAGATGTCCCAATTGTTTTTCCAGACTTTGAACACGAAGAGTAACTGCTGAGGCAGTAATGTTTAACTGCTCCGCTGCAAGATCAAAACTTCCGGTTTTTGCAACTGCATAAAAAGCATCACATTGTTTCGCATTCAGCATCTTTCTTATCTAAATAATATTTAGTTAATCTGATATTAACTTAGTTTTAATTAATCTTGCCGATTTTATTGAATAATGCCTTTCTTTAAAAAAGGGGGAAGATGATGTTCAGTTATATGGTGAGTGGCTTTGCTGTAGGAATGAGCCTGATTGTGAGTATTGGTGCACAAAATGCCTTTGTTCTAAAACAAGGTTTAAAACAGCAGCATGTGTTCTGGGTCTGTGTAATTTGTGCTTTATCTGATTCTATTTTAATTTTGCTGGGTGTCTTTGGATTCGCGCGTGTCATCGAGCATTACCCGCATATTGTTATGTTTTCTAAATATATTGGTGCAGGATTTCTGTTTTATTATGGTTTGCAACATGCGATTAGTGCATTTAAATCTACAGAGGTATTGGCATTGAGTGATCAGGCAACAGAGCATTTTGTACAGGTGCTGATGATCTGTTTGGCTTTTACCTGGCTGAATCCGCATGTTTATTTAGACACCGTAATCCTGATCGGATCTATTTCAACCCAATACAGTCTGGGGAAAGAATGGTTTACGCTAGGCGCAGTCCTTGCTTCTTGGTTTTTCTTTTTTTGTTTGGGATATGGCGCAAAAATATTGACGCCGTGGTTTCAACATCCAAAAGCATGGAAAATTCTGGATGCTATTATTGCCTGTACCATGTGGGCGATCGCCTTGTCATTAATAGTCAGCATTTGATTTACTTATAACCTTGAGAAACTGTTTCAGAATGAAGCCAGCGTATTATTTAAGATATTTATCAATGATTTTTAATATTTTATTCAGCTGGAAACAGCAAATTCTTTGTTCTATAAAAGGTAGCGAGAACAGAAAGTTGTAAGATCAAAACAGTTCTCTGCTGGACAGACACGATTCCTGAAGAAAGAAATCAGGACGATTATTCTGTCCATTAGTCATGAATGATTTTACAAAAACTTCAAAAAACTGATATAAAAATAACGAAACCATGTGGGAACACACAACAAGAAAATTTAATTTCAGATTAAGCCGTTGACTTAAATCCGATTAATAAGAAATTAAACAAGGTGGATTTAAAATTGAAAACAATAATAAAAACCGGGCTTCTTAGCTTGGCGATCTGTCTAGCTTTAATCAGTCAGTCTTTTGCAAGATCATGGACCCTAACCCCCAAAAGCGATGTAGGGTTTGAGATCAAGTCCATGGGACTTACTATGGTTAAAGCCAAGTTTAATCAGGTTCAATCCACGATGCAGTTTGATGCCAATGCACCGCAAAACGCCTCAACCCATCTGGTCATGGATGTAGAAAGTTTAAGTTTTAGTAAACCTGTATTTAAAAATATGATTTTGGGTGAAGACCTGTTTTATGTAGCAAAATACAAGACTGTAATTTTTAAAAGTATTCAGTTTAAAGACCTAGGCAATGGCAAATACAAGGTATTAGGACATTTAACCTTGCGTGGTGTAACCAAGCCCGTAATTTTTGAGACAACTTTTAAGCCCAGTATGTCGGATGCCAATCTGTTGGATGTTCAGGCATCTGCCGTGATTAATCGCAGTGATTTTGGTATGAAAAAGGGAATTGCAGGTATAGGAGACAAAGTGAATCTTCATCTTTCAGGTCAATGTGAAGTGAATTAAGAAAGTATTCACTTATATATCATCATGCCTGATGATCCTGCATCATAAATTTTTTAGAATGCTGCGTGCTTATCATTTTCAGATTTAAATCTTTATCAGGTAAATATAAAATATATGCTGCTATATAAAACCATTAAAAAAGCTCGAATATTCGAGCTTTTATGCCTAGGTCTTAGCAGTTAATCAGGCTGCTTGTAAGGCTTTCAAGTCTTCCAGAACTTGTTCTGTATGGCCAGCTGCCTTGACCTTACGGTATTCTTTGACCAGTTGGCCGTTATGGAAAATAAAAGTTGAACGCTCAACTCCCATCACCTGTTTACCATACATATTCTTTTCTTTGATTACATCAAAGTGATGACACAACACTTCTTCTTTATCACTGATCAGGTTAATGCTGAGATTTTGCTTTTCAGTAAAATTCTGATGGGCTTTCACCGAATCACGGGATACCCCGAGAACTGTAGTATTTAAAGCCTCGAACTGCTCTTTTAAACAGGAAAAGCCAACTGCCTGAGTGGTGCAGCCCGGCGTAGAATCTTTAGGATAAAAGTAGATGACTAGCCATTCTGTATCTAGCTTGGTTAAATTGATCTCGCCTGTGGTCGCAGGAAAATTCTGATCAATTAAACTAATTTCAGACATAAAAACTCCTGTTTTATTTAAATTTTTTCAAAAAAATAAGCCACATTATAGTGGCTTATTTCATTAAAGAATAAGAAAAATTAGATCTTATTTCTTTGGTGCAGCTTGAGCTGATTTCATTGCTTCTTCAGTCAAAGTTTTCAGTTTACCGGTTAACTGTGGACCAAAACACGCTTGAAGATCTTTATTCTGCTTTTGTACAAAAGCTAAACTACCTGGGCTTTTTTTCTGGTTAATGGTACTTTGAATTTCCCATTTTTGCGCATTGGTTAATTTACCATCTGCTTCAACCGCACAAGTACAATATTTACTGACTTCAGCAGAAGTTAATTTCTTGCTTTTGCCAGTTTCATCTTTACAAACATTGATCAATGCAGCTTTCACATTGGTGCTTTTATAAGCTTGTTGTAATTTGTCATCAGCTGCTTGAGCTGTAGTGGTGAACATCGCAGCAGCTGAAACAATTGCTGAAAGTACAATGCCTGATTTTAAATTCTTCATAAACTCTACCTTGTTATTACGGTATATAACGTGTCGGGTCTTCAACACCTGCGTCCGCAAAACCCTGTTTACGTAAACGACAACTGTCACATTTACCACAGGCACGTCCTTGGTCATCTGCTTGATAGCATGACACCGTTTGACTGTAGTCTACGCCATGTTCCATACCTAAGCGAATAATATTTGCTTTGGATAAATGTAACAAAGGTGTTTCAAACTTGAGAGCTTGGCCCTCTACACCAACCTTGGTTGCAAGACGGGCCATGTTGGCAAATGCCTCGATAAATTCCGGACGGCAATCCGGATAACCGGAGTAATCGACCGCATTAATCCCGATCACAATTGCTTCAGCTTTGAAGACTTCTGCTGCAGCTAAAGCATATGACAAGAAGATGGTATTACGTGCAGGAACGTAAGTAATCGGAATGCCGGCCTGTTCGTGATCAGGTACCTCAATGCTATGATCGGTAAGGGCTGAGCCCCCCAGATTACCCAGATCAATATTGATCACTCGATGTTCTACACCCGCACGTTCAGTTAACGCTTTTGCTGCATCCAGCTCGGTGGTTGAACGTTGACCATAGCGAAAACTGAGTGCGATACATTCATAGCGTGCCTGTGCCCAAGCCAGACATGTGGTTGAGTCTAAACCGCCAGATAACAGGACAATGGCACGAGGGCGCATAAGCTGATTCTCCAAAAAATACTTTATAAAAAATTAACGACCAGTTTCATCATTCCATAACAACTTGTGCAGTTGTAACTGGAAACGAACAGGGAGATGGTCTTCTAAAATCCATTGAGCTAAGTCACGTGCCAATTGTGGTAAATGAACTGCACCTTTTTCTACCGCAAATGCAGGCGAAAACCAAACTGTACTGACTTTCTCTTGAAGTTGATACTGTTCAAGCTGCTGCTTTGACCATTCATAATCCTCACGATTGCAAATGACAAACTTGATTTGATCATGTGCAGTTAAATGATCGAGATTAGCAAGCAAATTTCGTGCAACTTCACCTGAAGTGGGTGTTTTTAAGTCGAGGACTTTGGAAACACGTGAATCCACCTTGGACACATCTAAAGCCCCACTGGTTTCAAGTGAAACCTGACATCCTAAATCTGCCAGTCGCTGCATCAGGGGCAGGGCATTGGGCTGTGCCAGAGGTTCGCCACCAGTCACACAGACATAAGGTGTTTTAAAATCAAGCGTAGTCTGGATAATATCTTCCAGAGACTGACGCTCGCCACCTTCAAAGGAATAGGTGGTGTCACAGTAGCTACAACGTAGTGGACAACCGGTTAAACGGATAAATACCGTTGGCAGTCCTGCGGCATTGGCTTCACCTTGTAATGAATAGAAAATCTCCGTAATGCGTAAACCCGCAGACGGATCAGAAACTGGGATTGCAGAAGATCGAAGCGTATTCATAACAAAATTAACCAATGAAAAATAAATAACCGGGTATAAAAATAAAAATCCCTACGATTATTACTAATCGTAGAGACGAGGAGCGGTTGAAGCTCCGATGAACACAAATGTGTCCTCTAAGTTAAGACATCTTAGTCTTCGCGTAATAGATCGTTCAAGCTTGTTTTAGAACGAGTTTGTGCATCAACTTTTTTCACGATAATGGCAGCATACAGGCTGTAAGTACCACATTTAGATGGAAGGCTACCCGCAACAACAACCGAACCTGCTGGTACGCGACCATAATGGATTTCGCCAGTTGCGCGGTCATAAATCTTGGTCGACTGGCCAATGAATACACCCATTGAAATTACCGAGCCTTCTTCCACGATTACGCCTTCCACGATTTCAGAGCGTGCACCGATAAAGCAGTTATCTTCAATAATGGTTGGATTTGCTTGAAGTGGCTCAAGAACACCACCAATGCCCACACCACCTGACAAGTGTACATTTTTACCAATTTGCGCACATGAACCGACAGTTGCCCAGGTATCTACCATTGTGCCTTCATCGACATAAGCACCGATGTTGACATAAGAAGGCATCAAGATCACACCTTTAGCCTGGAAAGAACCCTTACGTGCTACTGCAGGCGGTACAACACGTACACCCGCTGCCTTGAATTGTTCTTCAGACCAGCCTGAGAATTTAGTATCTACTTTGTCATAGAAACGAAGATCACAAGCTTCCATTGGTTTGTTGTCGTTTAATTTAAATGATAACAATACTGCTTTTTTAATCCATTGATGAACAACCCATTCACCATCGATTTTTTCAGCAACACGTAAAGTACCATTGTCTAGACCAGCAATTACTTCCTCAACTGCTTGACGAATTTCAGCAGAGCAATCTGCAGCTGTAAAATTTGCACGGTCTTCAAACGCCTGTTCAATGATTGTTGAAAGCTGCGACATGATCTTCCTTCCAGAAAAAAATTTTCTAGATTTTACACTATATTGCAGGAAAAATAGTTGAAAGCACCAAAAATAGGTGAAAAATAACCAAAACTATAGAAGAGGTAAAATTATTAAAGTGATAATTATTATTTTCCATAAAATTAAAGTGTAGGAGAAGTGTTAGAAAATGCTTGCTTCTAAACAAGAAAAATTAATTTGTATCAAAAAATAACAAAAGATTAGCAAAATGTGAATAAAAAATATTTTTTAAGTCCTTTATATTGAGCCTATCACGAATAACTAATGATCAAAAATAAGTTCTTTTGAGGAGAGGAATAATGAAACCTTTGAATAATATTTTAGCAGTATCTATTTTAGCTATAGCCGCTAGTTCTGCTATGGCCGCAGATGAAATTATCGTAACAGATGAGGGCGTTACTGAATTCTCTTTCTTTAAACCAGCTTCTGTTCGTGCTGAAGTAGGTACTACCGGTTACGGTGGTGCAATTTCCTGGAGTGCTAACCCATATGTAGGCGTCACTTTAGGTTATAACGGTGGTGATATTTCTTGGTCTGATGATTTATCTATCAATGGAACAAAGTATGATTTGGATCTGGATAACAACCTGACTTACTTGAATGCTGAAATTCGTCCTTGGGCGAACTGGTTCTATATGGCAGCAGGGGTAGCATATACTGATAATGATTATGGTTTAACTCGCAGTATTGGTGGAGGTAACACTTTAAGTATTGATAACAATGATTATCAGCTTGCTCCAGGTGCTACTGAAGGTCGTGTGGATGGTAAACTATCATATAAAAACAGTATTGCACCTTACGTAGGCATTGGTTTTTCACCAGCCATTACCAACCGTTGGGGTATATTTGGTGAAGTTGGTGCCTATTACAATGGTAACCCAGAAGTTAATTTAACAGCTACTGGTCTTGCGCCTGTAACAGGTTCCCCTAGTGTAGCGGAAGCAATTCAGAACGAAGAACGCAAAATTCGCGAAGATAACAAGTATGAATGGTTCCCGGTAGCGAAACTCGGTGTAAGCTTCCGCTTCTAAGATTTGACCTTAAAAAAAACGAGCTTCGGCTCGTTTTTTTATGCATTTTTAAAAGTATTTTTAAAATCTTAAACTGGTTTTAAGTCTAGGACCCTCTCATAAAAAGCTATGTATAAATCTATAAGCCGTGTAATAGGCCTATGTGGTATAAACGCAAACTTTAAAATTTTTATTAGATTGACCTGTTACTACATCCTAAGTTGCTTGCATCTGTTAGAGAGGTACTACTCTAATATTTGAACTGGTATCTGGAGTGAATGTTGCCCTCGGAGTTCCCGTTCCAGAATTTTATAACAAAGGTTTGATCGAATTGTTATACCTGACAGCTGATTTTAGGTTAAACCCAAGTAAAGAGAACTTCAGCTGTAATGAATTTTTCAAAATTAATATTTTCAATGCTTGTCTATATAAAAATAAAAAAAGAGGCCACTTAGCCTCTTTGATCAAAAACTGAAAATTATGCAGTTTATTCGTCTGGATAAGCCACTTTTTTCAGAGCTTTAATATCCGCATCTGGCGAGCAGAGTGAAATAAACTCGTAGCCATAACCACGCAGTAAATGACCTTTACGTACTGCAATCCAGGTGGTATTTACTCCGAAAATATCAGTTTTAATCTGTCTTAAACGGTAATCACGCTCAGGGTCATAAGCCACATCGTTAACGATGCCGACGCCCATATTCATTTCTACATAGGTCTTGATCACATCAGCATCAAGAGCAGACATCACAATATCTACATCAAAACCGGCCTCTTCAAAAGCGGTGTCAATCTTGGAGCGACCGGTAAAACCACCATGGTAGGTAATGATCGGATAATTTGCCAAGTCTTCGATAGTGACTTTTTCTTTCTGGGTCAGAGGATGATTCTGTGGGGTAATAATACTGTGCTGCCAGTTATAGTAAGGCACACTGGCCAGATTATCTTCAGTGGTGAGTGCTTCAGTTGCAATACCGATATCCGCCTGACCTTGCAGCAGCATTTCCGTGATTTCAACCGGGCTTGCCTGTTGTAAAATCAGGTGAACTTTGGGGAATTCTTTTTTAAACTGACTGACAATCGGCGGTAGCACATAACGTGCCTGCGTATGCGTGGTTGCTATGGTCAAGGTGCCTTCATCGACTTTGTTAAAATCATCAGCCAGACGTTTGATATTGTCAGCATCAACCAGCATGCGTTCCACAATCCCTAAAAGTGCCTGACCTGGCTCGGTTAAGCCTAACAAACGTTTACCCTTACGGATAAAGAGCTGCACCCCGAGTTCATCTTCCAGATCTTTAATGTGCTTACTTACCCCAGACTGTGAGGTATAAAGTGCAGCTGAAGCTTCAGTTAAGTTAAAGTTCTGTCTAACTGTTTCTCGTATAATTCTTAATTGTTGAAAATTCATGATTTTCTTTACCCTTTAAGAGGATGGGGTATTTTAAAACCCCATCTTTTGATCTTAAGCGACCTGGTTTTCAAATAGATGCAAGTTAACTGCACTTAACCATACGGTTTGATTTGGGCGGAATTGATGTGCTCTCGCTTCATCAGGTGTGAGTAAAATTTCAATCAGGTTGCCTTGTCGATCATTCAGTTCTGCAACCACTTTGCCAGCAATCCACAATTCACGAATAAAGGTGGCCTGAATTGCATTGTCATGTGGCTGCGCATGAATGCGTAAGTCATCTGGACGTGCGAATAAAATAACTTCGCCTTGAGCAGCATTTTTTGCACCCTCAAACTGGATGCGGTCTTCACCGAGCTGGATGAGGCCACCATGATTCTGACCTTCAAAACGATTCGCCTGACCCAAAAAGTCAAATACAAATGGCGTTTTCGGTGTTTCATACACTTCACGTGGTGAACCGATTTGCTCCACATCGCCTTTGTTCATCACCACAATCTGATCCGCAACCTCAAGTGCTTCTTCCTGATCATGAGTTACAAATATCGAAGTAATATGCAGTTCATCATGCAGGGTACGTAACCAGCGACGCAGCTCTTTACGGACTTTGGCATCCAGTGCACCGAAAGGTTCATCCAGTAATAATACACGTGGTTCAACTGCCAAGGCACGTGCCAATGCAATACGTTGACGCTGACCCCCAGAAAGCTGGGCTGGATAACGATCAGCCAGGAAGCCCAGTTGAACCAGATCCAAAAGACGTGTAACACGTTTTTTAATTTCCGCTTCTGATGGACGGGTTTTACGTGGGCGCACACGCAGGCCAAAGGCAATATTGTCAAATACCGTCATATGGCGGAACAGCGCATAGTGCTGGAATACAAAGCCGACTTCACGCTCCCGTACATGCACATTGGTAGCATCTTCGCCCTCAAGAATGACCTGACCACCATCTGCCGATTCCAGACCAGCAATAATACGTAGCAGGGTGGTTTTACCACAGCCTGATGGACCCAGTAGAGCCACTAACTGACCATCCGGGAAATCTAGTGAAATGTTTTTCAGTGCATGGAATGCACCAAAGTGTTTTTCAATATTTTTAACTTGAATACTCATGTGGGCATTCCTTAAGAAACTGTTAAATCATCATTACGTTTGTCTTGTTTTTCCTGGCGCAGTTCTACCCAGGTTTTTAGAACCAAGGTCACAATTGCGAGGAGAGCCAGAAGTGAAGACACGGCAAACGCAGCACTGAAAGTATATTCGTTATAGAGAATCTCGACGTGAAGCGGCAAGGTATTGGTTTCGCCGCGGATATGACCAGAAACCACCGATACTGCACCAAACTCGCCCATGGCACGTGCATTACATAGAATTACACCGTAGATCAGGCCCCACTTGATGTTTGGCAGGGTCACTTTCCAGAAAGTCTGCCAGCCAGAAGCACCGAGTACAATTGCCGCTTCTTCTTCTTCAGTACCTTGTGCTTCCATTAACGGAATCAGCTCACGGGCAACAAAAGGTACGGTAATGAAGACGGTTGCCAGAACAATCGCAGGCACCGCGTACAGGATCTTGATGTCATTGTCCATCAGCCAGGAACCCATCCAGCCTTGGGTACCAAAAATCAGTACCAGCATTAACCCGGCAATTACGGGTGAAACCGAGAAAGGCATATCAATCAAGGTGGTGAGGAATGACTTGCCACGGAAATTAAACTTGGCCACTGACCATGCAGCAGCAACACCAAATATGACATTGAGTGGTACTGCGATTGCAGCAGTCAACAGGGTGAGTTTCACTGCCGACAAGGTATCCGGATGTACCAGAGCCTGGGTATAAACACCTATTCCCTGTTTGAAAGCTTCTACAAAAACCAGAATCAGCGGCAGAATCAGACAGCTCAAAAAGAAAAGCAGTGCAATGGTAATCAGGGTATAACGTACCCAGGTTGGCTCGCGGGTTGCATCACGGGATTGCAGCTTTTCAGCCAGCGCATTGCTGTTGGTATTTAAACTCATCGTGCAGTTCTCCCGGTACGGCGGCTTGCCCAGGCTTGCAGTAAGTTAATCAGGAACAGCAAGACAAAAGAAATCAGCAACATCACTACTGCAATGGTGGTTGCACCTGCATAGTCATATTCTTCCAGGCGAGAAATAATCATTAAGGGGGCAATTTCTGTTTCAAAAGGCTGGTTACCAGCAATAAATATCACGGAGCCATATTCACCAACACCACGGGCGAAGGCCAAAGCGAAGCCAGTGATCAGCGCAGGCAGAAGGATTGGAAAAATCACTTTGGTGATAATCTGAAAACGGTTGGCACCCAGTGCAGAAGCCGCTTCTTCCAGTTCAGTTTCCAGATCACTCAGTACCGGTTGGACGGTACGCACTACAAAAGGCAGACCAATAAAGATCAGCGCTAATGTAATACCAATCGGGGTATAGGCGACTTTGATACCGATCGGTTCTAGATATTGACCAATCCAGCCGGTCGGTGCATATAAAGAGGTCAGGGCAATACCCGCAACCGCGGTGGGTAAGGCAAATGGCAAATCTACCAAAGCATCGACAAGACGCTTGCCCGGAAAGCTGTAACGTACCAGACACCAGGCCAGTAACAGGCCAAATACTACATTTACCAGTGCGGCAAAAATCGCTGCGCTGAAACTGAGTTGCAGTGATTTTTGGATACGTTCAGAGCTCAGGATCTCCCATAAGCCTTCCCAGCCAATGCCTAGTGATTTAATAAAAACAGCAGACAGGGGGATCAGAACGATTAATGACAAATACGCTAGGGTAAAGCCTAGAGAAAGACCAAATCCTGGCAGCACTCGGGATCGCTGCGACATGATTACTCCTCAAAAGAGAGAATGCTCGTTAAAAATAACCAGCGAAATTAGAAAATAAATTTGGCACAAGCATAGTTTGCAGCGACTAAAATGCAAATTTAAAATAATACTTGCTATCATCAACTTTACTGATATAAGGCATAGCGTTTTCTGAAATTAAATATTGTTCAATTTCAGGAAAAGGACCGAAACCTGAAGCGACATTGACATGACCGACTGCACCCAGATTAACCGGTTTGATTTTCCAGGCCTGGGCCAGTAAGTGCGCATCTTCAAAGCTTAACCATGGATCATTTTCACTGATTAATAATTTGGTAGGTACTTGAAGCTTGAGCTGTTGAAAATAGGCGCTGTAGTCTGTTTGACTATCAAGCGCAAAACCATTTTCCCCAAAGCGTGCCGGATTAGCCGGCGCCACCAATAGCAGATTTTTTACTTTTGCATTGAGTTCCGGATGTTGGGCAAGGGCAGCTACACTGGTCAGACAGCCAAAGCTGTGCGCCACAATCTGCACGTCCTCTGGAATAGCTTGCAGCATATTGACAAATTCAATGATCCATTTCTGCAAAACCGGATGATTCCAATCCTTTTGTTGCACACGAGAGCATCGAGTTAGCCGTTGTTGTAACCATGTTTGCCAGTGATTGTATTCGCTACCACCGACACCTGGAACAATAAGCGTATGGGTCATATCAATGCTCCTCAGAGATCAGCTGTGAATTACTTCGCGCTGTTTGCCTTTACAATTTGATCAAACACGCCACCATTTTCAAAATGTGTTTTCTGGACTTTATCCCAGCCACCAAATTCCTGATCAATGGTGACAAGTTTTAATGGCTTAAATACCTGGCTGTATTTGGTCAGAACTTTGGCATTACGTGGACGATAGAAGTTACGTGCTGAAATTTCCTGACCAAGGGGGGAATACAGGAAGTTTAAATAACCCTGAGCCAGGTATTTGTTGCCTTTTTTAGCAGCATTTTTTTCTACAATCGCAACCGGCGGCTCAGCCAGAATCGACAGTGATGGGGTTACAATTTCAAACTTGCCCGGCTGTTCACGAAGGGCAAGATGCGCCTCATTTTCCCAGGCCAGTAAAACATCCCCAATCCCGCGTTCAGCAAAAGTCGTGGTTGAGCCACGCGCTCCAGAATCCAGCACTTTGGTATTTTTATAGATTTTACGGACAAATTCTTGCGCAGTTTTATCGTTTCCACCTGCCTGATGCTTGGCCCAAGCCCATGCAGCCAGATAATTCCAGCGCGCACCGCCTGATGTTTTCGGGTTTGGCGTAATGATCGCTACACCGGGTTTAACCAGATCTCCCCAGTCTTTAATCCCTTTGGGATTGTTTTTGCGCACGAGGAAAACGATAGTTGAAGTATAGGGTGTCGAGTTATTGGGTAAATTCTTTTGCCAGTCTGCAGGTAACAGTTTGGCTTTCGCTTCCAGTACATCAATATCAGCGGCCAGAGCTAATGTCACGACATCTGCATCCAGTCCATCAATTACCGCGCGAGCCTGTTTGCCTGAACCGCCATGCGATTGCTTAAAATTGATTTTTTGACCGGTACGGCTTTCCCAATATTTGCCAAAATTCTTATTTACATCTTCATACAGTTCACGGGTCGGATCATAGGATACATTGAGAAAATCACGTGCTGCTGCACCAAATGAGGTTGCCGAGATAACAGCTGCTAAAACCCCAAGTTTTAATGTGTTTGAAATGCTCATCTGGACTGAATCTCTGATATGTTCTGTAACATAAGCGCAGAATAAACTTATTCTTTATGCATAAAAAATAATTAAAAATGAATTTTATATGAAAAAAAGAGATAAATAAGCTATTAAGTGTTTGAAATAAGAATGGCCTTATGAATAAAGGCCATAATGAACTGCATTTAAAGTATTATTTTGCGTGATTGGCTTTGACAATCTGGTCAAACACACCGCCATTGTCAAAATGCTGTTTCTGAACTTTGGTCCAGCCACCAAACTCTTTATCAATGGTTACCAGCTTCAATGGTTTGAATACATTGTTGTGCTGCTTCAGGACATTCGCATTACGTGGACGGTAAAAGTTTTTCGCCGCCACAGTTTGCCCAGCAGGTGAATAGAGGTAATTTAAATAGGCTCTAGCGAGGTTTTCATTACCATCTTTTTTGGCATTTTTTTCTACAATCGCCACCGGTGGTTCGGCCAGAATAGACAGAGAAGGGGTAATAATCTCAAATTTACCCGGTTGTTCACGGACAGCTAAATGCGCTTCGTTTTCCCAGGCCAGTAATACATCCCCAATTCCACGTTCAGCAAAAGTCGTTGTGGCACCGCGTGCTCCAGAATCCAGTACTTTGGTCTGTTTATAGATTTGACGAACAAAGTCTTGTGCTTTGGCATCATTGCCACCTTTTTGATGGTTGGCCCACGCCCAGGCAGCCAGATAATTCCAGCGTGCACCACCTGAAGTTTTTGGGTTCGGGGTAATAATGTCTACGCCCGGTTTAACCAGATCTCCCCAGTCTTTGATCCCTTTTGGATTGCCTTTATGTACAAGGAAAACGATAGTTGAAGTATAGGGTGTCGAATTCTGCGGGAATTTCTTTTGCCAGTCTTTAGGCAGCAAACCTCGTTCTGCAATTTCATCAATATCTGCTGCCAGTGCCAATGTCACAACATCGGCATCCAGTCCGTCAATCACGGCACGTGCCTGTTTGCCTGAACCACCATGTGACTGTTTATAGTTAATATCCTGACCGGTGGTTTTTTTCCAGTATGCGCTGAATTCCTTATTGAAATTATCATATAATTCACGAGTCGGGTCATATGAAACGTTTAGGAAATCTTTTGCAGAGACACTAAAAGCGCTTGCTGATACCAGTGCTGCCAATACCCCAATTTTTAATTTACGAATGCTCATTTTTGCCTCAAGTTTTTTAGCTTTTGTTAGATGAGGCAAGAATAGCTTGAGTTTTTTTGCATAAAAAATAATTAAAAAAGAATTGGATGTGAGTAAAAGAGATATATAGGTGAAGCCTGGATATTACTGCCCAATTTATATTTTAGAGACCGTAAAAATATGCTGTATTTAAAAAATGCCCAACGTGTCAGTCATATAGAGGTGCTGGATCGTGGCTTTCATTATGGTGATGGTTGTTTTACTACGGCCCGGATTCGACATAACCGGATTGAATTGTATGATCGTCATTTGACACGTTTGCAAAACAGCAATCAGAGCTTAAGCCTGAATGCCAATCTCGATCTGATCACGGAAAGTTTACAGCTTCTCGGGGAATCAGAGGGTAAGCTGAACGGGACATTAAAGATTGTGCTCAGTCGTGGAGTGGGTCAGCGCGGTTATAGTTTGCCGGATCATCCAGCAGATCTCTGGCTGTTTTATTATCCTCAAGACATACAGGATTTTAAGTTTGAACAGATTCAAAGTGGCGTATTGCAGCAGGCAGTGGGATTGACTATGCCCAGTCTGGTTGGACTGAAAACCCTGAACCGCCTGGAGCAGGTTTTACTGAAACAGGAAGCAGATCAACGCGGCTGGCCTGAGGCAATAGTGACAGATGTACAAGGTGGCATTGTCGAAGGGGTGAGCAGTAATTGTTTCATTCTTATAAAGAATACATGGATTACGCCGGAACTCCGTTATAATGGCGTCTTCGGTGTCATGCGTGCAGAAATTCTACAACGTATGCAAGATCAGGGTATTGTCTGTGAGCAACGATATATCGGTATGGATGAAATTTCCCATATTCGGAGTCTGTTTTTCTGCAATGCACTCAGCCCGATGAAAATAGTCACACAATTTGAGCAGCGCGCCTTGGATGGCAATGCTTGTATTGAACTTTTTAACCGTCTTCGATTAAACCAGATGTCTTAATATGTCAGCTTCCAAACCTAAAGCCAAAAAGAACAATAAGGTGAGATCTTCCTCATCTTTCAAAGGAATTGTCTTAGTACTGATTGGTATTGCTTTGATCCTGGGGTTAATCCTAAAGAGCAGTTTATGGAAAGATTATCCTGTTGAAGGAAAAAAACAGCTGCTCGCGATTGAATCTGGTCAAACCTATTCCGGTTTCATTGATCGCCTGGCCAAAGAAGATCAGGTAAGTTTTCCGATCATCCTTAAACTGTATCAGCGCATCATGATTCATGACACCATGAAAGCGGGCGTGTATGAAGTACGTCAAGGCATGAGTATTCGTCAGGTATTGGAAATGATTTCCAATGCAGACAATGCTCAGATGAGCCGGATTCTGGTGATTGAAGGCACAACATTTAAACAGTTGGTCGATATCCTGAAGAAAAATGATCTGGTTACCAAGGAGGTACTGCATCTGCCTACTGCGCAATTACTGAAAGAACTCAATATTACGTATTCACATCCCGAAGGGTTGTTTGCACCGGATACTTACTTTTTTGCCAAAGGTGAAACAGACCGCAAGATTCTGACCAATCTGTATCAGCGACAGATGAAAATACTGGATGAAGCGTGGGCAAAACGCGCGGCTGATCTACCGTATCAGAATAAATATGACGCGCTGATTATGGCATCAATTATTGAAAAAGAGACCAGTATTGACCGTGAGCTGGAACAGGTTTCCGGGGTGTTTATACGCCGTTTAAAAAACGGTATGCGTTTACAGACTGATCCAACGGTAATTTACGGAATGGGTGACAGCTATAACGGTAATATTACCCGCAAGGATTTACGCACACCGACGCCGTATAATACCTATACCATTTCAGGCTTGCCGCCAACACCAATTGCCTTGCCAAGCAAGAAAGCCATTGAAGCAGCCATGCATCCGGATAATTCTGAGAATCTGTACTTTGTAGCGACCGGCGATGGTGGGCATAAATTCACCACCAATCTGAATGATCACAATAAAGCAGTGCAGGAATATCTGACGATTTTACGTTCGAAAAGTAAGGAATGAGTATGTTTATTAGCTTTGAAGGCACAGAAGGTGTGGGTAAAACTACGCTCATTCGTTCGATCTATGCAGATTTTATCGCACAGGGCAAGGACGTTATTCTCACTCGCGAACCGGGGGGAACACCAATGGCCGAGCAGATTCGTTCGCTATTGCTGACAGTGAATCATGAAGAAACCATGGCACATGATACCGAGTTGCTGTTGATGTATGCAGCGCGTGCCCAGCATCTGGCACAAGTGATTCTGCCTGCATTAGAAGCCGGAAAGATTGTACTGTGTGACCGTTTTAGCGATGCCAGCTTTGCCTATCAATGCGCGGGTCGGGGCCTGAGTGAAACCAAGTTACAGGTACTCAATAACCACTTTGTTGCACGTATGCCAGACATTACCTTCTGGTTAGAAGCACCTATTGAGCTGGGAATGAATCGTGCACGTGAACGTGGGGCACTGGATCGTTTTGAACAGGAGAAAGTCACTTTCTTTGAGAAAGTGAGAGCAGGCTATGAAAGCTTGTGGCAACGTGATCCAGAACGGATCAAACGTCTGGATGCGACCCAAACCCCTGAACAGGTATTTGAGCAAGCCTTAACTTATTTAAAATAAGCTTGGAATTAAAATACTTTTTATTTAATTTTTCTCTAGGTTTATCTGTGATGAATCTTCTATATTAAGACTGATATAGAAGATTTTTTAATAAGATGAAAACGACCAAAACAGAGATTGAACAATTTTTACAACAAGAATTTCCGCAAAGCTTGGAGAAGTGCCGGATTGAGAAGGTTTCGACGCGTGGAGCCACTTTGCTGTATCAGGTGAGATCAGAAGAATTGCGTCCTGGCGGCACCGTTTCTGGTCCAACCATGATGACCTTGGCGGATTTTGCTCTTTATGTTGCGATTCTGGGTGAAATTGGATTGGTCGGTTTGGCCGTGACCACTAACTTGAATATCAATTTCTTACGTAAACCTTCAGGTGGAACAGATATACGGGGAGAATGTAAGCTGATCAAGGTCGGCAAGGCACTGATCGTGGGAGAAGTCTGGATTTATTCAATAGATCATGAAGAACCTGTGGCGCATGTGACCGGAACATATTCAATTCCACCACAACGTTAAATATTTGAAACTTAGAAGACTGGCTATAAATAGCCTAAGCCAGGCTAAAGTAAATAAAAATTTAAAAATAAAAGGAGATATGCTGCCGATTAGCATATCTCCCCCGGATTATTTAAATATTGACCAAAGGGGTTTCGACTTCAAAATTTGGTGGGGTGAGTACAGTTTTGCGTAGTTCAGGCAGTAGCGCTGGATAATCAAGCGTGAAATGCAGACCTCTAGATTCTTTACGGTGCATGGCACAGCGTACAATCATCTCGGAAACCAATACCAGATTACGAAGCTCGATCAGGTTTTTACTAACCTGATAATCCTGGTAGTACTCTGTGATTTCTTTTTTTAGCATTTCAATACGATGCAAGGCACGTTCCAGACGCTTCGTGGTACGTACAATCCCGACATAATTCCACATGGTTTGACGTAACTCGTCCCAGTTTTGCAGAATCACCACATCTTCATCCGGATTAGTGACCTGGGAATCATCCCACGCTGGGACTGCAGGAGTTGGTTGATCGGCCTTAAAATTTTCCTGAATATGCTTGGCTGCACTCATTCCATAGACAAAACATTCTAAAAGTGAGTTACTAGCCATACGGTTAGCACCGTGTAGACCAGTATAAGAGGTTTCCCCAATTGCATAGAGTCCGGCTATATCAGTCTGACTGTTTTCATCGACTACGACGCCACCGCAGGTGTAATGGGCTGCCGGAACCACTGGAATCATGTCCTTAGTAATGTCAATCCCTAGTTCAAGTAAACGGGCGTACAGGGTAGGGAAATGCTCTTTGACAAAGCTATCATCTTTATGGGTAATGTCCAGCCAGACATGCCGAATACCGAGCCGCTTGATTTCATAGTCGATGGCACGTGCCACGATATCACGCGGTGCGAGTTCGGCGCGTTCGTCAAAACGCAGCATAAAGCGTTCGCCATCAGGCAGGCGTAGATAAGCGCCTTCGCCGCGCATTGCTTCAGTAATCAGGAAAGAACGTGCTTGCGGATGATAAAGGCAGGTCGGATGAAACTGGTTAAATTCCATATTGGCGACCCGGCAGCCGGCACGATAAGCCATCGCAATACCATCACCCGTAGCAATATCCGGATTTGAAGTATATAAATAAGCTTTCATGGCACCGCCACAGGCTAGCGCGGTAAATGGGGCCAAGAAGGTATGCACTTTTTCAGTTTGTTCATCCAGGGCATATAAACCCAGAGCACGATTATTACCGTCTAACCCCAGCTTTTGTGAACAGATTAGGTCAATCGCAATATAATTTTCAAAGATTTTAATATTCTGTTTTTCTTGGGCACGTTGTACCAGAGTAGTGGAAATCGCCCGACCAGTCGCATCGGCAGCATGAATAATCCGGCGCTGTGAATGCCCACCTTCACGGGTAAGATGTAACTGTTCCTGTTCGTCGAGGGTAAATTGCACGCCGTGTTTCAGCAAGAAATCAACTGACGGTTTCCCACCTTCTACTGTCTGTTTTACCGCTTCCATTTCACACAGTTGTGCACCTGCAATCATGGTGTCATCAATATGCTGTTTAATTGAGTCCATTTCATCCAGGACTGCGGCTACCCCGCCTTGCGCATAAAAGGTACTGGCATCTGTTAGGGTAGATTTCGCCAAGACTGCAATATTAAAATGGTCTGGGAGCGATAAGGCTAAGCTTAAACCGGCACCGCCGCTGCCCACAATAATGACGTCAAATTGATGGGTAAGAGATGAATGAGACATGTCCATCAGCTAATTTTAAAAAAAGTTTGGTAATAACAGCGCTTTTTTGTGCAAAAGGCAAGCATTGAAGTGCTCATTTATTGATGAAAAAAATTAATCAAAGTCTTAACTTAGGGTTTTGATAATGAGATATTGTCCAGAGCGACGTTTTGAAACATATTATTACTTAAACTTTACAGTGTTTGTGATAAAACCTATTTACATAAATTTATCAACAATTTGAGTGAATAATTTATATGAAAATTCTAGACTTAAAACAAGGATTATTTGCAGTAACCCTCACCATGAGTGCGGCACAGTTGCAGGCGGTCACGCCAGTTGATTTTTCAAATCTGGTGGAGCAGGTCAGTCCTGCTGTAGTTAGTGTCAATGTCGTTAAGAAAATGAGCGAAGAAGAGCTCTTACAACAACAAGTTCCGGAAATTCTGCGCCGCTTTTTTGGCAATCAGGTGATTATTCCGCAGCAGCGTATGCCACAGGAAAAGACAGGCTATGGCAGTGCATTCTTTATCAGCAAGGATGGTTATCTGCTGACCAATCATCATGTGGTTGAGGATGCTTCCAAAGTCACCATTACCCTGAATGACCGTCGTGAAATTGATGCCACTGTTGTCGGTAGTGATGCACGAACTGACGTAGCTTTGCTTAAAGTTAATGGCTCGAATTTTCCAGAATTACGCACAGGAGATGTCGGACGCTTACGTGTTGGTGAGCCTGTTCTTGCCATTGGTTCGCCATTTGGCTTTGATTATTCCGCTTCTGCTGGAATTGTCAGTGCCAAAATGCGCAACATGATGGGTGAAACTGCAGTCCCTTTTATCCAGACCGATGTAGCTCTAAACCCAGGTAATTCCGGTGGCCCTCTGTTTAACCAGCGTGGTGAAGTAGTTGGTGTTAACTCACGGATCTTTAGTGGAACCGGTGGGTATATGGGTTTGTCCTTCTCGATCCCGATTGATGTGGCGATGGAAGTTGCGGATCAATTGAAGAAGAACGGCAAAGTGACGCGTTCATATCTGGGGGTGAGTTTGCAGGATATCGACCGTAATCTGGCTGAGTCTTATAACCTGCCTAAGCCTGAAGGTTCTCTGGTGACTCAGGTTGCGCCAAATTCACCGGCTGCACGTGCAGGTCTGCGTGCCAGTGATGTCATTTTAAAATACAACGGTACCCCAATTTCACGTACCAGTGAATTGTTGAACTATCTGAACCGTACTGCACCCCAGCAGCAGGTACAGCTTGAAATTTTACGTGATGATAAACGTCGTAGTCTTTCAGCGACTTTAAGTGCGGCACCAGATGATACGCCAGCAAAAGCAGGCACGCAGACTCAGCCGAACAAAGGGCCAGTAATCGGAGTTTCAATTCGTGATCTTAGTCCGGCAGAGCTGGCGCAGTTAGAAATTAAAGGTGGGGTTGTGATTCAGGATGTACGACCAGGTGGTATTGCGGCACAGGCACGAATTATGCCGAATGATGTGATCACGCAAATTAATAACCAGAAAGTACTGAATTCCAATCAGTTTGTACAAGAGGTGTCTGAACTGAAAAAGGGTAGCATCGCGCGCGTGACCTTGATCCGTCAGGGTCAGCTTGCTGTGGTTGGCATGCGTATCTCATAAAATTGCTAGATTTTCATGAAAGACCGCTTGTATAAGCGGTTTTTTATTTTTTGCAATTTACCCCAGCGATAAATTCGGTAGACTCTATAACCTTAAAATCATGGAAAGGATAACAGCGAAGTGAGAGGTATTTTTGATCTTGATTTAAAGGTTCAAGCCAAACATATTGATGGATTAGGTCATGTGAACAATGTGATCTATGTGCAATGGATGCAGGATGTCGCATCAGCTCATATTGAAAAACTGGGCTTGGGATTAAAGCAATATGTGGAACTGAAACATGCCATGGTCGCGGTTGAGCATCAGGTGCAATACCGTAAGGCGGCTTTTGAAGGCGATGAGATTATTCTGCGCACCTGGCTGAATGATCTTAATGCCCTGTATTCCTTTAGACAATACGCATTTTATCGGCTCCAGGATCAGACCCTGTTGTTTACCGGCAGTACCCAGTGGGCCTGTATTGAAATGGCCACAGGGCGCCCAAAACGCATGTCACCGACATTTACCCAGGCATATCAGCCACTTTCAGAACATATAAATCCTTTTGATTTTTCCACTTTATATCTGGATTGAAAAGATTAAGCTCTCTAGCCTGATCAGGGTATCGGTCTAGCATTGAGGAGTAAATGGAGGTGGCAGTGATCTTCTACGTGTCGTGTTGATTGAGATTTCGCTTGACTGTGGCGTACATAAGGTGAGGGATAAAGGAAAAAATATAATTCTTTTTCTAGATCACCATTCTGCTATAATCCTTCGCAATTTCTATTCGGCTTTTGTTATGTAATATTTTTAAATTACATAGCGCGTTTTTTCTCAAGGTAACCCATGGCGCAAGCTAAAAAATCTGTTGATATTAAAAACATTCGTAACTTCTCGATTATTGCGCACATTGACCATGGTAAATCGACCCTAGCGGATCGCTTTATTCAAACTTGTGGCGGCTTGCAAGATCGTGAAATGCAGGCTCAAGTCCTTGACTCAATGGAGCTTGAGCGCGAACGTGGGATTACCATTAAAGCCACTTCGGTAACCTTGTACTATACTCATCCCAACGGTCAAGAGTATCAGTTGAACTTTATTGATACACCGGGACACGTTGACTTCTCGTATGAAGTATCACGCTCGCTCGCTGCCTGTGAAGGTGCATTGCTGGTGGTAGATGCAGCGCAGGGCGTAGAAGCACAGTCGGTTGCCAACTGCTATACCGCAATTGAACAAGGTCTGGAAGTACTTCCGGTACTGAACAAGATCGACTTGCCGCAAGCTGAGCCTGAACGTGTTATTCAGGAAATTGAAGATATTATCGGAATTGAAGCCACAGAAGCGCCGACCTGTTCTGCAAAAACAGGTTTGGGTATTGAGGGTGTGCTTGAAACATTGGTCAATGTAATTCCTGCACCTGAAGGTGATCGCGAAGCGCCGTTACAAGCACTGATTGTAGATTCATGGTTTGATAACTACCTGGGCGTCGTTTCTCTGGTACGTGTCAAGCAGGGTCGTGTGCGTAAAGGCGACAAGATGTTGATTAAGTCAACGGGTCAAACGCACATCATTACTTCTGTGGGGATCTTTAACCCGAAACATACTGAAACAGGTATGTTGGAAGCGGGTGAAGTTGGTTTTGTCATTGCCGGTATTAAAGATATTTTCGGTGCGCCTGTCGGTGATACGATTACCTTGGCAACCACACCTGAAGTGGCAACATTGCCAGGCTTTAAAAAGGTGAAACCGCAGGTTTATGCTGGTCTATTCCCGATTGATGCCAGCGATTTTGAACCTTTCCGTGAAGCTTTGCATAAGCTACAAATCAATGACTCGGCCTTGTTCTTTGAACCTGAAAGTTCAGATGCACTGGGTTTCGGTTTCCGTTGTGGCTTCTTGGGTATGTTGCACATGGAGATCGTACAGGAACGTCTGGAACGTGAGTACGATCTTGACCTAATTTCTTCTGCGCCAACCGTAATTTATGAAGCGGTGATGAAGAATGGCCAGACAATTTATATCGACAGCCCATCCAAAATGCCAGATGGTTCAACGGTTGAAGATTTACGTGAACCGATTGCTGAATGTCATATCCTTGTGCCGCAAGAATACCTAGGTAACGTCATGACATTGTGTGTTGAGCGCCGTGGTGTGCAAAAAGACATGAAGTTTATGGCGAATCAGGTTTCCATTACTTTCGAAATTCCAATGGCCGAAGTGGTCATGGACTTCTTTGATAAATTGAAGTCATGTTCACGTGGTTTTGCCTCACTCGACTATAACTTTGTCCGTTTTGAAAGCTCATCTTTAGTCAAAGTAGATGTCTTGATCAATGGTGAAAAAGTCGATGCCTTGGCGATGATCTGTCACCGTAACGATGCACGCCATCGTGGTATTGCATTGGTTGAAAAGATGAAAGACTTGATTCCACGTCAAATGTTTGATGTGGCGATTCAGGCGGCAATTGGGACGCAAATCATTGCCCGTTCTACTGTAAAAGCCATGCGTAAAAACGTATTGGCGAAATGTTATGGTGGTGACGTGTCACGTAAGAAAAAACTTCTGTCTAAACAGAAAGAAGGTAAGAAGCGCATGAAACAGGTGGGTAGTGTAGAAATCCCGCAAGAAGCGTTCTTAGCCGTATTAAAAGTCGAACGCTAAAATAATAAGGATATAAGCCCATGGATTTTGATTTTAATTTGATTCTTGTGCCTGCGACTCTGTTTTTTGTCGCAGTATGGTTGCTAGACAAGTTTGTCTTGAAACAAAGGCAAACCCGGGGCAAGGGTAACGAGAATTTCATTATCACTTGGGCTTATGATTTTTGGCCGGTACTTGCCATTGTGCTAATCCTGCGTTCATTTTTATATGAGCCTTTTAATATTCCATCCGATTCGATGGTGCCGACCCTGGAAACTGGCGACTTTATTCTGGTGAACAAGTTCGACTATGGCATCAAACTGCCTATTGTGAATACCAAAATTATTGATACTGGTAGTCCAGAACGTGGTGATGTCGCGGTGTTCCGTTATCCGCCTCAACCTTCCATCAGCTATATCAAACGAATTGTCGGCTTGCCAGGTGATCATATTGTTTATGATCATGGTCAGCTGAGTATTAATGGAAAAAAAGTAGCAAAAGTTCCGGTTGAGTTTAGCCGCGAAAAAGACCGTTTAGATACACCGACAGCTATTTATCATAAAGAAACCCTGGGTGAACATACTTTTACCATGCGTGAGCTGGAAGGGGTTAATGTTGCTCGTCAGGCACCTTATATTAACTATCTGGAAAATGGTAAATATTCAGGTGAAAATGGTTTATATTGGGAAGTAACAGTGCCAGAAGGTCACTACTTCGCGATGGGGGATAATCGCGATCAGAGTGCTGACAGTCGTTTCTGGGGGCTTGTTCCGGAAGAAAACTTAACAGGTCGTGCATTCTATATCTGGATGCATAAAGAACCTGGCTTTAAATTGCCATCGTTTAGTCGAAACGGAACAATTGATTAATTGTTTCAAGCAGGAAAATAAAAAATGAGACATCAACAAGGTGCTTCTTATATTGGGGTTTTAATTGCAATCGTGGGCTTTGCATTTCTTGCAAAAGTGGCGATTGCGGTGTGGGGGCCATACTTTGATGATCGTATGGTCGATGGTGAGATTGAGGCGCTGTTAAAAAGTGCTCCTGCAAATATCACGCCAGAACAATTCCGCCAACAGATGGGTCAGCGTTTAGCAATGAATAATATTCGTGATCTGACCTTTGATGGAATTGCCAAAGTCATCAATACTGATGGTTTACAGGTGCACAAGAATTATGAAGTTCGTAAGAATTTCCTAATGAATATCGATTTAGTGATGAAGTTTGAGAAAGAGTTTGATCAAAGCACAGTCAAAGCTAAATGATGAACGTCTTGCCAAACGAATCGGCTATCAGTTTAAACAGGCTGATTTGCTGAAACTGGCATTGACTCATCGTTCAGTCAGTCATAAACACAACTACGAACGCCTGGAATTTCTGGGTGATTCGCTTTTAGGGATGATCATTGCGAATTATCTTTTTAATGCCTATCCAAGCGAAAATGAAGGCCGGTTGACGCGTATGCGTGCCACCTTGGTTCGTCAGGAAGCATTAGGGAAAATCGCCAATGATTTAAAGCTGAGCCAGAATTTAATTCTGAGTACCGGTGAATTGAAATCTGGTGGTCATCATCGTGAGTCTATACTGGCAGATACGGTAGAAGCTATTATTGGCGCGATCTATGTCGACTGCGGTGATCTCACCGTGCTAGAACCGATTGTGTTAAAATGGTATGAACCCTATTTAGACCATATTGAGCCGACAGACCAGCTTAAAGACCCTAAATCCCGCTTACAAGAGTATTTACAAGCACGTAAGAAACCTCTCCCGGTTTACGAGGTTGTGGATATTCAAGGTGATGCACCCAATCAGCATTTTAAAGTGGAATGCCAGATTGCGGGATTACCGACTATGCAAGGCGAAGGTGCGAGCCGGCGTTTTGCTGAACAAGCCGTTGCGGCGGATATTTTGAAACTTTTGGAGCATAAGTCTTAATGACTACTCATTCCGATCACATTGATGCTGATCACGAGTCGCAAAGCGACAGTCACGACCTGGTAAATCAATTTTTTAGTGCACAAGGCACTGAGATTCCATCGGATTACCGCAGTGGTTTTGTTGCTATTGTCGGTCGTCCAAACGTGGGTAAATCCACATTGATGAACCATATTTTGGGACAGAAACTTTCGATTACTTCACGTAAGCCACAAACCACACGTCATAAAATTGTGGGAATTGATTCACGTGAAAAATCTCAGGCAGTATTTGTCGATACGCCAGGGATGCATAAAAAAGAAGTACGTGCCATCAATAAAATGATGAACCGTGCAGCGCACTCTGCACTGCGTGATGTTAATCTGGTGCTATTTGTAGTAGATGCCCAGAAATGGACACCGAATGATGACCTGGTTCTGGAAAAGCTGAAAAACGCTGAAATGCCAGTGATTCTGGTGATCAACAAGCTGGACACCTTTGAAAACAAGAACGAAGCTTTGCCGCTTATTCGTGAACGCGAAAAGCTGATGAACTTTGCGGAAATCGTGCCGGTATCTGCGCTTCGTGGTGCCAATCTTGAACATTTACGTGACACGATTGCCAAGTATCTTCCATTCCAGCCACCACTGTATTCGCTGGATCAACTGACCGATCGTTCAGAGCGTTTCCTGGCATCTGAAATTATCCGTGAAAAGATCATGCGTCAGTTGGGTGAGGAGCTTCCGTACGATTTGACCGTTCAGATAGAATCATTTAAAACTGAAGAACCGGTCTTGAATGAAAAAACCGGTCGTATGAAAGCCGCCTGTACCTATATTGATGCCACGATTTTTGTCGATCGCCCGAGCCAGAAAGCGATTGTGATTGGTGAGAAAGGTGTCAAACTGAAAAAAATCGGTATGGATGCGCGTCTCGATATGGAAAAAATGTTCGAACAGAAAATCATGCTGACGCTTTGGGTGAAAGTTAAAGGTGGCTGGTCTGATGATGAGCGTGCATTAAAAAGTTTAGGTTATAGTGATATCTAAGCGATAAAAATTTGTAAGACCCTTTAAGGAATGCCGTGATGATAAAAGTGTTAGCAGTCGTTACATGTATTGTATTTCTGCAAGGCTGCATTCATAAAGTAGTCACGGTTCCTGTCAAAGTGGCTTATAAAACCACAAAAGTCGCAGTCAAAGGCACTGCGGCTGTTGTGGGTGCCGTCATTCCTGATGGGGATGACGAAGAAGATGAGAAAAAATCAAAAAAGAATAAAGATTAAAGAAGTAATCTATGCGTAATGAAGTACTGCATGGATATTTAATTCATCATCGCAAATATCGCGATCGCAGCCATATCGTACATTTATTTACTCAGGAATATGGCCGTATTGACGGAATTTTAAGGCAGACGCCGCCGCCACAATATCAGCCCATTCGTTTGCAAGCCTCAGGTAAGTCAGAACTCAAAAATTTTACGAAGCTGGAAATTGTTAATCAGCCCATTTTCTTTTTCGGGGATGCATTCTTTTCAGGATTTTATCTGAATGAGATTCTGCTGCGACTGTGCCCACTTGAAGTCGAAATGCCGCAAACTTTTGCCAAATATGGCGAAACTCTAGTGGCCTTGCAGCAGCTTTCTACGCAAATTGATCCGAATACTTATCTCAAGCAGATCTTGCGTCAATTTGAACATATCTTGTTGGAAGAACTTGGCTATGGTCTGGATTTTTCAGTCGATGCCAATCAGGCGCAGATTAATCCTGAGCAACATTACTATTTTCAGCTTAATGATGGTTTCATGCCCTCTGCCAAAGTTTCACGTTCGACCATGTCTGGACAGCAGATTTTAACTATGCTGAGCCATGAAAATGGTAGGGATTTTAATCCAGAACAGTTACAATTATTGACGAAGCTTTATCGACAGGTCATCACTGCCTTACTCGGTGATCGACCACTCAAAAGTCGGCAATTGTGGATCCAAAATTCTCAATCTCAATCGTAGTTAGGAAAATATTATGGCTGCATTACTTGGTGTCAATATTGACCATGTCGCAACTTTAAGACAAGCACGTGGTACGACGTACCCAGACCCAGTCAATGCTGCATTGATCTGCGAACAGGCGGGGGCAGAGGGCATTACCCTGCATTTGCGCGAAGACCGTCGTCATATTCAGGATGATGATGTACGTCGTATGCGTCCGGTATTGACCACGCATATGAATCTGGAAATGGCGGTGACGGATGAAATGGTCGCTTTTGCTAAAGAAATTCAACCGCAGCATGTCTGTTTCGTGCCTGAAAAGCGCCAGGAAGTGACTACTGAAGGTGGTCTGGATGTGGTTGGCCATTTTGAAGATGTGAAAAAAGCCACTCAAGAACTGACTGCGATTGGCTGTGATGTGTCGTTATTTATTGATGCAGACATTGCCCAGATTGATGCTGCAGTTGCTTGCGGTGCACCGACGATTGAAATCCATACTGGTGCCTATGCCGATGCAGAAACTCCAGAAGCGCAACAAGCGGAACTTGAACGCATTGTGAAAGGTGCTGAATATGCTGCATCTAAAGGTCTGGTGGTGAATGCAGGTCATGGTCTGAATCTGGAAAATGTCACTCCGATTGCTGCGATTCCGCAAATTCATGAATTAAATATTGGTCACTCAATTATTGCAGATGCAGTTTTTGTTGGTCTGGCGCAAGCTGTACAACAAATGAAGGCTGCAATTAAAGCTGCGCGTTAAGATTTCAAGAAACATATGTCAAATAATGATTACGATGAACTCATGAAGCCTGTGATTGGTTTCCTGGGTTGTGAAACTCCTAAAGCCTGGGTGGATGAAGCATTAAAAAATTTAGATATTTTGATGCAAGACCATGCCAACTGTGAAAAGAAAGCCGCCAGTACCGCGATGAACCTGATGTTCCGTTACAGTTTCTTTGTGGATTTGCAGGTCAAGCTGGCACAGCTGGTCCGTGAAGAAATGCTGCATTATGAGCAGGTACTTGAACTAATGGCAAAACGTGGTCAGCAGTGGACTGGTCTCAGTGCAGGACGTTATGCCGGTGGCTTGCGTAAAGAAATCCGTACTTATGAGCCAGAAGCACTGATTGATGTGTTGGTGATTGGTTCATTTGTAGAAGCACGCTCCTGTGAACGTTTCTATGCACTTGCACCGCATGTTGATGAAGAGCTGGGGCGTTATTACCGTTACTTGCTCAAGTCTGAATCGCGTCATTTTGAGGACTATTTGGCCTTGGCGATAGATGTGGCAAGAGAGGCGAAGCTGAAAAATCCAAAAGAGGATATTCAGGCACGGATTGAGCATATCAGAGAAGTGGAAAAGAATCTGATTTTAAGCCCTGATGATATGTTCCGCTTTCATAGTGGTGTGCCTACCAAAGTAGCTTAGGAACAATTATATTAAGATTAAGAAAATCCTCCATTGACTGGGGGATTTTTATTTTCTGATGAGGATTGATGAATCTCAGGTAATAAAAAAGCCCAAGTCTTAAATGCTTGGGCTTTCTTGAATTTGGCTCTCCCACCTGGGCTCGAACCAGGGACCTGCGGATTAACAGTCCGTCGCTCTACCGACTGAGCTATGGGAGAATCTGAATGCGATTATAGAGAGATTTCAGCAGGGGTCAAGCAAAAACTGTCATATTTCTAACAAATTCAATTTATATGATTTTAATTTAAACAATCATATAAAATTCATAAAAAAAGCTTGTCAGAATAAATATCACTTGTTAGATTGAAAACATAAAGTCGTTTGACCATCTGGTCAAACAGTGTGGATTTAAACCTACTTGCCAGCACAAAAATGGCTAAACCGGAGAAAGCGAATGAATACGCTCACCATCCCTCAAATTTTCTCGCAACTATCTTTTTATCAAGATCATTATCTCGAAATCATTCAGGATTCTGCACAGTATTATACCCCTGTTGCAGATGCGAAAATTGATTTATGGCCATTTGCGGCTAAGCAGTTGTACTTGGGCGACTTGCTACAATTGTGGTTTGCAGAAAAATGGCTGGTTGAAAAAGAACGCCAATTCAGCTTTGAAGTATTCCTGAATATGCCTGAAACACGACCAAAAGAGCTCATTATTTATGCCATTTCAGGCAATCTACTAACTGGTACAAATCAGTCTAAAGTTTGGCAGGTCTCCTCTGCGCAGACCCAGAAACTGAGTGTTGCAAATGTCTCCAAACATTATTTCGAATATTGTGCTCTGACCCGCCCCAAACCTGCCAAAGTGGCGCAGACAGGATGGGGGATACTGTAAATCCCTGATTAGGGAAGCTGCCTCGATTTAACGTGTAATCACACAGGCGGCTGTTGCATAAGCATAAAGCTCGCCATTTTCATCGATGATTTTTCCTTCTGAGATTCCTAGTTTTTCACCGAGGTTAATGACCTTGCCAATGGCATTTAACGGTTTATTTTGCGGGATGGGACGACACATTTTAATATTGAGATCAACAGTGCCATATTTGGCGCCTGCTTCTAAAAGTGTATGAATTGCACAGCCTGTTACGGTATCCAGTACAGTCGCAGCAAAACCCAACGTGTACATTACCCAGCGGGTCTAAATGGTGTTGATCTGCTTATACCTCGAACGTGATCTCACCACTTTCAATTAAGGTGGGGCGCATTGGAATGGTTTGGCTCATGGTTGGTGCGGGAATTTTTCCATCCATCATCGCTTGTATCATTTCAAAACCTGAAAGATTCTTAATATCCATTGCTTGTCCTTATTATTTTAATTTCTAGTTTGGAACTTATATTTTATAGAGAGGGGTATTGGATTAACAATTAAAGATTGTATAAGGAAATGTACAAAGGTTTTTACGTATAGCCAATATAGTAAAATGATTAAAAATAATAATACCGACGAGAAACAGCCATGAAAGCAAAATCTTTATGCGGTGCTTCTCAATTTGAAGTAGAGCTTAAAAACCACGAAGTGGTAGCATATCATTGTTCGATGAGTCGCCCTCAGACCTGATGGAACTTTAATGTCTGTTGATATAAAGAATATTCATTTTATTGACCAGCAGCATTTATCAGTCACCAATATTTTCGAATGGGCGGAATAATCCTAGAAAAAACGACAAGAGCTGAAATTATTGTTATGTTTCAGCAGCCTAATTCCTGGAAATAATACGATTAAGATAAGTAAAGAATGAATCTGTTGTATCTGGCGAAAATATTCAATATGAAGCTAAAGCTCTCAATAAATCATTATAAACCCGCAAGTAAAAAATACGATTCCTGTAAAAGGGTCAAACTCTATTTTCGTAGAGCGATTAAAAACTCAAAAGAATAAATTGCAATTTCTAAACTAATCGAATTATTCTTCTTCAGAAGAAAAATTGAAGGCGGTTGCATGAATATTTTCTATAAAATTAATAAATTTAAAGATTTATGGCACAATAATGGTATATATTTTTACTGATATATCTCAGTTTTAAATAATCTGCTAAAAACGAAAATTTATAAAAAAATTAAAAATCGAGTGCTAGGGTAATGAAACAGTTTTTGCATCTTTGGGTGCCTATTTTTCTCAGTAATGCCATTATTATGCTAAGTGGTTTATTCGATGTGATTTTCCTGTCACATTTTTCATCTCAGCATGTTGCTGCTATGGCTGTGTGTCTTTCAATTTATTCATTGTGTTTTGTTTCAGGGATTGGAATTCTGCAAGGCATGATGCAAGAACTGGCTGAGGCCAAGGGGAGACAGGCTTTTTCTGATATACAGCGGATTGTGAAACAAGGTGTTTTGATCGTACTTATCGTGTCTGTTTTTGCGGCTTGGCTATTTACCCATGCCACACCCTTACTCAATCTTTTAAAAGCCGATGATGAACTGCAAGCCCTGATTACACCATGTTTGATGTTAATGGCATGGATAATTCCAGGACACCTTTTATTACGTATTTTATATATTCTGACGCAAACTTGTGGACAGGCTAAACGGGTATTTTATGCTAACATTTTATATTTGATTTTCAAGGTTTTATTAGGATATTGCTTGATTTTTGGTATTGAAGGTTACATTGCTGCTTACGGTGTGCAAGGTGCTTTTATTTCAAGCTTGATTATACAATGGTTAATGTTATTTATTTATTATTTTGTATTTCTAGAGAAAATATTAAGAATTCAATGGTCAGGCACATTTTTACATTGGGCTACTCTAGTTAAAATTCTCAGAATTGGTGTGCCTAATGGTATTGTCACGTTTGTGGATGTATTTGCAGTCAGTGCGATTGCACTGCTGATTTTACCCCTGGGTGACATTGTTATAAATTCCCATCAAATTATGCTGGGTCTGTTGGGCTTGATGTTTATGGTGCCGCTGTCAATGGGATCTGCCTTTAGTATTTTGGTATCGACGAAAATTGGTGCAGAACATATTGAATCAGCATGGCAGTTAAGCAAAAAAGCAGTGGTAGTTGTTCTGTCGATTGGATTGTGCCTTGCTAGTTTTGTCTGGATATTTCAGCGTTGGATTATTGCTTTATTTAGTGGTGACCAGCAGGTATTGGCGGTGGCATTCAGTTTGATGATGCTCGTGTGTTGGATGCATATCTTTGATGCCATTCTGGTGATTAGTGTCAATATGCTGCGCTGCTGGAAAGAAGTGGTGTTGCCCATGTTTATTTTTACCACTACAGTTCTGGTGCTTGGTTTGGGTGGCGGCTGGTATATTGCCTATCATCCTATTTCATTTATGAATATTGATTTCAATGCTTTGGGAATACATGGCTTTTGGTGGATGCTTGCTATTGCCTATACGGTTGCTGCCTGTTTATGTTTGCTATGCCTGAGCCTAAAGTATCGATATTATATTCGTCGCACATAAAAAAACCCGCGAATTTCGCGGGTTTTTCAAATCTGATGTTTCAGCCAGATTATTTGGCAGCTTTTTCAGCTTCGATTGAAGCAATTGCTTCATCTACGCCTTCGATAGAATCAGCTGCTTTCTTGATACGTGCAAGTGCATCTACCAGTACTTCGTCAGCAGTTGCGTAAGAGATACGCATGAAGCCGCCTAGACCGAATGCATCACCAGGAACCACTGCAACACCAGTTTCTTCCAGTAACCAAGCAGAGAATTCTGTGCAAGATTTAAGACCTTTGGCACGAATTAACGGTTTGATGTTTGCATATGCATAGAAAGCACCATCAGCAGGTAGGCAAGAAATACCTTTGATGTCATTCAAGCCATTTACAACCAGGTCATGACGGCGTTTGAATGCTTCAATCATTGGCTCAAGCACGTCTTGAGGACCATTCAATGCAGCTTCTGCAGCAACTTGTGAAATAGAAGTTGGGTTAGAGGTTGATTGAGACTGGATTTTCTTCATCGCACCAATCAGTTTTGCAGGACCCGCTGCGTAGCCGATACGCCAGCCAGTCATTGCATATGCTTTAGATACACCATTCAATACGATTGTACGATCGTAAAGGTCAGGTGCAACTGTTGCGATGTTGTAGAACTCGTCCTCCCAACGGATTGGTTCGTACATGTCATCAGATGCGATAAATACTTCTGGGTATTTACGCAGTACGTCAGCCAATGCTTCAAGTTCTTCTTTGGTATAGATCATACCTGTAGGGTTAGAAGGGCTGTTTAATACCACTAGACGAGTTTTGTCAGTGATTGCAGCTTCTAATTGTTCAGGCGTGATTTTGAAGCGTTGCTCTTCACCACATTTCACAATTACAGGTACACCTTCAGCGATGATGACCATGTCTGGGTAGCTTACCCAAAATGGTGCAGGAATAATCACTTCATCGCCTTTATTTAACAAAGCCAAAGCTAAGTTAAAGAATGATTGCTTACCACCACAAGAAACCAGAATCTGGTTTGCTGCATAGTCTAGGTTATTGTCACGTTTGAATTTGGCAATAATGGCTTTTTTAAGACCTGGCGTACCGTCAACAGCGGTGTATTTAGTGAAACCGTTGTTAATCGCTGCAATTGCTGCATCTTTGATGTGTTGAGGGGTATCAAAATCTGGTTCACCTGCGCCCAAACCAATCACGTTATGACCTGCAGCTTTTAATTCAGCAGCTTTGTTGGTCACAGCAAGCGTAGGGGACGGTTTGATGGCATTCACACGATCAGAGAGACGTACGTCCACGGCAGTATTCCTTCTTATAGGGATTAAAAAATAAAAAAGCACATTATCTTAGCCTAAAATAGTGCAGATAGGGCAAAAGAATTTGGAAAACTTTAAGGAAAAAATGGTGTCTTGGCCGAACTTTATCTTGAATTTCGATATGCTCGGAGCGGGAGAGAAGAGACTTGATACATCTCGGTCATGCATGTGGATGCATGAAATATAAAATAAAAATGGCCACTTTAAAGTGGCCATTTTGTGTTGCTGATGTTGTGGTTATGCACTAAAACGTGACAAATCTTCGTCTGGGCGTGCTGTTAAAATTTCCGCGCCAGTTTTGGTCACTAGAACTGTATGTTCGTATTGTGCTGACAATGAGTGATCTTTGGTGACTACTGTCCATTTATCGCCTAGTAATTTGGTTTTCCAGTCACCACCATTGACCATCGGTTCAATGGTAAAGGTCATGCCTTCTTCAAGGATCATACCGGACTCTGGCTGACCATAATGCAGGACTTGCGGTTCATCATGGAAAGTCGTACCAATCCCATGTCCACAATATTCACGTACTACGCCAAAACGTTCGGATTCAACATACTGCTGAATGGCATGACCGATATCACCAATGGTTGAGCCCGGTTTTACAGTTTCAATACCACGGTACATGGCTTCTTGGGCTACATTACATAGACGGTTGGCAAGGATCGTGGTTTCACCACCGACGATGTACATCATATTGGTGTCACCATGATAGCCATCTTTAATTACGGTCACATCAATATTCAGGATGTCGCCTTTTTTCAATTTTTTGCTGTCTGATGGAATGCCGTGACATACCACGTGGTTCACAGAGGTGCAAATCGAATGTTGGAAGGCAGGTCGACCCGGTGCAGCACCATAGCCTAAACATGCTGGAATGGCCTGCTGCTGATTGACAATATAGTCATGACAAATCGTATCAAGTTCCAGTGTAGTAACACCCGGAACAATATGCGGTTTGATCATATCCAAAACTTCTGCCGCCAGTCGCCCCGCTACACGCATTTTTTCAATTTCGTCAGGGGTTTTGATAAGTCGACGTGGAGCTTGATAAGTGTTGTTCATGATCTCTAAAAACTTTTGGAAATTTGTGTGTGACTATGGTATAAATAGCCGCCCATTTTATCAAATGCTTTTTCGTGAATAAATTTCACGGGCTTTGTGCGATGAGGCAAAAAAATCCGCACATATATCGACACATTACTCTGGGTGCCCTTTGGGGTGGAGAATGCGGGTATATGGAGGCCTAACCCAAACTTTAAGGTAAAGAAAATGGCAGATTACAACGTAAGCATGCGCGACCTTCTTCAAGCTGGCGCGCACTTTGGTCACCAAACTCGTTTCTGGAATCCAAAGATGCGTGAATACATCTTTGGTGCGCGTAACAAAATTCACATCATTAACCTTGAGCACACTGTTCCTGCGTTAAATGATGCTTTGAACTTTGCTAACAACTTGGCTAGCAAAAAGAACAAAGTTTTGTTCGTTGGTACTAAGCGTGCAGCTTCTGCAATCATCCGTGAACAAGCTCAACGCGCTGGTCAACCATACGTAGATCACCGCTGGTTAGGTGGTATGTTGACGAACTGGAAAACACTTCGCCAATCTATCAACCGTTTAAAAGACCTTCAAACTCAATCTCAAGACGGTACTTTCGCTAAGCTCACTAAACGTGAAGCTCTAGAGCGTACTCGTGAGATGGAAAAACTTGAGCGTGGCTTAGGCGGCGTTAAAAACATGGGTGGTTTACCTGACGCATTGTTCGTAATCGATGTTGATCACGAAGCGATTGCAATCAAAGAAGCGAAGAACCTTGGTATTCCTGTAATCGGTATCGTTGATACAAACTCTAACCCAGACAACGTAGACTACGTTATTCCGGGTAACGATGATGCGATCCGTGCAGTAACTCTTTATGCTTCTGCTATGGCTGATGCGATTATTGCTGGTAAAGAATACGCTCAATCACAAGCAAATGCACAAGCTAAAGCAGAAGAAGCTCCAGCTTCTGAGGCTTAATGCGTTTGACGCTAGCTTGTCATTCTTGCGACATGTGATGGTGGTAAAGTAAGCGTTATGTATGCAGGCGGCCCATGAGAACTCCTCTGGGCCGTTTCTGTTCTAAAAAGAATTCATTTTCTACCGAATTTAGGAGATTAACATGACTGCAGTTACAGCAAGCATGGTTAAAGAATTGCGCGATCGTACTGGTCTAGCAATGATGGAATGTAAAAAAGCTTTGACAGAAGCGGGCGGCGACGTTGAACTTGCGATCGATAACCTACGTAAATCTGGTCAAGCAAAAGCTGCTAAAAAAGCAGGTAACATTGCTGCTGATGGCGCAATCACGATTGCTCAAGAAGGCAACAAAGCACTTCTTCTAGAAGTTAACTGCCAAACTGACTTCGTTGCGAAAGACGAAAACTTTGCTGGTTTCTCTGCGAAAGTTGCTGCTGCCGCTCTTGCTGCAAACGTAACTGAGCCTGCTCAAATTGCTGAATTGAAACTAGAAGATGGTACGACTGTTGAAGAAGCGCGTATCGCTCTTGTTCAAAAAATCGGTGAAAACATCCAAGTACGTCGTGCAAAAATTGTTGAAGGCGAAAACCTTGCAGTTTATAAACACGGTCTTAAGATCGGTGTTGTTGTTTCTTACACTGGTGATGAAGCAACTGGTAAAGGCTTGGCAATGCACGTTGCTGCGTTCAACCCAGTCGCTGTAAATGCTGAAGGCGTTTCTGCTGAGCTTATCGCGAAAGAGAAAGAAATCGCTGAAGCGAAAGCACTTGAATCTGGCAAGCCAGCAAACATCGTTGAGAAGATGGTTGTAGGTTCTGTTGAGAAATACTTGAATGAAGTTGTTCTTGAGCGTCAAATGTACGTAATCGACAACGACAAGAAAGTTGCTGACGTTCTTAAAGCAACTGGTACGACTGTAACTGATTTCGTTCGTTTCGAAGTTGGTGAAGGTATTGAGAAAAAAGCAGAAATGAGCTTCGCTGACGAAGTTGCTGCTGCTCAAGCTGCTGCTGCACAATAATTTGTCTCTTGACTAATTGTTGAGTAGAAAAAAGCCCCGTTTGGGGCTTTTTTTATGCCTAAAATTTGCGGGTTTAGGTCAGCAAATGATTTCTAAAAATTTAATAAAGGTTAAGATAAAAAAATATGCGTAAATCATCATGTCACCCAAAACACATGTTGCTTTAGTTTCGATTATTACCCTTTGTGATGCGTTATATGTCTATCTTGAAGAGCATGAATAGAGTGGAAAATTCAATGTGATTGACTGCGATGCAGTATGAGACTGAGTGAAAGTGTTCAGATCATGGCTTAAACCACTAGAAAAGAGCCTATCAATAAGGCTCTTCTCATAGGATAAATCGAATGTAGCATCAGATGCTCATGATTACGCTGTTATGACGCGATTTCCATTTTGGTAGGATTTTACCTAGATAGGCATCCATGCACCAAATTGGGCCAATGAGGAGGAATTGGAGGTCTTTAAGGAAAGAAGGCTTTTTGCCTTCAACTTTGTGCCCATAAAATTGTCCAATCCAAGCCAAGACAAACAGGGCGATAAAAAAACCTGTACCCACTGGCAGAATCCAGATGAGCCAGGCCATGACCAAAGTCAACGTAGTCATGGCCACAGCCAAAACAAGATCCAGGCGTGCATAGAAAATAAAAGCCAAAATCAGTAACAGGGCAGTCAGTAAGGCGCTAAAATGCGCCAGAATGCCAATAATCGAAAAATAGATCGTCGGTACGCAGACCCAGTGAATCAGTTTATTGGTTTTATTTTGGTGGCTGTCACTATATTCATCAAACCATTCAGATATTGTTTTCATTCTTCGCTCCATTCCATGAACATGTTTTGCGTATTAGGCAATATAAAGCAGAATTTGCATGCGGTCAAAAGTTAATCATGTAGGCAAATGAATTTTATCCGGTCTGAGGAACATGCCAAAATTTTTTTAAATCATTTAAAAATAGCGTTAAACCAAACTGTTTATATTCTCATACAATATCAAGTGCAATAAAAAAAGCCACATTGCTGTGACTTCTGTTAAATGTGTTGCAGGTCAAACCTTAAGAATTTGGACCAGCGACACGCTCAATACTGACTTTTGCAGTACCGGCACTGGTAATACCTAACTGTTTTGCAGCACCGTAAGATAAATCAACGACACGGTTACCATGGAAAGGACCGCGGTCATTAACTTTCACCACGACGCTTTTGCCGTTATTACGGTTGGTTACACGAATATAGCAGTTCAATGGCAGGCTACGATGAGCAGCAGTCATTGCGTTCATGTCAAAGGTTTCACCGCTTGCAGTTTTACGGCCGTGGAATTGACGACCATACCAAGATGCTGTACCAGTCTGACTGAATTTACGTACAGTATTTGAAGCCACTGTATTCAGTTTTTCAATCACTGAAGGCTCTTCTGCAGGAATTTCAATTTTCGCTGCGATAGTTTCACGGCGAACTTTATCGCCAGAACGCTCAGTGATTGAAAGGCTGTTCAAATTGGTGAAATTTGAATTGAAGCTTTGAGCTTCTTTATTGAGTACTCGCGTTGCAAGGCGCGAATTATCATTTTCATTGGTGAATGAAGATGACGGAACCATATCTGCCTGCGATTGCGTCAGCGTGACAATCGTGGCAATGGCCATAAAAGACTTCAAAATTGAAGAATGCATCGAATCAACTCCTAACAGCATATCTATTTGGTTGTTCATAAATGGCTGAAAAACCATGTAAACATGCCTGATATTTAACTTATGCAACTACATTTAACGAAATGGATAATATTCATGCTGACAACACCCTGTCTAGTGTTTAATTAAAATAGTTAAAAAAAGAACGCAAAATAAACAATGATTGATTAAAAAATAATCAATATTGTAACATAATATTAAAATTGCTTAAAATATGCTCAAATTGGCCCATAAAAATGTTGACTTTCATAATTTGTATTAATTATTAGTGTTAACGGTTGGTAATTTCCGTACCTAATAACCACAATGCAGTGGCATACATACGGCTGCGATTATAGGTGGTAATCACTTGAAAATTTGGATAAGTGATGTAGTAAATCTGGCCATAATTCTCTTGTAATTGAATCACATTGACCAAGTCCAGATCATCAATTTTTACAATCGGATTCATCGGGCTAATGCCTTGAGTTTTGAGTACACCATAAGGGATAGGCTGGGTGAGATCCTTGGCAATTACTGCATCTGGATTTGAACCGGTATAACGTGCCGGAAAGGCAATCGGCTGATTACGCTGCCAGCCATGCTGTGCCAGATAGTTGGCAATCGAACCTATTGCATCCACTGCTGAATTACGCAGGTCAATATGACTATTACCATCGTAGTCCACACCAAACTTTGGAATATTGCTAGGCATAAACTGTGGATAACCGACAGCGCCGGCATATGAGCCCACTATAGAAGAAGTTGCTACCCCATCTTTATAAGACCAGGCAATCAGGGCAGCCAGTTCATCCTGAAAATACTGGGCACGGCGCTCATAACCAAAACCTAAGGTTGCCAGAGCATCACGAGTGATAAAAGAACCCTTGTTGCTACCAAAACCGGTTTCCACGCCTAAAATGCCTAGAATGATTGATTGCGGCACACCAAACTGCTGTTCAGCACGGTTAAGCGTATCCGCATATTGCTGTTTAAAGCGTACGCCACGCTGAATGGTAGATTCAGACAGAAAATTGGTCTTATACGAATACCACGGCTTACTTTCACCTGGGCGATTCATGATGGTGATGATATTAGGCAGGTTACGCGTCCCGCTCATGGCTGAATCGACTTGCTGGGCACTCAGTCCATAGCTTTGCATGGCATTTTGCTTAAAGCTTGCATAAGAAGGATGATACTGGAAATCGTTGGCCAGGCTAAAACTGCTAAGACCAAATGCGGTAAGTGCGATTGAAAGCTGTTTAAACTTTTTATAAAAATCCGATTTCAACATCTTGCTACGATTTCCAGTTTTTTAGATGAGTTGCTGGCGATGTCATTTGAATCATGCCATGAAAAAGATTGATAAATTTTTTCAATCTTAGGGCTTAAAGTGCCAGATTAAAGATAACATTCGGATGATTAAGAGACCTAGCTGCTTATACAAAAATAGCGAAAGTTTGGCTATTTTTGCGGCAGTATGGCTTGCGCGGCAGCTTATCTGTAACAATCTATTTCACTGATCATAAAAAAGCCTGACAGAAGTCAGGCTGATTTCTCAAGATTCACAGAAAATCAGAGATTGGACTATCCAAAACTATTCTGTATAGAACAAAGTGTCGTGATATTCGGCCATGGCGCGCAGCTCATCTTTATTCAAATTCAGAATGATTTTATCTGCTGCCATATTAATGGCCTTGATCACTGCAGATGCGCCAATATCTGCTGCCTTACGTTTGATCATGCCAAGATCCAGGGTTTTATTAAAGTCGACCATAAAATGTCGTACTGTCGCTTCACCAAATTGCTTGTAAAGATTGCTAAATGCCTGTTTGTCGATACTCTGACCGGCTTTGAGTTCCGCATAATGATGTTTCAAATTCGTCACCAGATTGGCATCGAGCGACTCACCGACACGTAAATGTCCATCAGGATCTTTAAACAGGCTACGCTCAGAGAAGGTAATGGATTCTCTAACCACCTCATTCGGCGCTTTACTCAAAAGCTGCTTCAGTAAAACTGCAACAGTCGACTTGATATAACCTGCCAGTTTTTCCGCAGTATCGCGTTTATCGCTGGCAGGAAAGCGACGCACCAGCTCGGTGAGAATCGCATCAATAATTTCATCATTGATCATTAATGCGGTTTTATCACGCAAGGGGTAAAGCGGTTCACTGGAATTTTTGTTTTGTTGTGCAGTCTGAATTGTATTTAAAAGCTCTGCAGAAGGAATAAACCCAAAAAATGGCATTGTTAAACCTCAATGTTTTTTATTGTCGCGCTAAACGAATAGGGCGAGGCATCCATGTTAAATCTGATACACGGCAAGGGTTGATATCCAATCCACCCCGGCGTGTATAGGTTGCGTAGACCATCAGCTTTTCAGGTTTGAGCTGTTGCCAGATATCGGCAAACATCTGCTCCACACATTGTTCGTGGAAACCATTATGCTGACGGTAGGAAATAATATAAGCTAAAATGCTCTTATAACAAGGTTTTTTACCCTGATAACGTATAAAAACTGTTCCCCAGTCCGGCTGGCCAGTAACTGGGCAGTTACTCCTGAGTAAATGTGAATACAGCTGGATTTCGCCTTCTGCTGCATCATCCGAATCCAAAGCCAATAAACTGGCATCTGGATAATTTTCCAGGCGCTCAGGTGTAAGCTCATCAATACAGATGCCTTCAGGTTTACTAATCTCTAACTCATCGACCTGAAACAGTTGCAGTTTGACTTCAGCCTCGGCCGCAACAGATAAATCTTTTTCTACGATCGCGATAAAGGCATCTTTAGATTCAAACTTGGCAAAGTTCAGACTATTGAAATACAGCTTCAAGGATTTGGATTCGATCAGATTTGGTGAGGACGCTGGCAAGCTGATCCGTCCAATAGCGACTTGCGGCACACCCGCTGGATTTAACCAGGAAATTTCAAATACATGCCACCAGTCAGTACCTTGCTGAATCGCTTCAATATGTGCGTATTGTTCACGGGCAGGCGCGCGCGAAATTGGAAACAGAACATCAGGCTGATATTCAGTAGGATAATTGGTATCTTTACCAAGGAGAGATTGTTCTACACTCATTATTCACGCATTCCTGAACCACGGGAGAGTAAATGATAGGCCACTGCATACAGCACGGCACAACATAAGGTAATCACTGTCAGTGAAACGCTCACATTGACATCGCTATGTCCTAAAATGCCATAGCGGAAGGCATTGACCATATATACGACAGGATTAATCAAGGATAAGTTTTGCCAGAATGGACTTAAGCTCGATATGGCATAAAACACACCACCCAAATAGGTCAGTGGTGTTAATACAAAAGTGGGGATGATCGAGATATCATCGAAAGATTTGGCATAAACGGCATTGATAAACCCACCCAAAGAAAACAGCAGGGAAGTAATCAAGACGGTATATATAGTCACAAACCAGTTGGTGATATATAAGTCAGCAAAAAATAAGCTCACTGCACTGACAATGATTGCAACCAGTATCCCACGAATCACACCGCCCAGCACATGACCCCATAAAATGGCATGCATCGGTACGGGACTCATGATCAGTTCTTCAATGCTTTTCTGGAATTTTGAGCTGAAGAAGCTGGAAGAGACGTTGGCATAGCTGTTGGTGATCACGGCCATCATAATCAGACCGGGCACAATGAACTCCATATAACTATAGCCGCCCATTTCTCCAATGCGTGAGCCGACCAGATTGCCGAAGATCACGAAGTACAAGCTCATGGTGATTGCAGGTGGCAACAGGGTCTGCGGCCAGATGCGCATAAAGCGACGCACTTCTTTATAGACGATGGTATATAAAGCGACGCTGAGTTGATTAATGTTCATTGCGCAGCTCCATCCAGATTTTTCTCGACCATTTTCACAAAAAGCTCTTCCAGACGATTGGATTTATTGCGCATACTGCGCACCTGAATATTCTGTGATTCCAGTAACTGGAACAGATCATTCATGGTGTGTGCCTTGTCCATGGTGATTTCTAAAGTCATCGGATCGATCAGGTTAAAACGCACGCCGATAATATCCAGATGCAGCGGTTCAATCGGTTCGGCCAGATCGAAAATAAACGATTCTTCATTGAGCTGACTCAGGAAGTTTTTCATGGTGGTGTCTTCTTTAATCACACCGCGGTCAATAATCGCAATGCGGCGACACAACATTTCTGCTTCTTCCAGATAATGCGTGGTCAGAATGATGGAAGTACCTTGTTCATTCATCTCGTTCAAAAATTCCCACATCGAACGACGCAACTCAATATCAACACCTGCAGTCGGTTCATCGAGAATCAGCAGTTTCGGTTCGTGCATCATGGCGCGCGCAATCATCAGGCGGCGTTTCATTCCGCCCGATAACAGGCGGGCCTGAGTGGAACGCTTTTCCCATAATCCCAGTTTGTTCAGATAAAGCTCTGCACGTTGCTGTGCAATTTTTTTTGGAATGCCGTAATAGCCTGCCTGAGTCACTAAAATATCGAAGGTCTTTTCAAACTGGGCAAAGTTGAATTCCTGAGGGACCACACCTAGGCACTGTTTGGCCTGTGAAGGGTGGGTGTCCAGATTATGACCAAAAATCTCGACGGTACCGGATGTTTTTTTTGTTAATGAGCTGATAATACCGATGGTGGTCGATTTTCCTGCACCATTGGGGCCCAAGAGTGCATAAAACTCACCTTCTGGTACATTTAAGTTAATTCCTTTCAATGCCTGAAAGCCATTGCGATAGGTCTTCGACAAATCCCTTAAGATCAGTGCATCAGTCATGAATATCTCAAATGGTAAAAGTTGAGATATTGTGAGTGATCTAGCAAAATAAGCCAAGTGATTCACATGCAATTCTGTGTTGCTATTTTGGAACATTGTATAAAGCTTAAGCATAAAAATGATGAAGTTAGAGATAGTTGCTTTACCTTATGCTTTTTTTTGTTATGATGTGCGCGATCCAAAAAAGATGCGCTCATAGCTCAACTGGATAGAGTACAGGTCTCCGAAGCCTGTGGCGTGGGTTCGAGTCCCGCTGAGCGCACCATTTAATTTGTTGTATATAACTGAAAAAAAATAAATTAATAACGAACGCAGTTTCGTCCATCATCTTTCGCCCGATAAAGATTGTTATCGGCAATTTTCAAAACGTCTAGTATGTTTTTAGAGCTGTCTGGCCAAGAGGCTATGCCAATCGAAATGCTGATGTTGCCAATGTTCTCAATCTCTTTGGACGCAATTTCTTTTCTGAACCGTTCCGCACTTTCATAAACTTCATCCAGATTGCTGTTTGGGATAATGACGATAAATTCTTCACCGCCATAACGGCAGCAAATATCCTCTTTACGAAAATTTTGCTGCATTGTATGGGCAATATGTTTTAAAACCATGTCACCTTGATCGTGACCATAATTATCATTCACTTTTTTAAAGTGATCCACATCCATCAGCAGGACTGAAAAAGGAATGTTCATTTTTATATTTTGAGTCATAACATAATTCAAGCCGCGCCGGTTCATCAGCCCGGTTAAAGGATCTGTATTAATATGATGATCCATTTTGCTCATTTGTTGTGAAAACTTGCGGATACTTAATAATAGTGCCAATTTGAATTTTGTGACCTCATAATACCAGGGCTGTATAGCTTTAATTTTTGAACTGATTTCTGCCTGATTCAATAGACTCGCCATATCTGCCAGCTGGTTTAACGGGGCCGAGATAGAATCAGAAAGCTTCCATACAATATAAAAAACCAGCAGGTAAAATAAAAAGAAGCCTGCGGCCAATTTATAAAGAATAGAATTGGCCTGTTTAAGTAATTCATGAGTAGGCTGTTGGGAAACCACAATCCAGTTTGAAGTCGGAATATGAGAAAAACCCGCGAGATTATCAACTCCCTGGCTATTCACTAAACGAATTTGACCATGCTTATGCGCATGCATATATTCTAGGCCAGAATTATTGCTGGCCGATTGACCGATTCTTTCAGGATCGGGATGAAAAATTATTTCATTTTCATTATTAATCACATACATATAACTATTTTTATAATTCTTATAGGTCGTTAGAAGCTGATTGATCACATTTTTTTCTTTTAAATAAATTGCAGAACCAATGAAACCCTGATAATGATTTGACTTATCAAAAATAGGTTGAGAAATAAATACGATCAAATTTTTTCGGACAGAAAAATACGGAGAAGATATATAAGTCGATTTTTTATGAAGAGAATCACTAATCCCCGGAGTATGTTGTATTTTACTTCTATCAATATTCAGAATATTCGGTGAAAAATTGATTAATCGGCCTTGGGGGTCGCTGATGACTACACTGTTATAGTGCTCAGACTGATATTTTAATTTATTGACCTCAGCTTCTCTAAGCTCATTGTTGTTAAAGTCTTGACCTAATATTTTTGCGCTATAGTTTAGCTCAAGAAGCATGTTTCTAAAGTGATTGTCTGTACTCAATGCAATTTTATGGGCATGGTCAGCATTTAAGATGAGAGAGTTATCGATTAACTGATTTTTTACGATTTGATAGCTAATAATGAGCGAAATAATAAAAAGGCTGGACACACTAAAGATAGCCAATAAAAGTATTAACTGCCTTAAATTGAGATCAAGGTATTTCCTAAAATTATTAGCTGACATAAAAATTTAGACATATCTCGATGTATTTATGAGCATTGTATTGTATTTATCTTCAATATTTAAAGCTGATATAAAATTAAATTTCCATTAGGGCAGCGTTGTTATCTTGAGCAGAATTAAAATTTCCAGACTGTTTGTATATAAACCTACTGGAATCTTAAAACCGGATAATGTTCTGAATATCCAGTCATGCTATACATTAAAAAATAATGTCGGGCTGTTTAGACAAATTTTTGAATAAACATACGATATGAGTAGATAGGAGGAAGAGTTTGGACAAAGTTATGAGGTATTTATCTTTATAAGTAGATGAGGTGATTACATGCAATCTATTTTAGAAATCGACGCGAGCCTGTAGAGATACAATATATTTTTACATCATCATCTTTCTGAAGGCGGGTGTAGATTAGGAATGCGATTACAGTTTAATTTTTAATATATTATTGAAAATAAATAGGTTTCTATCTAAGTGTCTAACATGCCTTTGTATATAAAATCATATTTTAAAAATAGAAAAAATTTTGAAGAATAGGTGGATTCAAGTAGAGGGTTTATTAATAAAATAGCCAATAATATTTTAGTCTTCTACGAAAAAATCACAATTAAAATCTTGTATAAGTCTTTTTTAGAAGTGTAAAAGGGTATTGTCTGCTGAAAAAAAATTGCTATATTGAACTCATGGTAGGTCGTAAAACCAATAAGACGCTACCGAATAGTTGGACGGATCAATGATAGTTAGTTGAGTTTGATGTTTATCATCAGACAATAAATCTAACACTAGCCATCCAACACAGAGCTCGCAGAAATGCGAGCTTTTTAATTTCTGTCTAAAATAATATTGCACTAATTTTAATATTTTACTTCTTGCAATTCATCCTTATAAAAAAGTTTACATTGCCAAATTCGCTAACATCTTTAACCTTAATCGTTGGACTAAGTGTGGTATAAAAAACTGCAAATTGGAGAATTTAGGAGGAAAAGAAATGTCTAAGATAATCGATATTAAGGTGAAAGATCAATTTAGCAAAGTGATTGAAGTGAAAGCCATGCTACGTTCCTTTGCAGAACATAACAATGATCAGGTAGTTGATTTAGTTAAAAAAATTGAACATATCGTGGTGGATGGAGAAACAATTCTGCCGAGTATTGAGCTGTTATTTGAAAGCCAGCAGTCTTCCAATATTTATCGTGTTGTAGAATAATTCAATCAGTGGGCATCAGATAGGTAGTGAAAATTGAACTTATTCATCCGACATCACCGATCCAGCATATAAAAAACTCACCTAATTGGTGAGTTTTTTATATGTCGGCAATTACTCACCTTGCACATAATTTATCTAGCTGTAAATAAAGCAATCTCTCATGACAATAAAGAGCTGATTTAAATAACTAACCGTTTAAATCTGCTTAAGTAATATGTTCACATCATATTTTTCAAATTCTTGCAAAATTTGCATTAAAGTCCGCTGAGCTGTTGGATGTTCAGGAGTTAAGGAAATTTCCTGACGGGTGGTGCTGTCAAAACATTCGATGGCTTGAATCAGCCAATGATGTTCGAGAGGACTTTTTTCAATCAACACACGGCGCGGTTGCAAGTTGTCGCACATCTGACGTGGAAGCACATAGGTAATTGCCAGTTGCACAAGTTGCAGTTCTTCCGCCGGGCTTAAAAAAGTAATCACCCAGTTGCCGACTTTGCTGAGTTGCATAGGATTATCAAACGCATCGAATTCTAAATAGCAGGACATATATATGATCCAATCGAATGTCTATGCTCATTATATGGCGGGATTATAATTATTTTTCTATCACGCTTAAGTCTGATATTCAGGGCTTTAAATTTGATCTGAATATAAATATTTATAATAACCAATCAGTTATATTATAAAATCAAAGAGAACTTATTGTTAAACTTGCTCATTTAAGAGTTTTAAAGACTCAGAAGGTTTTATTCATGAACTTCATTTTGCTGTAATTGATCTAGAGCAAAATTGATCTGCTTCAGAATATGATTCAGTTCTTGAGGGGCAATGCGGCTTTCCTGAAGTGAGGTGGTCCATTGCATTTGACAAAGTTTCAAACTGCGTGCATCCCGAGCTAGTGAAATATGCTGTACTTGCTGTTTGGCCATCAAGCCGCAGTATTTTTGTAAGCTTTCCATCATCAGGTATTTGAGGTCTTCAAAATACAAAGCCTGCGGTTCTGGCAGATGGGAATGATTGTCTTGATTCATCCCGCTAGATGAATTTAGAAGGCGATGGCTCTCGGAATGCGCCAGGTCAATTTTTGTATCTACTTTTATCTCAGCTGTTTTCTGACAATGTATTAAATCGCCGGTTTCAGCTGGCCCAATTAATTCCATGGCATAAAGTTGATCTAAAATTTCGGCAGGAGCAAGTTGCTGTTTTAAAGCGTCATTTAATAGGTTGAAATCCTGGCTGCCGATCAGAACCAATAAGCGGCGTTGACGTGCGGTGAGTGGAAGAGAGCGATCCTGGAGTACCTCGATCCCACGTTGAGTCTTATAAAAATGCATCATAGCTGAATAGATAGTTGCTTAAATTCAGCTTGAGCATAGTCTGTCAGAATTACACTAATATGAAGTATTTATTAAAATACCGAAGCGTATTTCGATAAGATTTATAATGTGGTAATCGCCGTATTTTCAAGGGCCTTACGTAAATAAGGATCAAGTTCGTCCTGACGCAATAACCATTGTACGTAGTCAGCCGGAAGTTCTGCAATGGCAGTACCGCGATGTTTACCAAAATTTATGGTACGTGGAATTCGGGCATCTTCAGAAGCCTCGAATAATTCCTGCATACTATTGATTTTTAAATGATGGACAATGTGCATCAGAATATTGGCAGTTAAAATGATGTCCATGTCAGCACGATGCGCTTTACGGATCATTTCACGCGCTCGCTCACTGCCTTTGGTGATCATGTAAATCAGGGCGGAAATATTATGTGCTTCTGCATCGGGCCAGACCCGGCGTGCTAAAGCCAGTGTACAGATCGCCTTGATTTTCGAGGTATCAACATCGCACTTTTGAATGGCACGGAGGTCATAATCAATATTATGACCGATCATGTAGACTGTCTCATTCGGCAGGCTAAAAGTGCTGTAATGCGGCTGGCCTTCCAGATCCGATTCCAGAATATGATGCACGGCCATGGCAGCAAAAGAAATGGGTTCGTCACAGGTATAGAGCTGATCAAAAAGACGGCTTTTATCCAGGCTGATTTTATGATCTACAATTTCGACAGGCGCATAGGCAATTTCAATGGGTTGACCATTTAAAGTATGCGTTTCGGTATCAAGGATAATGGCCTGCATGTCGGAAATACACCTGAAAAGAGAAGAGAGTAAAATCTAACATTATTATTTTGCTACTGACAATTGAATTGCTTTATTTCTGTATTGATTGCAGGCTTTTTAACTGGTGGCGACCATGTGTATGGTTTGGGAAGATGGAAGTTTTGCCTCGTTTAAGTTTGTTAATTTAATAATAAATTTAAACTAATGTAAATTTAACACAAAAATAACTCATTCTTTTCTTGATATTCTTTAGATAAATTGGGAAATTAAGTCTAGTTTTATCGTTTGTTTAGGATAAAACCAGAAAAACTCATTAGATATAATAAATAAGACAAGGATAAGATCGATGAAACGTCATGTACTGACCTGTACTCTTCTCACATTAAGTTTAGCCTTAACCGCTTGTAACGATGATAGTGATAATGATCTTTTTTACGAGGCAAAACCTGCTATTCCGGTAAATAATATAGATAATCCGGTGGTGGCAACACCTGCAGCTTATACTCAAACAGATTTTTCAGGGAGCGCTGACGAAAGTGTGATCATGACCTATAAGATGTTAGGGGTTAATGGTAAAGAAACACAGGCCACTGCTTTAGTTTTTACACCCGAGGGAACGCCTCCAGCAAAAGGATGGCCGATCGTCGCATGGGCACATGGCACGACTGGTGTAGCTGATCAATGTGCGCCAAGTCGAAATGAACTTAATCCTTTTATCAAAAATATGATTAGTGGATTCCTTCAAGCTGGCTATATCGTGGTTGCACCTGATTATGAAGGATTGGGAGAGCCGAGTGGCAAAGAACCCCATCCTTTCTTGAATCTTAAGAGTGAGGCATATTCGCTGACCGATGCAGTGGTGGCTGCAAAAGATTATTTAGGGTCAGAAGCTTCTAACCAATGGATGGCGGTTGGACATTCTCAAGGTGGTCAGGCTGCTTTAGGTGCTGCCCAGTATGCTGCACGCGCTTCTCAAATGACCTATAAAGGTACGGTCGCTTTAGCACCCGCTTCTAATTTCAGCCTGATTTTGTCAGGAGGTGAACAGCAGGCAGGCCAGGAAACAGATCTGAATAAAAAAATTGAAACTTTAGCGTCTTTAGATACTTTTACTGCATTGATTGTTGCGGGGTTGCGAAACCCGAATCCAAATCTGCAATATAGCCAGATTTTCAAAATGCCAACCGATAACATTGCGAAGAATGCTGAAACAGATTGCTATGACGTATTGGGCAAAAAATTCGGTAATGCAATGGGAATTTATCTTAACGATAAAAAGACCTTAGAAGGATACCCGCGTACTCAAGCTAATTTTATGAGTATTCCAGTGGTGAAAAGCTTCCTGGAAAAGGATTCTCAGCCTTTACTGGTGAAAGTCTCTACACCGACCATTATTTATCAGGGTTCAGTAGATAGTACCGTTCCGAAAGCAGCAACAGATGTTTTAGTTCAATTAGCGAATCAGAAAAAAACCTCAGTACGTTATATTACGGATGAATCAAATACGACTAAATGGGATCATGGTAGCGTCTATGCACTGAATATTGCTAATATTATTTCAGATGTAAAATCTCTAATGCCAATTCAATAACTTATTTTTATCTAAATGGCTCATGTTTTTGAGACATGAGCCATTTTTATTGCAAAGTGGAGAAAGTTCATGATCGAAAATTCAAAACTTCATGCTACAATACGCGCCAATCTTAGCACGGCTTAAAAGCCCTAAATCAATAGGACCTCGCTAATGTTTGCCAATATCTCTATCGCTGAATTTGATCCAGAATTAGCTCAAGCAATCTCGAATGAGGATGCTCGTCAAGAAGCTCATATTGAGCTAATCGCTTCTGAAAACTATTGCTCACCAGCAGTCATGGAAGCTCAAGGTTCAAAACTTACTAACAAATATGCGGAAGGCTACCCAGGCAAACGCTACTATGGCGGCTGCGAATATGTAGACGTTATCGAACAATTGGCGATTGACCGTGCTAAAGAACTCTTTGGTGCTGATTATGCTAACGTTCAGCCACATGCTGGTTCACAAGCAAACTCAGCAGTTTACTTAGCGCTTCTGAACCCAGGCGATACAGTTCTGGGTATGAGCCTTGCTCACGGTGGTCACTTGACTCACGGTGCAAAAGTAAGCTTCTCTGGTAAAACATATAATGCAATTCAGTACGGTTTAAACCCTGAAACTGGCGAGATCGATTACGAAGAAGTTGAGCGTTTAGCGCTTGAGCACAAGCCACGCATGATCGTTGCCGGTTTCTCTGCATACAGCCAAATCGTTGACTGGCAGCGTTTCCGTGACATCGCGGACAAAGTAGGTGCTTACCTGTTTGTTGACATGGCACACGTTGCAGGTCTGGTTGCTGCAGGTGTTTATCCTAGTCCGGTGCAAATCGCTGACGTAACTACGACGACAACTCATAAAACACTTCGTGGCCCACGTTCAGGTCTGATCCTTGCGAAAGCAAACGAAGAGATCGAGAAGAAACTTCAATCGGCTGTATTCCCGGGTAACCAGGGTGGTCCTTTGGTTCATGCGATTGCGGCGAAAGCAATTTGCTTTAAAGAAGCTATGGCGCCTGAATACAAAGCTTACCAGCAACAAGTTGTAGTAAATGCTAAAGCAATGGCTGAAGTATTGATGGCTCGTGGTTATGAAGTTGTTTCTGGCGGTACTGAAAACCACTTGTTCCTGTTATCTTTAATTAAACAAGACATCACAGGTAAAGAAGCTGATGCCTGGTTAGGTGCTGCTCACATTACTGTGAACAAAAACTCTGTACCAAACGATCCACGTTCTCCGTTTGTGACTTCAGGTATCCGTATTGGTACACCTGCTGTGACTACTCGTGGTTTCGGTGAAGCTGAAGTACGTGAACTTGCTGGCTGGATCGCTGACATTCTGGATGCCAAAGGCGACGAAGCTGTCATCAGTGCAGTTAAAGAAAAAGTTGCAGCGGTATGTGCTAAATTCCCAGTTTATGCATAATTGCTTATAAACGGAAAGGAGCTCCCAACCGGGAGCTTTTTTTATAGCTGTATAAAGTAAGGCTGCAGAATATGTTTGTACTTGATCGAGCTCAATTTCAGTTGAGATCACTATGTACAAAATGATGTTTTAAGTTCTATAAATGTCTGCCTGAAGACTATGATGTAAGACTAAATTATCAATAAAATCATATTGAGTTTTTCTAAATCTGGCTTAAAGTTTTCATCAACTCTCTTTATTTTTAAATGTTTTAAAAGAGTGGACCATTCGCTCCATGTAGTGCTTCACACCATTTACAGGGTCATTTTTCAGAATCTGATGTTTTAAAAATATTGGATATCCTGCTGGATGGCACGCTAGATAAAGCACTTGAGTAAATCCCATGTTACTGTAAGGAAATACTGAAAAAGTGCTATGAATGACATCATTCTTTTTTATTTAAATATTCTATGGATTGGTGGCATTTGAATTTAGGCAAATCCTATATTTAAAGATGCTGCCGGCAGTTAATTGATTAATTTTTCACTTATGAATTAAACAAGGTAATAAGAATGACTAAACCCAACATTATTTTATCTGAGCAGGATTTGCAGCGTCTAGAAACGATGCTGGAGAACCAGAGCAAGCTGAGTGAAACCATGATTCGCTTAGAGGATGAACTGGCACGTGCCGAAGTAGTTGAGCCAAAAGAGATCGCAAGCAATATCGTGACCATGCATTCACGTGTCCTTTTGACGATTGCGCCTTCAACCGAAGCGGTTGAGGTGACCTTGGTTTACCCACATGAATTTAACGGTGAAAAAGGGCAGGTCAATGTGGTCGCACCCATAGGTGCAGCCATTCTGGGGCTTGCTGAAGGTCAGACCATTGAATGGCCACAGCCGGATGGTCATACGATGAAAGTGACTATCGAGAAAGTGCTCTATCAGCCGGAGAGCGAAGGGGATTATCTCTAAGTCCGTTGAACATCTTTTAAAAGCCATAGCAATATGGCTTTTTTGTATGTTGATTCTAGCTTTTATAAGCTTTTAGAAAATTTAAAAAGTTTTAAGGGGTAAATATAAATATTCGTCTATATATCATGTAGCCTACATCATAATTAAAATAAAGATAAAACATGGATTTAGTTAAAGTGATGTAACGAATTTCTGGATAAATATACACAACGCAGCCTGTTTTTTTGCTACATTCAAAGATGTTCAAGATTTCTTTAGTTCACTTTTTAAAGGATATCGTCTCCCCTATGTCGCGCTTTGAAGCCCTGCCTGCCTTAACTGACATGACGTTTGATCGTGAGGAAATTCTAGCGATCAAGCGGAATGAGCTTGTACCTGCACTGGCTAATCAATATGGGCTGAACCATTATGCTGATGCCTTGATTCAGGCTCAGTCGGTTCTGCTGAATGGGGTCGATCCGCACTTGACCCAGCAACTGAGTCAGACCATTGAGCAATTGATTCAGGCACTGGCAGAATCTAAAAAGTATCTGAAAAAACGTAAATTCAATGCTCTTCAGAAATGGCTAGGCATTGATCTGGATTATGGCTCTAGTCAGGTTGAGTATTACCAGCGACTGGATCGTCTGCTGGATCAGGCTGATCACTTAAGCCGCAAATTGCAGATTGAAATCCAGAAATCGCAATCCCGATTCCAGCAGATTTTAGGTTTGCGCGAACAGATGGCCAAGCATATTGTCGCGGCAGAAGAGTTTCTGTCCGAATATCCGCAATTTGTGAAGAATCAGCATCCTCTGGATAATTTTTCAGAACGTCTCTCCAAGAAAATCAATACCCTGCGAACCTTGCAGAGTAGTAATGACATTGCCATTACCCAGATGCAACTTTCCCAGCAGCTTTCCTTTAGCTTGCTGGATCGCTTTAAGGAGGCTCAACAGGTATTGATTCCGGCTTGGCAATATCATGTCAAACAAAGCCAGACGAAACACTCGACAAGTGATCTGGAAAAACTTGATAATAGTCGTGAGCGTCTGATTAAAACGTTAAAAAAATCCCTCGAGAAACCCTCGAAATCATAACAATATAAGGTGAACTATGACCAAGTCTGATTTAGTAAATTTACCTGTTGAAAGCTCGAGTGAACTGGTCGAACAAAAATTCCAGCAAATGGACCTGAAAGAACTGGGCCTGCAGCCTGCTGACTTTCAGGAAGTGCTGGCTGCACGTAAAGAATTACAGAACATGAGCCATAACAGCGTGGCGGAATATGGTAAAAATATTGCGACCAAAACCTCGACCTATACCGATGAATTACTGAATCTGGTTCAAAATAGGGATCTGGATGCCACAGGACAAAAGCTGAATCAGGTCGTGCAGGTGGCGCAGCAGCTGAACACCAGCAGTATTCTTAATAAAAAGAAAAGTTCAGGTTTTTTTGGCAATATCATCAGCAAATTTAAAGGTGCAAAAGATAACTTTGATGCACATTTTAATACCACCAAAGAGCAGCTAGATGTGCTGGTGAAAGAAATCGAAACTTCACAATCCGGACTGAAAGCCCGAGTCGATACCCTGGACAAAATGTTCGATGGAGTGCAGGAAGAGTATAAGCAGCTCGGTATTCATATTGCCGCAGGCCGTTTACGCGAACAGGAGCTACAACAGGAAATTGCTGCTTTAACCGCCTTGCCACAAGACCAGACCACCACACAGAAAATTTATGATCTGAATCATCTGGCCAATAATCTGGAAAAGCGTATCAGTGACTTACAGGTCTTGCAGCAGTCTGCCATGCAGACCTTGCCGATGATCCGGATTATCCAGTCAAATAACCTCATGCTGGTCGACAAGTTCTATGCAATCAAGAATATTACTTTGCCGGCATGGAAAAACCAGATCAGTCTGGCAATTTCCTTGAGCGAACAAAAGAACAGTGTCCAGCTGGCCAATACCATTGATGATGCTACCAATGAGCTGCTGCGCCGTAATGCAGACCTGTTACATCAGAACTCGGTCGATACGGCTAAAGCTAACCAGCGCTCGGTGATTGATATCGAAACGCTTGAACATGTGCAAAATACCCTCATTAAAACTGTAAATGATGTGATTCAGATCCAGAAAGAAGGTGTACAAAAACGTACAGAAGCGACCGTGCGTTTAAAAGCTTTACAGGATAATCTGAATCATTTGGTAATTGAATCAAGTACCAGTGGATCCAAGCCCAACTAAATCAGGTAGGGCTAAAATCTGTAAGAAGGAGTAGAGATTGCCGCCCTTAGATGAATATGCCGTCAAACCTCAGGACATCAAGCAGGGTGTAATCGCACTCAAAAGACGTCAACGCAATTTGATGTTATTGGGTTTGACCACATCTACCGTATTTATAGCCTCATTGATCAGCCTGTTTTTCCAGCAGGAGCTGGTCTATGGCTTTTTTGGTCTGAGCACTGAAGTTCAGCAATTGCACTTACCAGTCAGTGTCGACGCTGCGCTGGCTAGCATTGGTGACAGTCCAGATTATTTTTTTAGTTTGTTAAGCTGGATTGGCTGGCTAATTATTAAAATTTTTTCTTCTTTCATTGGCGCATTTATTGTAATTAGCCTAATGAAAAAGCTACGTTTCTTTTATGTGCGTTTTCAGTCTTTCGTGCTGAAATTTGTCGCATGGCTGATTGCATTTATTCTGATCTGGTCAGGATTAACTTACTGGCAGCATGATCTGCGCAATGATCAGGATGATGCTTATCAGCAAGTGGTGTATTACGATAGTAATATCAATGACAGTGAAATTGCCCGTTATCTGGCCGATTCAGAGATTGCTGCCCCCGTGAAGTCTTATTTACTGGCACAAACGGCACTGTTACATAAGCCCGTCGATTTATCTGCAGCACGGCCTTATGTGGCCCAAGTGGTTGAGGCCGAGAAAAAAGATGCCAAGTTTGAGCAATATGGGTTCAAACCTGAACAGATCTGGACCATGCAGCAACAGGTCTATGGCAAAAGTTTGACTCCTGTGGCGCAAAGTGTAGAGCGTCAAGCACAGCAAGCTGACGAGGTTACTAAGATCGTGAATATCGTGATCATTGGTATTGCTATCTTGTCTGCATTGCTCAGTCTTATTCTATTTTTACTGGCTCATTCGATTAAAGGACGTTCATTGCGGATCGAACAACGAATTTTCTAAACTAAAAAAATGCTTCTGAAAGGGAGCATTTTTTTAATCTTTAAATTTATCTCTCTATAATTTGATTCGGTCATAATGTATAAAATTATTAATAGAATAATAATTAAATTTTTAATCATAAAATCCGATCAATAAAATAAAAACAACCTGTTTTACCTATTCAATCGATTGTCCTATCATGGCTGTATCAAATAAACATTTACTCCTCTGGAGGCGTTAGCAATGTTAGACCAAAATACTTCTGCCCAACT